>DATMZM010000407.1:0-6517 GCA_035607445.1 Thermoanaerobaculia bacterium | reverse complement strand
CCACATTGCTATAGTATACTATAGCAATTCGGTCGAAAGATGCCGTAGCGTACTTCCGTTTCCGGGGGCCGGACGCACGAAAGGCGCCCCCGAGCTTCCGAGGGCGCCTTCCCGAGAAACCGCGATCGCGCCTCAGCGTTTCGGCTCTTCCTCCGGCTGCAGCTTCAACCCCTTCAGAGCCAAGGTCGCGAGGTCGATCGCCTGGTTGCGGAGCTTCCCGGGCAGGTCGTCGACCAGGGCTTGAGTGCGGCGGGCGACGTCGCCCAGGCTCTCTCCCTTGGCCCAGTAGGAGCCGTGGAGGATCTCGGCGAACTGGCCGGCGAGGGTCGCGAGGCGGAAGGCCGGGCTCGCGCTCTCCCAGGTGGCGGAGAGGTCGGCGAGGCGGATCGACTGCGCGGTCTCTTGGACCTTGTCCGCCTCCTTCGAGAACCAGCGCAGGTGGACCGTCGCGAGCGGCCGGCTGGCCGCGGGCTCGGGGCGGAGCTTGACCTCGTAGAGCGCCGTCACCGCATGCCCGGCTCCGATCTCTCCGGCGTCCACCGTGTCGTCGCGGAAGCGGTCGTCGGCCACGTCACGGTTCTCGTAGCCGAGCAGCCGCCAGCTCTGGACGGCCGCCGGATCGAACTCGACCTGGACCTTGGCGTCCTTGGCGATCGTCTGGAGAGTGCCCGAGAGCCCCTCGACGAAGATCCGCTTCGCCTCTTCGAGGGTGTCGACGTAGGCGTAGCGGCCGTCGCCCTTGTCCGCGAGCTGCTCCATCAGCACGTCGTTGTAGTTGCCCATGCCGAAGCCGACGGTCGAGAGCTCGATGCCCTTGCGCGCCTCGGTGCCGATCCGCTTCAGGATCGATTCCGGCCCGGTGTTGCCCACGTTCGCGACGCCGTCCGAGCAGAGGATGAGGCGGTTGTTCGCGTCCGTCCGGAAGCTGCGCCGCGCGAGGTCGTAGGCCAGGTTGAGCCCCGCCTCCGTGTTGGTCGCCCCCTCGGTCTCGAGCCTGTTGATCGCGCTCCGGATCTCCCCTTTGTCGCCGCTCGGCTCGAGCACCACCCGGGCCTCGCTGCCGAAGACCACGATGCCCACCCGGTCGTCGCCGCGGAGCTGGCCGACGAGGAGGCCGAGCGCCTGCTTGACCAGGCCGAGCCGGTTCTCCTGGTCCATCGAGCCCGAGATGTCGATGACGAAGGTGAGCTGGGACGGCTTGCGCCGCTCGGCGTCGATCTCGCGCGCCTTCAAGCCGATCCGCAGGAGCTTGTGCCGGGAGGCCTCGGCCGCCGGGCCGAACGGATTCGGCGCGCCCTCGAGCCGGATCGCGAAGTCGCCGCGGGCGGGCGCCGGATCGCCGTAGTCGAAGAAGTTGACCACCTCTTCCAGGCGCACCGCCTCGTGGGGCGGCAGGTTGCCGTCCTCGAGGTAGCGGCGGATGACCGTGAACGAGCCGGTGTCGACGTCGAGCCCGAAGGTCGAGAGGCGGTCCTCGTCCGCGTCGACGAACGGATTGACGCCGTAGGTCTTGAAGAAGACGTCGCCGTAGGGCTGGTCGTTCGGCTCCGCGGTGCCGCCCGTCGAGGGCTGCGCCGCGGGCTTGGACCTCCGGGCGGCCGCCAGGAGCGGCGACTCTGCGGTCACGGTGCTCGGCACGCCGCTGATGACGCCCCCCGGCACGCCCCCCGCCACTCCACCCACGACCCCTCCCGCGACGCCCCCTTCGACTCCGCCTTCGACCGCATCGACGCGGCCCTTCGCCCGGAGCGAAGGCTTCAGAGGGGGCGGAGGCGCCGGGGGAGGAGGAATCATGCGCAGGCGCTCGGAGAGCGTCTTCGGCACCTCGACCGGTTGCACCGCTGGCGCGGGAGGCGGGGAGGCGTTTCGGCGAGCCTCCCCTTCCGGGGGGGCGCCGCCGGGGGTCAGGAGGCCGCTGCCGCCCTGTGCGCTCTCCTCCGGGGCCTCCCGACCCTCCGGCACCATGTCCCCCGAGGGGGGCCCGGCGAGGCGCGGGGTGCCGGCGTCTTCGCGCGGCTCCGCCGCCTTGAGAGACGGCGACTCGGGGGACGGCGCGACCTCCCGGACGCGGAGCGCCAGGAATCCCGCTCCCACCATCGCGGCCACGGTCGCGGCCACCAGCCAGAGATGGCGCCGCGGCGGGGGGGTGTTCGCGTTCGCGGGCACCAGGCTCGCGTGGAGCTTCACTTCTTCGGGGATCTCCGCCTGCAATTTTTCGAGCAGACCGGCGGGCGGCTCGATGCCCTGGCCCTCGCGGTCGAAATCCTCCAGCAACCGCCGCACCTCGCGCTCACGGAAGCGGTTCATCGCGCGTCCTCCTCGAGAGCCGCGGCGAGCACGGCCAGCGCCTTCTTGATTCGTTTGCGGATCGCGACAGCGGTGACCCCGGCCTCCCGGGCCAGGTCCGTCACCTCGGCTCCGCCCCAGAAGTGGGCGGTGACCGCTCCGCGCAGCGGCTCGGGCAGCGCCATGACCGCCCGCCGCAGGCGCTCGCCCGAAACCGACAGGCGGGCCTGCTCCTCGGGCGACGGCTCGGGATCCTCGGCTTCGACGACCCCCGCCTCGTCCTCGATCGGGACGACCAGGTGGGGGCGCCGCAGGTGGTTCAGGAACGTGGTGTAGGCGATGCGGCAGAGCCAGGTCGAAAATCGGGACCGCCCGTCGAAACCGGCCAGGGCGTCCCAGGCCTTGCGGTAGGTGTCCTGCGTCAGGTCGGCGGCCAGGTCCGCGTCGCCGCCGCACAGCTTCAGGACGAAACCGAACACCTGCCGGTAGGTGTCCGCCACCAGCCGCTCCGCCGCGGAACGGTCGCCGCTCGCGTACTGGACGAGCAGACTTCGTTCCTCGACGAGGGCGCCCAAGCTCGGGTCTCTCGCCACCAGGGTCATCATGATCGGGTTCCCTCTCGGGATCGCTGCCGTGAGAACGCTCATCGTATCCCTTCGACACGGTAGGCCCCGAAAGCGAAACCGGTCCTCCCGGGAAGGCGCCCGTGCTAGGCTCGCCGGCAACGAATTTCGATCTCTTTCCGACCCGGCGAGCGGGGGCGTTTCCATCCGGAACCTCGCCGTGGCCGGGTCGATCCGAGGAGCCAAAATGAACCGCTACCGCTCGCCGTGGACGCTGTGGACACCGCTCGCCCTCGCCGCTCTCTCAGCCGGCTGCGCGCAGCCCGCGGGCCAAACCGGAAGCGCCGCGGCTCCCGCCAAGGGCGCTCCGCTCCAGACGGTCGGCGCGGGCGAAGGCGAGGTCGCGATCGTCGCCTGGATCGGCTACGTCGAGCGCGGCGAGAGCGACAAGAGCTACGACTGGGTGACCGGTTTCGAGAAGGAGACCGGCTGCAAGGTGACGGTCAAGACCGCCGCGACGTCCGACGAGATGGTCGCCCTGATGAACGACGGCGGCTTCGACCTGGTGACCGCCTCGGGCGACGCGTCGCTGCGCCTGGTGGCGGGAGGCAAGATCCAGGAGATCAACACCGCCCTCGTCCCGAGCTGGTCGAAGGTCGACAAGCGCCTGCAGGACGCCCCCTGGCACACGGTCGGCGGCAAGCACTACGGCGTCCCCTACCAGTGGGGCCCGAACGTCCTGATGTACAACACCAAGGTCTTCGGCGCGACGCCGCCCGACAGTTGGAGCGTCGTGTTCAAGGAGACGCAGCTGCCGGACGGCAAGTCGAACGCCGGGCGCGTCCAGGCCTACGACGGGCCGATCTACATCGCCGACGCCGCGGTCTACCTGAAAACGACGCGGCCCGAGCTCGGCATCAAGGATCCCTACGAGCTGACCGAGGCGCAGTACAAGGCCGCCCTCGACCTGCTGCGCGAGCAGCGCAAGCTGATCGGCAAGTACTGGCACGACGGCAACGCCCAGGTCGACGACTTCAAGAACGAGGGCGTGGTCGCCTCCGGCTCGTGGCCCTTCCAGGTGAACCTGCTCCAGGCGGACAAGCAGCCGGTCGCGAGCGTCTTCCCGAAGGAGGGGGCGACCGGCTGGGCCGACACGACGATGATGCACGTCGATTCCAAGCACCCGAACTGCGCCTACAAGTGGCTCGAGCACTCGCTCGACCCGAAGGTCCAGGGGGACGTCGCGGCCTGGTTCGGCTCGGTGCCCGCGGTGCCGGACGCCTGCAAGGGCAACGCCCTCCTGGGCGAAAGCGGCTGCGCGACGAACGGCTTCGACAACTTCGACAGGATCGCGTTCTGGCGCACGCCGACCGCCGATTGCGGCGACGGCAACCACAACTGCGTCCCTTACTACCGCTGGGCGACCGACTACATCGCGGTGATCGGCGGCCGGTAAGGCAACGCCGGTTTGGGTCATCTCGCTCGGATGACGAGGCTCGCATGACGGCCGCCGCCGTCCGGTTCGCCGGCGTCTCGCGTCACTTCGGCGAGGTGCGGGCGGTCGACGGCGTCTCGCTCGAGATCGCGGACGGCGAGTTCTTCGCCATGCTCGGTCCCTCGGGCTCGGGCAAGACGACCTGCCTGCGGATGCTCGCCGGCTTCGACCGGCCGACCGCGGGCCGGATCGAGCTGCACGGCCGCGACGTCACCGACCTGCCGCCCTACGAGCGCGACGTCAACACGGTCTTCCAGGACTACGCGCTCTTCCCGCACCTGACCGTGGCCGAGAACGTCGGCTACGGGCTCAAGATCAAGAAGGTCGCCCGGCCGGAGGCCGCACGCCGGGTCGGCGAGGCGCTCGAGCTGGTGCGGCTGCCGACCTTCGGGGATCGCAAGCCGGCGCAGCTCTCCGGCGGCCAGCGCCAGAGGGTGGCGCTCGCCCGCGCCCTGGTCAACCGGCCGCGCGTGCTGCTGCTCGACGAGCCGCTCGGCGCGTTGGACTTGAAGCTCCGGCAGCAGATGCAGGTCGAGCTCAAGAGCATCCAGCGCCAGGTCGGGATCACCTTCCTCTTCGTCACCCACGACCAGGAGGAGGCGCTCGCGATGAGCGACCGCCTGGCGGTCTTCAACCAGGGCCGGATCGAGCAGGTCGGCACGCCTCGGGAGATCTACGAGGAGCCGCGGACGGTCTTCGTGGCGGGGTTCGTCGGCACGACCAACCTGCTCGAAGGCGACCTGGCCCGGCGGCTGACCGGCGGACCCGGCCCGGCGGCGATCCGGCCGGAGAGGATCCGCCTGCTGCCGCCCGGAGCGCGCGCGAACGCGGTCGAGGCGGAGGCCGAAGGCGCCGTGCGGGACGCCGTCTACTTGGGGCTGCACACGCGCTACGTGGTCGAGCTCGACGGCGGCGGGGAGCTCGCGGTCTTCGCGCCGGGCGAGAGCGCGCCGGACACCGCGAACCCCGAAGGCCGGAGGGTCCGCCTGGC
Source organism: Thermoanaerobaculia bacterium (assembly GCA_035607445.1). Taxonomy (GTDB): domain Bacteria; phylum Acidobacteriota; class Thermoanaerobaculia; order Multivoradales; family UBA5704; genus DASYKS01. The sequence continues at coordinate 1,182 of DATMZM010000407.1, read as the reverse complement.
CTGGGAGCGGAGCGCCGTGCGGCCGCTCGCGGGAGCTTGAAGCGATGCTCCGGCGCCTCGCGAGCTTCCTCGACCGGCACCCCCGCTGGGCGCTCGCCCTCCTGCTCGGGCCGCCCCTCCTCTGGCTCGGCGTCGTCTACCTGGGCTCGCTCTTGGCGCTCCTCGTCCAGAGCTTCTTTCACGTCGACGACTTCACGGGCCAGGTCGTCCGCAAGCCCTCGCTCGCGACCTACGCCCAGCTGTCCACGCCGTCGAACCTCGACATCTTCCGGCGCACGACGGCGATGGCCGCCGCGGTCACTCTCGCCGCCGCGCTCCTCGCCTTCCCGCTCGCCTACTACATGGCGCGCTACGCGCGCGGGCGGGTGCGGGCTCTGCTCTATCTCGGCGTCATCCTGCCGCTCTGGTCGAGCTACATCGTGCGCGTCTACTCGTGGAAGCTGATCCTGGCGAAGGAGGGGATCCTCAACTGGTTCTTCGCCAAGGCCGGGCTCGCGCCGGTGCTCGACCGGGTGCTCGCCCTGCCGGTCGTCGGCGGGCCGTCGCTCTCGTTCTCGTCGCTCGGCATGTTCCTCGTCTTCCTCTACATCTGGCTGCCCTACATGATCCTGCCCGTCGGCGCCGCGCTCGAACGGGTGCCGAAGTCGCTGCTCGAAGCCTCGGCGGACTTGGGGGCCAAGCCCGGGCGGACGTTCCGGAGCGTGACGCTGCCGCTCGCCTTCCCGGGCGTCGTGGCGGGCTCGATCTTCACCTTCTCGCTCACCCTCGGCGACTTCATCATCCCGGGCACGATCGGCAACTCGAGCCTGTTCATCGGCCAGGCGGTGCTGCGCCACCAGGGGACTGCGGGCAACGTCCCGCTCGCCGCGGCGATGACCGTCGTGCCGATGGCGATCATGGCGGTCTACCTGACGGTCGCGCGCCGGTTCGGGGCCTTCGATGCGATCTGACGAGCGGGCCCCGCTCGGGCTCAAGCTCGCGGCCGGCGCGGCGATCGCGTTCCTCCACCTGCCGCTTCTCGTCGTCGCTCTCTACGCCTTCACGACCGACAAGGCGACGCTCGGCTTCCCGCCGCCGGGTCTGACGCTCCAGTGGTTCGGCGTCGCCTGGGGGCGGACCGACCTCTGGCAGGCGTTCCGGCTCTCGCTCGGGGTCGCCGCGGTCTCGACCGCGATGGCGATC
>DATMZM010000018.1:0-3470 GCA_035607445.1 Thermoanaerobaculia bacterium | reverse complement strand
ACCTGCCTGCCGTCGAGCCGGACGCTCTGCCTGCTCGGCGGCCGTTTCCGCGCCGAGGTCTTCGGGCCGGGCAGCCATCCGCCGCGGGCCCTCGCTCTCGCGCGCACCGATCGCAGCGGGGCCTTCGCGTTCCCCGCCGCCCCCGAAACCCCCGTGCTGGCCTTGACGTTGACCGATGGCCGGCCGAGCAACGGCAAGTTCTGGGTTTACCTGGGCGGGCTCTCGCCGGCCGGCTATCGGGTCCGGATCACCGACCTGACGACCGGAACGATGCGGACCTACACCAACCCGGCCGGCCGGCTGCAGAGCCTCGCCGACCGGCAGGCGTTCTGAGCTCACCCGAGGAGGGCGAGCCCGAGCGGGCTCGTTCTAAGATCGCACGAACATTGCCGGGGAGCCAGCGACGGCCATCCGTCACCGCCGACCCATCCGCGAGGGGCCATGCCAAGCACCGATGCCGTCCGAATCGTCCGGGAGTTCTGGCGCCTCATGGGCTCCAACGACTTCCCGTCCGTCGCCGCCGTTCTCGCTCCCGAGTTCGTCCTGGAGTGGCCGCAGTCCAACGAGCGCATCCGGGGCGCCGAGCGCTTCGCGGCCATGAACGCCGAATACCCGGCGCACGGTCGTTGGGTCTTCACGATCCATCGCATCGTCGGCGGCACGTCCGAAGCCGTCTCGGACGTTTCGGTCTCCGACGGAGTCCAGAACGCGCGGGCCATCTCCTTCTTCGCGGTCGCCGATGGCAAGATCACGCGCCTCGTCGAGTTCTGGCCCGAGCCCTTCCCTCCGCTCGCCAACCGGAGGCACCTCGTGGAACCCATCGAGTGAGCGCCCTCGGGCACCCACAGGACGGGGCAGGATTTTTCGGGATCGCCGCCGTCGCGATCCTCGCCTACGCGATCAACGATCTCGGGCACGAGATCCTCGGGCACGGGTTGGCGACCCTCCTCCCCTTGGGCGTCCAGGCCGTTTCCGTGTCGACGATCGGGTTGAGCACCACGGCCAGCAGCCCGATCGTCGCCGCCGCGGGTCCGCTGCTGAACCTCCTTCTGGCGGCCACGCTGCTCCTCGCCGGGAGCTCCGCGCTCTCGCCCGCCTGGCGTTACTTCTTCTGGCTCTTCGGGGCGACGAACGCCTTCGGGGCGACGGCCTACCTGCTCTACTCGGCGATCCTCGGCAGCGGAGACGTCGCAGTGGTCTTCGACGCCCTGGCGCCTTCCCGGGTCTGGAGACTTCCGGTGGCGATCGCGGGTCTCGCCCTCTACGCGGGCGCGGTCTTCGTGTCGTGGCTCGCGCTGCGCCGCCTGCTCCGTGCGGGAGTCGTCGCGGAGCGCAACGCCGATCGCTATTGCACCCTCTCGTATTGGGTCGGCGGCGCGCTCCTCACCCTCGGCGCCGTGTTCAATCCGGTGAGTCCCCTATACATCCTCACCTCCGGAGCCGCCACGGGGTTCGGCGCCATGGCGGGAATGAACCTCCTGCCTGTGCTGCTGAAGCGACAGGGAGTCGGCGCGGAGGCCGAAGCGGAATCGCTCCGGATCGGCCGCGGCTGGCTCGTCGCGGGAGCGGTGGCCGGGCTCGTCTTCGTCGGGATCTTCGGGCCGGGCGTCTCCCTGCCGCTGTTTCGCTGACCGACCCGTCAACCGTCCGGCGCATTCTCGTAGAATGGCCGCCATGAAATCCGCAGCACCCAAGGGCGCCTCGGGCGCGGATCCCGAAGAGCAGCTCGCGGGCTTCATCGCAAAGTTCGAGCCGGACGTGGGCCGGCTGATCGAGGCGTGCCGGGTGGAGGTCAAGAAGCTCCTGCCGACGACTAACGAGCTGGTTTACGACAACTACAACTTCCTGGCGATCGGCTACTCGACGACCGAGCGCCCTTCGGATTGCATCGTGTCGCTCGCGGCCGCGGCGAACGGAGTCGGGTTGTCGTTCTACTACGGCGCGACGCTGCCCGACCCGGAGGGCCTGCTGCTCGGCAGCGGCAAACAGAACCGCTTCATCCGGCTGCCGAGCGTCGCGCCCTTCCGTTCGCCGGGCGTTCTGGCCTTGATTCAAGCGGCGATCGACCAGGCCGATCCGCCGCCACCGAAGAAGGGCGGCGGAGCCACGATCATCAAATCCATCTCCGCCAAGCAGCGGCCGCGGCGCAAGATCTGAACGACTCTCCCTTCGTCCTCGTCACCGGCAACCCGAACAAGCTCGCGGAGGCGCGGCGGCTCACGGGGCTCGACGTCGACTCCGTCGCGCTCGATCTGCCGGAGGTCCAGTCGCTGTCGTACGAGGAGGTCGTGCGCGCGAAGGCCGCGGAAGCCTGGCGCCGGGTCGGGCCTTCCCTCGGCCGTCCGCTCGTCGTCGAAGAGGCCGGTCTGGGGCTCGCCGCGCTCAACGGCTTCCCGGGTCCTCTCGTCAAATGGATGCTCGAGGCCGCGGGAGCCGAGGCGATCGCCCGCACCGCCCTCGCGCTCGGCGACCCGCGCGCCACGGCGACCTGCCTGCTCCTCTGGAAGGACGCCGACCACGAGATTCTCGCCGTGGGGAACACCGACGGAACGCTCGTGGCTCCGGGCCGCGGCGCGAACGGCTTCGGCTTCGATCCGGTGTTTTCGCCCGGGGACACGGGCCTCACGTACGGCGAGCTGGCGGACGCCGAGAAAGACGCCACGAGCCATCGCGGCAGGGCCTGGCGGGCGCTGCTGAAATTGCTCGGGCGCGGTTGACCCTCCGCCTCGTGAGGGGACTCTCCCAGCGAGAGCCCTCTCAGAGTGCCGCGGGGGGCGGCACTCTGAGATGAGCCTTCAGATCGCGACGCCGCCCATCAGCCAGAGCAGGATCGCCTTCTGGACGTGGAGGCGGTTCTCGGCCTGGTCGTAGATGCGGCTCTGCGGGCCGTCGCAGACCTCGGCCGAGACCTCCTCGCCGCGGTGGGCTGGAAGGCAGTGGAGGAAGACCGCGCTCGGATCGGCGAGCGCCATCATCGAAGAGTCGACCTCGTAGCCGGCGAACGCCTGGAGGCGAATCGCCGCTTCCGTCTCTTGACCCATCGAGGCCCAGACGTCGGTCGTCACACAGTGAGCGCCGACGACGGCCTTCCGCGGATCGTCGGTCAGCTCGATCGTCGTGCCCGCCGCTGCGGCGTCCTCGCGCGCTTGCGCCAGGTACTTCTCCTGCACCCTGTAGCCGTCCGGCGAGGCGATCGCGATGTTCATCCCGGCCTTGGCGGCACCGAACATCAGCGAGTGGGCCATGTTGTTGCCGTCGCCGACGTAGGCGATCTTCTTGCCCTTGAGGCCGATCAGACCGCCGAAGATCTCGGAGAGCGTGAAGTAGTCGGTCAGCCCCTGGCAGGGGTGGAGGTCGTCGGTCAGGCCGTTGATCACCGGCACCGAGCCGAAGGCCGCGAGGTCGGTGACGGTCTGGTGCGCGAAGGTGCGCGCCATGATGCCCGAGAGATACCGCGAGAGCACCTTCGC
>DATMZM010000323.1:0-8618 GCA_035607445.1 Thermoanaerobaculia bacterium | reverse complement strand
AGCGTTCGATCGCCCTTTTCGAGCGCGGTGAATCCGCGCTCTCGATCCCGCCGCTGTTTCATCGACCTCTCGCCGATCCGGGCCTGCTGCCCACGATCAAGCAAGTGGCTCACGAGATCGGCTACCGGTTGATCTAGCGCTCTCTCACCTCTCGCCGCCGCGAGCGGAACCCGGGAAGCTTCGGCTAGGATGGCGTGTTCTTCCGCGCGGCGTCGCGCGCCGAACGAATCCTGGGACGTTGCATGCCGAAGCCTGTCGCGATCGAAGTCGAGAACGCCCGCACGCACAACCTGAAGGGGGTCGACTGCCGCGTGCCGCACGGGGCGGTCACGGTGGTCACCGGCCCGTCCGGCGCGGGCAAGTCGTCGCTCGCCTTCGACACCATCTTCGCCGAGGGGCAGCGCCGCTTCGTCGAGTCGATGTCGACCTACGCCCGGCAGTTCCTCGATCAGATGGAGCGGCCGCCGGTCGACGACGTGCGCAACATCCTGCCCGCCGTGGCGCTCGCGGCCCAGAACGCGGTCAAGAACGCGCGCTCGACGGTCGCCACCCTGACCGAGGTGCACGACGTCCTCCGCCTCCTGTTCACCCATCTCGGCACCGTCTCCTGCCCGAACGGGCACGGACCGGCGCGGAGCTTCACGCCCGAGGAGGCCGGCGAGGATCTCGCCTCCGGAGGGGCCGGAGGGGTCGGAGGGGTCGGCGCGCCGTTCCTCCTCGTCGCGCGCGTCGCCCGGCCGAAGAAGAACGCCGATGCCGCTCTGAGCGAGCTGGTACGCCAGGGCTTCCAGCGCCGCTTGGCCGGCGGCGAGGTGATCCGCATGGGGGCGGACGACCGCTGGTCGGCCAAGCTCGATCCGCTGCCGCTCGTGCTCGGCCGCTTTTCGGCGTCCCCCGATGCCCTCGGGCGGATCGTCCCGACGATCGAGGAGGGCTATCGCCTGGGGTCGGGACGGATCGAGGCGCGCGGTCCGGAGAGGACCCGTTTCTACGCGCGCGAGCTCGGCTGCCCGGCCTGCGGCGAGGTGCTCCGCCGCCCGTCGCCGCCCCTCTTCTCGTTCAACTCTCCCCTCGGCGCCTGCCCGCGGTGCCAGGGGTTCGGACGGGTGATCGGGATCGACCGGGAGCGGGTGATCCCCGACCCCCGCCGCTCGCTCGCGGAGCGCCCGATCGCGCCCTGGAACACCCCCGCCTACGAGGAGCTGTACGAGGGCCTCCTCGCCGCCGCGAAGAAGCGCAAGATCCCCCTCGACCGGCCGTGGGGGGAGCTCGACCCCGCGGACCGGGAGTGGGCCTGGAGCGGCGAGGGCAAGGGCCGGAAGTTCGTCAACCTGAACGATTTCTTCGCCTGGCTCGAGCAGCGGACCTACAAGGTGCACGTGCGCGTTCTCCTCGCGCGCTATCGCTCGTATACGACCTGCCCGGACTGCGGAGGCGCCCGCCTGAAGCCCGAAGCCCTCGCGGTGCGCCTCGCGGGGCGGACCCTGCCGGATCTCCTCGCGCTCTCGGTCGAAGAATTTTGCCTCTGGCTCCGGGAGCGACCCTGGACGCTGCGCGATCGCGAGGTCGCCGGGCATCTGCTCGACGAGCTGGCCGAGCGGATCGAGGTGCTCCACCGGGTCGGGCTCGACTACCTGACGCTCGACCGCCAGGCGCGCACGCTCTCGGGTGGCGAATCGCAGCGCATCCACCTCGCCGCGGCCCTCGGCTCGGGGCTGACCAGCACGCTCTACGTGCTCGACGAGCCGACGATCGGCCTCCATCCGCAGGACAGCGAGCGGCTGCTCGGCCTGCTCCGCGACCTGGCCGCCCGCGGCAACACGGTGCTGGTCGTCGAGCACGACCGGACGTTGATCCGCGGCGCCGATCACGTGATCGACCTCGGGCCTGCGGCTGGCGAGCGCGGCGGGCGGGTGATCGCCGAGGGGAGCTTCGCGGAGATCCTGGCCTGCGAGGAATCGCTCACCGGCCGTTACATGCGCGAGCGCCCGCCGACGCCCGCCCGGCAACATCTCGCGCGCTTCCGCCGCGAGCAGGGGGGCGACGCTCTCGACCACGAGCCGGGCGGGCGGCCCAGGGTGAAGATCCTCGGCGCGCGGGCCCACAACCTGCGCGGGTTCGACGTCGAGATGCCGCTCGGCGCCCTGGTCGCGGTCACCGGGGTCTCCGGCTCGGGCAAGTCGACGCTGATCGAAAACGTGCTCTACGGCACCTATCAGCGCGGGAAGGGGGTCGTCGATGTCGATCCGGGCCGGTGCGACGCGCTCCTCGGGCTCGAGCGGCTGGCCGACGTGACGCTCGTCGACCAGCGCCCGCTCGGGCGCTCGAGCCGCTCGAACCCGGTCACGTACCTGAAGGCCTACGACGAGATCCGGAAGATCTTCGCCGCGAGCCCGGACGCCCTCGCGCGGGGCATCACCCCGGCGCACTTCTCGTTCAACCTGGATCGCGGCCGCTGCCCGGCCTGCGAGGGGACCGGCGTCACCGAGGTCGACATGCAGTTCATGGCTCCCGTGACGGTCCCGTGCGACGTCTGCCAGGGTCATCGCTTCAAGCCCGAGGTCCTCGCCGTGCGCGCCTTCGGGCGCAACATCTCGGAGACCCTCGAGCTGACCGCCGAGGAGGCGCTCGCGATCTTCGCCGACCATCGCGGGCTCTGCCGCCGCCTCGCCTCCCTGCTCGACGTCGGGCTCGGCTATCTGCGCCTCGGGCAGTCGACCTCGACGCTCTCGGGCGGCGAGGCGCAGCGGCTCAAGCTCGCGAGCTTCCTCGACCGCCCGGCGACGGAGGGGCAGCGGCTGTTCCTGTTCGACGAGCCGACGACCGGCCTCCATCTGGCGGACATCGATCTCCTCTACCGGACCCTCCGCCGGCTGGTCGCGCGCGGCGACGGGGTGATCGTCGTCGAGCACAGCCCGGACCTGATCGCGCGCGCCGACTGGATCGTCGACCTCGGGCCCGGGGGCGGCACGCGCGGCGGCGAGCTGCTCTATTGCGGGCCGCTCGAGCCCTTCCTCGACAGGATCCAGAGCGCGACGGCGGAGGAATTGCGCCGGCATCTGCGTTGGGACCAGGTGCTTGCGGCAGCACAGCGCTGAAGGGTATATACTCTTTCATCATGGCCTTAACGACATCATGGCCGCTGTGAGCGCGGCGAACGTGGAGGGGCTTTCCGAGCCTCCCGAGAGCTGGCGCGTCGAGCTGCCGGGCCGGGCGGTCCTCCTGCCTCCGGGGGAGACGACGATCGGCCGCAGCCGGGGCTGCGGCGTCGTGCTCGCCGATCCCTGCGTCAGCCGGGTCCACGCTCTCGTCTCCGTCCGCTCCGGGCGCGCGCTCCTCCAGGACCTGCGCTCGAGCAACGGGACCTTCGTCAACGGGATCCGGATGGCCGGCGAGCAGCAGCTCGCCGAAGGCGACCGGATCACGATCGGCAACTACGACCTCGTCGTGCGGCGCGCGCAGGCGGACGACGAGCCCCTGGACGTTCTCGGCGTCCAGGCCGAGGAGGGAGCCGAGCCTGCGGCCACCGTCGAGATGGACCGGCTGTCCGCGGAGGCCGTTGATCCGCGCCTCGGCCCGCGGGGCGGGATCTGGCAGCGGCTCGCCGAGCGCCTGCGCTCCTGACCTCCCGAAGCCGAAATCTCGCGCCTGCCGGGGCGTGGTTGCTCCCCCGGAGCTCCGGTCATTAGGATCGGCGGTCTATGGCGCTGGCTTCCGAGCTCTCGACCGCGGGATCGCTGCCCAGGGATTGGCGGCGGTGGCTGGGATTTTTCGGCGCCTTCGTGCTCGGCCTCGTCCTCCTCGTCGCGGCCTGGGCGAAGGCGCTCGATCCCGAAGCCTTCGCCGAGCAGGTCCGGGGCGAAGGGCTCGAGATCCTCCTCTCGGCGCGGATCCTCGCGCTCGCCGGAATCGGCGTCGAGGTGGCGCTCGGCTTCGCCCTCGTCCTCGGCATCCGGCGGCTCTGGGTCCTGCTCCCGGCCGTGGCCCTGGTCGGTTTCTTCCTCTTCCTGACCGGGCGCGCCTACGCCCGCTCCCTCCGCGGCGAGGCCCTCCCGGCCTCCTCGTGCGGCTGCTTCGGCAACCTCGTCCGGAGGACGCCCGCCGAGGCTTTCTGGCAGGACCTCTTGCTCCTGGTGCCGCCTCTCGCCCTCGCCTTCCTGGGCCGGGAGCGGGGAGGCCGGCCGCCCAAGGGTCGGCTCGCCGCCGTCGTCGTGGCTTCGGGCGCCGCGCTCGCCTTCGCCTGGAAGGCCCCCGTCCTGCCGCTCGACGACCTGGCGACGCGCTTGAAGCCGGGCGTCCGGATCGCGGACCTGTGCGCGGGCCAGGGGGCCGAGGCCGTCTGCCTCGGAACCCTCGCGCCCGACCTCGGCCAAGGGCGCCAGCTGGTCGTCCTCGCCGACCTCGACGCGCCGGATTTCGTCGCCGCGATCCCGGCGCTCAACCGCTACGCCGACTCGGGGCCCGCGGTGCCCCTCTCGGTGGTGACCGCGACCGATCCGAAGGAGTTCATGGGCTTCAAGTTCAAGTTCGGCCCGACGTTCGCGGTCCGCTCGGCTCCGGCCGAGCTGCTGCGCCCGCTCTACCGCCGCCTGCCGCGCTCCTTTATTCTCGAGGACGGCCGCGTCGTTTCGACCTACCGCGGCCTGCCCGAAAATCTCGGCGCGGCGGCCCCGCCCGGTTGAGCCTCGCGCGGGCTGACGTAAGATTGCCATGAGGTGACAAGATGACGCCGCTTAGAAGACCGCGCCTCGGCGCGATGGTTCTCCTCCTCGGATCTGTCCTCGCGGGCGGCATCGCGCGCGCCCAGGCTCCGGGGCCCGACGCCGTGCTGCGCGGATTCGAGCGCACGGGCGACTACCAGCTGGTCGTCAACGGCAAGCCGCAGCCGGCGGCCGAGATCTACCAGCTGAACAAAGGGATCCCGGCGTTCCTGATCCTCTCCTCGGCGTTCCCCTCGCCGGTCCTGATCTCGTCGCGCGAAGGCACCGTGCAGACGGTCCAGCTGATGAAGGTGGTCAAGCGCCCGGACGGCAGCGTCGACCTGATGGCCGACGCGGCCCTCTCGCCGCAGGGCGAGTTCGAGGTCCAAGGCGAGGAGGTCCACTTCCAGTCCGAAGGGCGCAAGGCGGTGCTCCAGACGCGCCCGCCTCTCCTCGGTCTCAAGAGGGGCAGCGACCTGCTCGCCTACAGCCCCGACTATGCGCGCGGCGCCAAGGCCTACAAGCCCAACGCCGGGGCGATCGAGCAGCTGCGCAAGCGGGCGACGCCGGTGCGGGTGCGCGTCTTCTTCGGCTCGTGGTGCCCGCACTGCAAAGAGCACGTGCCGATGGTGCTCAAGATGGAAGAGCTGCTCAAGACCTCGAAGATCCAGTTCGAGTACTGGGGCTTGAAGCCCGGCCTCGCCGATCCGGACTCGAAGCGGTTCGGCATCCACGCGGTGCCGACCGGCGTCGTCTTCGTCAACGGCCGGGAGGTCGGCCGGCTCGCGTCGAGCGACTGGCAGGCGCCCGAGACGGCGCTCGCGAGCCTGCTCGCGGGCAAGAAGAACGCCGGCTGATCGGAGAGCGCCGCGCGGAGCGGGCGGCGCGGCGCTTCAGACGGGGACCGCGGCCGGATCCAGGCGCGATGCCGCTCCGCTCGGGTCCCACTCCTCGGTGCGGGCGCGCTCGATCCGGGCGGAGATCTCGCGCAGCACCTTGAAGCTCAGGCGGTCCTGGCGGGCCGCGGTCTCGAACACGATCAGCGCGGCGAGCAGGGCGGGCTTCACATCGAGCAGGCCGAAGATCGGCATCATCTCGTCGGCCAGGCGGCGGATCTCGGCGGACCGGCCCCGCCGGGCGTAGACCGTCGCGAGCTCGAGCGCGGCGAGCGCGGCGTCGTAGGGGAGGCTCGCGTCGATGAACCCCTGGCGCACCTCGAGCAGGATCGCCTCGGCCTCGGCGAGCCGGTCGAGCGAGATCAGGATCTGCGCCTCGAGCCAATGGAGCCGGATCCGGTCGAGAGCCTCGGCCCCGCCGGTCCAGAGGTCGCGGGAGGTCTCGAGCAGCTGGAGCGCTTCCTGCGGACGCCCCGCCTTCTGGAGGCCGAGGATCAGGTACTGCTGGGCGCAGACGGCGAGGCGCGGCTCCTCCGTCCGGTCGATCAGGAAGACGCCGCGGCGCAGGCTCTCTCCCGCTCCCGGCAGGTCGTCTCGCAAGTAGAGGAGGATCCCGCGGCTGATCAGCGCCTTGCCCTGCTGGTGGGGCTCGTTGATCGCGCGGTAGATGCCGATCGCCTGCTCGAGCAGAGCGATCGCCTCGTCGATCCGGCCGAGGTCGCGCCACAGCGAGGCGCGGAACTGCAGGAGCTGGCCGTCGTCGAGCGGATCGAGCCAGCTCGCCTCCAGCCACTCTTCGGCTTCCTGAAAACAACGCTCGGCCGCGCGGTAGTCACCGAAGATGCGGCGCGCGTTGCCGAGGTGGCTCAAGGACCGGGTGCGCGCGGCGGCGAGCGCCGGTTCGGGATAGCGCTCCGGGCAGAGCCGTTCGGCGGTCGAAAGGGCGAGCTCGGCGAGGGCGAGGGCCGCCGTCGGGTCGCTCGCGACGGCACGGCGGCAGTGCTCGAGCAGCAGCTCGACCAGGCCCAGGGTGGCGAACCGCCGCTCGTTCTCGACCAGCGCCCGGCGCTTCGCCGGCGCGAGCGGTGCCAGGTCCCGCCACAGCTCGAGCCCCTGGCGGCGCTCCTCGTCGAGACCTGCGGCGACGCGATCGAGCGAGAGCGCCCGCTCCGGATCCGCGGCCGGGGCAGCGCTCGCAAGAGCGCTCGCGGGCAGGGCCGGGAGGCTCTCGATCACCAGCTCTTCGCAGGCCGCGCAGACGAACAGGTGGCGCAGGATCGAGCGGACCTCCTCCTCGGGCAGGTCGTCGTCGAGGAAGCGCTCGAGGGTCTCGGGGTCGGGGTGGCGGTCGTTCATCGGGGTCGTCTTTGAATCCGGCGCGTCGAGTCGACGCGAAGCCCGCGGCGACGACCGCGTGCAACCGGTGGGGGATGAAGAATGCGCCTAACATTTCATCCTAGTCAACACTTCGATGCCTCTGCAATGACCCGCCCTGGGGGGCGAGGCTCGTTTTGTCGTCCACGGCGGGTTCGGCGGGGGAGGTCTCGACGCTGTCGGGCAATGATGATAAAAAGCATCACAATTATGAACGGCCGGCCAGGCGCCGGCTCGCGTCTGCCGAAAGGAGTGTGAGACGGTGAGCGATATCGAGAGCCGCGGTTATGCCAAGCCCGAGGTGCTGGTCTCGACGGATTGGGTGGCGGAGCACCTGACCGACCCGGGGGTCCGCATCATCGAGTCGAACGAGGATCCGCTGCTCTATCCGAGCGGCCACATCCCCGGCGCCGTCGAGGTGGACTGGACCCGCGACCTGAACGACCCCCTGCGCCGCGACTACCTGGACCGCGAGGGCTTCTCGAGCCTGATGCGCCGGATCGGGGCGACGCCCGACACGCTGCTGGTGCTCTACGGCGACAAGAACAACTGGTGGGCGACCTACGCGTTCTGGGTCTTCCAGCTGTTCGGCCACACCAATGCCAAGGTCATGGACGGCGGCCGGGCCAAGTGGATCAAGGAGGAGCGGCCGGTGACGCGCGAGGTGCCGAGCTATCCGGCGACCGAGTACGCCGCCCCGCCCCGCGACGACAGTAAGATCCGCGCCTTCCGCGACCGCGTGCTCGACCACGTCGAGAAGAAGGGCCAGCTGGTCGACGTCCGCAGCCCCCAGGAGTACACCGGCGAGCGGATGCACATGCCCGACTATCCGAACGAGGGGGCGTTGCGCGGCGGCCACATCCCGGGTGCCAAGAGCGTGCCCTGGGGGCGGGCCGTCAAGGAGGACGGGACCTTCAAGCCGGCGGACGAGCTCAAGGCGATCTACGAGGGCGAGGCCAGCCTGAAGGGCTCCGACGAGGTGATCGCCTACTGCCGCATCGGCGAGCGCAGCAGCCTGACCTGGTTCGTGCTCACCTACCTGTTGGGCTACCCGGACGTCCGCAACTATGATGGCAGCTGGACGGAGTGGGGCAACCTGGTCGGCGTGCCGATCGAAAAGTGATCCGGCGGGAGGGGCGGCGACGCTTCCTCGCCGCCGCCCGCCATCCCCCCTGGAGCTGCAGATGCCCGAGATCCCCGCCCGGCTGGCCGAGACCCTGGACCTCCTCCGGTTTCTGCCCGACCGCGCCGACCGGATCCAGTTCCTGATCGACGTCGCGGACCGCTTCGAGGACGTCCCGCCGCGGATCGCGGTGCGGCCGTTCTCGTGCGACAACCGGGTGCCGGCCTGCGAGTCGGAGGCCTACGTCTGGGCCGAGCGGCGGCCGGACGGGACCCTCGACTATCACTTCGCGGTCGAGAATCCCCAAGGGGTGTCGGCCAAGTCGCTCGCGGTGATCCTGCGCGAAGGCCTCTCCGGAGCGCCGCTCGATCAGGTCGCCGCCCTCTCGACCGACCTCGTCTACGACATCTACGGCAACGAGCTCTCGATGGGCAAGTCGATGGGCCTGATGGCGATGCTCACCATGGTCCGGAACCTCGCCCGCCAGGCCCTCGCCGAGCCGGTCCCGGCGGCCGCGGTTTCGTA
>DATMZM010000021.1:0-5106 GCA_035607445.1 Thermoanaerobaculia bacterium | reverse complement strand
ATGCGCCGGGCGATGGCCGAGGCCGAGGTGGGGGACGACGTCTGGGGCGAGGACCCGACGGTCGCGCGCCTGGAAAGCGAGGCCGCCGCGACGCTCGGCCTCGAGGCCGCGCTCTTCGTCCCGTCCGGCACGATGGGCAACCAGATCGCGCTCCACCTCCACACCCGACCCGGCCGCGAGGTGATCTGCGAGGCGACCGCCCACATCTACGAGTTCGAGATGGGCGCGATGGCGGCGCTCTCGGGGATCGTCCCGCGCCTCCTGCCGACGGCGGACGGCCTGATCACCCCGGTGCAGGTAGCTGCGGCGTTCCGCCCGGCGGCGGGCTTCGCGACGCCGACGGCCCTCCTCGCGGTCGAGAACACCCACAACGTGGCGGGCGGCATCGTCTACGACCGGCAGCGGCTCGACGAGCTGATCGCGGCCGGCCGCAAGCTCGGCCTGCCGGTGCATTTGGACGGCGCGCGCATCTTCAACGCCGCGGTGGCGCTCGGCACCCCGGCGGCCGAGCTCGCCCGCGGCTTCGACTCGGTGATGTTCTGCTTGTCCAAGGGGCTCGGCGCGCCGGTCGGCTCGCTGCTCTGCGGCAACCGCGACTTCATCGCCGCCGCGCGCAACGTGAGGAAGATGTTCGGCGGCGGCATGCGCCAGTCGGGCGTCCTCGCCGCCGCCGGCCTCCTCGCGCTGCGCGACGGACCGGGCCGCCTGGCGGCCGACCACGCCCGCGCCCGCCGGCTGGCCGAAGCGGTGGCCGCGCTTCCCGGCGTCGAGATCGACCTCGCCCGCGTGCGCACCAACATCCTCGTCTTCCGCGTCGGCCGGGCCACGGGCGGCTCCCTCGACGAGCCGGTCGGCCCGGCCCGATCGTTCCTCGACCGGCTGGCAAAGCACGGCATCCTCGGCAGCCAGTTCGGAGCCGAAAAGGTCCGCCTCGTCACCCACCGCGACGTCTCGGACCAAGACGTCGACCGGGCGGTCGAGGCGCTCGCGAGCTTCGGGAGCCCGGCGGAAGCGCCCCGGGAGGCCGTCGCCTCCTCTTGATCAGCCCTGCGCGCGCGGCACGATCTTCGCGATCGCGAGACCGGCGAGCAGCCAGCAGACGGCCTGCTCGATCAGCTCGGCGAGCTCGAAGGCGCTCGGGAAGCCGTACCAGATCCAATGGCTGGCGCTGATCGAGAGCCAGGCGAAGACCCCGAGCAGCAGGATCGCGAGGACCCGGCGGCCGAACGGGGCGCACATCAGCGAGGCCACGAAGGCCGCGATCGCGGCGGCCAGGACGTTGGTCGCGAGCTCGCCGCCGAGCTCGCGCGGGGTCATCCCTTCGCCTCCGGAGGGCCGGTACAGGAGCATGCCCGAGGGCCCGCTCGCGGCTTTCTTCGCCCAGGCTTCCTGCGCTTCCTTCGATCGGTCGGTCATCCCGGGAAAGAAGTAGAGGCCTGCCGAGGGAATCGAGGAGCTGAAGGCCGGCAGCAGGACGTCCTCGTTCGGCAGGTTCTGGAAGCCCGCCTCGCCCAGAGGCGTCGCCAGGTGCAGCACTGCGGACGAAGCGAAAACGATCAGACCTCCGGCGACCGCCGCGAGCAGGATCTTCTTCATGGCACGTCCCTCCGTGGTTTGGTCGCGGAGTGTAGCGCGAATTTCGCCCGCGGAGATGTCCTCTGGCGAGGTCCCCCCCCGCTACGCGAGCCGAGCGATGAAGTCGATCTCCAAGAGCGCTCCCTTGGGCAGCGCGGCGACCTGGACGGTCGAGCGCGCCGGGCGGTGGGAGCCCATGTGCTCGGCGTAGATCCGGTTGAGGACGTCGAAGTCCCTGAAGTCTTTGAGGAAGACGGTCGCCTTGAGCACGTCGTCGAAACGGCAGCCGGCGCTCGCGAGCACGGCCTTCAAGTTCGCGAAGACCTGGCGCGCCTGGGGCTCGAACTCGGTGGAGACGAGCCGGTTGGTCTTGGGATCGAGGGCGACCTGGCCCGAGGTGTAGACCAGACCGCCCACCGACACCGCCTGCGAGTAGGGTCCGATCGCCTCGGGCGCGTCGTCGCTGTGGTGGAAGTCGATCGCCTCCTTGATCCTCATGCGCAGGAAACCGCTCATGCCGGGTCCTTTCCCGGGTCTTCCTCCGGGTCCTTTCCGGACCCTTCGTAGACCCCGACGTAGGGGAGATTGCGGTAGCGCTCGTCGAAATCGAGGCCGTAGCCGACGACGAACAGGTTGTCGATCACGAAGCCGCAGTAATCGATCGGCACCTCGACCTTGCGCGCCTCCCTCTTGTCGAGCAGAGCGCAGAGCCGCACGCTCCGCGCGCCGCGGAAGCGGAACAGGTCGAGGATCGTGCGCAGCGTGTAGCCGCTGTCGACGATGTCCTCGATCAGGAGGACGTCCTTGTTGCGGATCGACAGATCGATGTCCTTCTTGATCCGGACCTCGCCCGGGCTCGTGCCGCTGCCGTAGCTCGAGGTCTGGAAGAAGTCGATCTCGGCCGGCACCTTCAAGTGCTTGAGGAGGTCGACCAAGAAGAAGACCGAGCCCTTGAGCACGCCGACGCAGATCAGCCGCTCGCTGGTCGCGAAGTCCTGGTCGATGGCCGCGGCCAGCTCGCCGATCCGCGCCTCGATCGCCTCTTGCGGGATGAGGACCCGCACCCCGTCGTGTCGTTTCGCCATCGCGCCGCCGCCCCCCGTGCCTCGTAGTATGATTTGCCTCAAAGAATCGGCCCACGCCGTTCGCGCCGCTGGACCAACGAACCGTGACCCGGCCGGTCATCGACCGCCCATGCCCACCGTCCAGGAGCTCAACGTCCTCCATCGGCGTTACACCGATCTGTCGCAGCGCTTCCGCGCGACGTGGACGTTCCACCAGTTCCTGCAAGGGTTGTCGAAAACCGTCCTCGACCGCCAGGGAGCCGACCACGCGACGGCGTTTCAGGACCTCTACGGCGAGCTCAAGGAGATCTCGCAGAACCTGAACGCGACGGAAGGCGAGCTGGTGCGCATCCGTCTCGACGGGGTGGATCGGCGGCTGGCCGACCTGCTCGTGGCGCTCGACGCGGAGGATAGCAAAGTCGGGGCGAACGCCCTGCGCCAGTTCTTCAAGCGGGTGCGGGGGTACGACGAGAAGATCCTGACCCAGCTGGTGCGGTTCTACCTCTACGCGCCGCGGCGGGACGGCTGGCCCGCGGCGCGGCTCGACAAGATCGACTTCCTGCTCGCCCGGCTCTCCGAGGAGGACGACGCCGGCCAGCTCGGCCAGGGCCTGAGGCTCCGCGACACCAAGCACCTGAACGAGATCTTCGAGGGCCTCTGGATGCTCCTCGGCGCGCCGCCGCTCGCCCCCGAGGTCGTCACCTACCGGCGCGGCGAGGTCGAGACGCTGCGCGGCGAGATCCAGGCGGTCGAAGGGCTCGACCAGCTCTACGAGCGCGAGGTGATCCAGCGCTTCCGCGAGCTCAAGCACGGCCTCTCCGACTTCTACTTCGAGCCCTCGATCCTGATCTCGGTCCAGGCGACGAACCTGGTGCTGCGCGCCCGCATCCAGGAGCTCTACCAGCGCGAGGAGCGCCGCTTCATCTCGGAATACCAGCGCATCTTCGAGCTCGAGCGCCAGGTCTCGGGCAACGAGGAGCTGGACCAGGACCTGACGGCCTTCCGCGAGCAGATCGAGCGCTTCGAGCAGCGCCTGCAAAGCGACGATTTCAAGCTCGAGGACCTAGCGCAGATCCGCGAGAGCGTGCGCCACCTGATGCCGCGCCTCGCCGAGGCGGGCGGCCAGGATCCCGGCGCCATCTTCCAGGAGGACACCGGCGAGATCCAGCGCGCCGCCGCGAGCCCGGTGCCGGCGGCCCACGCCGACCTGATCGGCGCGCACTACCGGCGCCTGGTCGACGCGATCCAGGAGCTGCCGCCGACCACGGACCCCAAGGAAGCCACGGTGACGCCGGAGATCTACCCGCTGCGGCTCGAGCCGCGGGAGATCGTCGCCTGCCGCCGGGTCTGCGCCGGCGAGGACTCGGGCGTGGCGCTCGAGCGCTTCCTGCTCGAGGCGGCGGCCCTGCGCTTGCGGGGGAACGAAGAGGCGCAGGAGATCGCGAGCCTGCTCGACGAGACCTCCCATACGGGGGCCGCGCCGATCTTCGACCAGGCGCGGGAGACCTGCCGGGTGGCGGACCTGTACCTCTGGCGCTTCTCCCACGAGGTCCACCAGTGCGTCCTCGGAGGCGACCTCGAGACCGCCCGCCAGCTCGAGCTCCTGCGCATGCGCCTGATGCGCGACTACTCGGGCCTCTGGCTCCTGGCCTACCGGCCGAGCTTCCAGGTCCGCTGACCCAGGCGACGGACGACGAGGCGGCGGGGCCGGCTGGGCACGTGGCGAGCTCCTCTCGGCCGCATCGGTCCTGCCCGGAGGGCACATGACCCGAACCACGAACGCAAGAGTCGCCGGCTTCACGTTCCTCTTCTACATCGCGGCCGGCATCGCCAGCATGGTCCTGTTCGGCCGGGCGACCGGCGGAGAGGGGATCGCGGCGAAGCTCGCGGGCATCGCCCAGCACGCGACGGACCTGCGCGTCGTCGTCGTGCTCACTCTCCTCACCTCCCTCTCGGCCTGGGTGCTGGGCGTGACGCTCTACGCGATCACGCGCGACGAGGACCCCGATCTCGCCCTGCTGGCGCTCGTCTGTCGCGTCGCCGAGGGCGTTGTCGGCGGGATCTCCGTCAAGCGGTCGCTGAGCCTGCTGTGGCTCGCGACGGCCGCCGGAGCCAACGCGCCGGACACCGAGTCGGCGCACGCCCTCGGCGCGTACCTCCTTTCGGGGGAGGGCGCGGCCACCGGCGCGACCTTCTTCGCCGTCGGCAGCACGCTCTTCTCCTACCTCCTCCTCCGCGGCCGGATGATCCCCGTGCCCCTGGCGTGGCTGGGGCGTCGCCGCCTCGATCCTGGTCGTGGTGGCGCTTCCCCTGCAGCTCGCCGGGTTCATCGAGGACAGCTGGTTCACGTGGATGCCCATGCTGGCGTTCGAAGTGTCGCTCGCGCTCTGGCTGCTGATCAAAGGCGTCGCCCTGCCGCGCGCGCTGCTCAAGAACGAGCCCGCGCCGCGGTGATGCGCGAGGCGAG
>DATMZM010000119.1:0-3983 GCA_035607445.1 Thermoanaerobaculia bacterium | reverse complement strand
CGCTCCGGGAGTCCGCTCGGCCTGCTCGAAGAACCGCGCGTGCAGAAGCTCGGGCTCCGGTTCGTCTGAAGCCGAGACGCCCGCGCCGCGCGCGAGCAGCTCGCTTCGTTCTTCGCTCGACATCAACGGCAGGCTCGAGAGCAGGCATTCCGGTGTCGCGGCCGCCGCCGCGAGCAGGCGCACGAGCGCGGCCAGCCAGCGATCGATCGTCGCCGCATCGAAGAGGTCCGCGTCGTATTCGGCGCCGAAGAGCATCCCGCCGCCGGCGCCCGCCGGGAGCGGCGTCGCTTCGAGCGTCCAATCGAGCCGGGCGACGCCGAGGTCGAGCCGCCGGGGCGCGATCTCGAGCTCCCCGATCCGCCGCGGCGCGAGCGGCTCTTCGAGCACGAAGAGGACGTCGAAGAGCGGGTTCTGCGCCAGCTCGCGGCGCGGCGCCAGCTCTTCGACCACGCGTTCGAACGGCAGGTCCTGCCGCCCGAGGGCCGCGAGCGCGGCCGAGCGCACGCGCGCGAGGAGGGTCGAGAACGGCGGCTCGTCGGCGGTCTCGGCGTCGAGCACGAGCGTGTTGACGAACATCCCGATCAACGGCTCGATCTCGACCCGGCGCCGGTTCGCGACCGGGGTTCCGACGCCCACGCGCCCCGCGCCGGCCAAGCGCGCGAGGAGCGCCACGAAGCCCGCGAGCAGCAGCTGAAAGCGCGTCGCCGCGGCGCTCCGGGCCAGGCGGTCGAGCCCGGCGAGAAGCGTTGCCGGCAGCCTCAGCTCGCGGCACGCGCCGCGGCCCGAGCGCACCGCCGGCCGCGGCCGATCCGCCGGCAGCGCGAGAGGATCGAGACCTGCGAGCCGCTCCTTCCAGGCCTCGAGCTGCGGCGCGAGCGCGCCGCTCGCGAGCCAGGCGCGCTGCCAGACGGCGAAGTCCGCGACCTGGACCGGCAGCTCCGGCAAGCGCGGCGCGCGTCCCGAGACCGCGGCGGAGTAGATCTCCGTCACCTCGCCGACCAGAAGGCCGAGCGAGCCGCCGTCCGCCGCCGTGTGATGGAGCGCGAGCGCCAGGCGATGCGCGAGCGGCGCCAGCCGGACGAGGCGCGCGCGCAGCCCCGGTTCCCGCGCGAGATCGAAGGGCCTCCCGCCCAGCGCGTGCGCGAGCCGCGCCGCTTCCTGAGCGCCCCGCTGCCACGGGAGAGCCGAGAGGTCGGCGAGCGCCAGCGCGGGCGCGGGCGCGGGCGGCGCGAGCAGGCACTGGCGCGGTCCCTCCGGCGTGTCGCGCAACGCCGTGCGCAGGCTCTCGTGGCGCCCTGCGACGGCGGCGAGGGCACCGGCGAGCGCGACCGGATGGAGCGGGCCGTCGAGCGCCACTTCCCCCGCCAGGTTGTAGATCGCCGTGCCGGGCTGCAGCCGCTCGAGGAACCAGAGCCGCTCCTGCGCGAAGGAGAGCGGTGCGCCCCCGGCGCTGCGCTCCGTCCGTTCGAGCGGCGGCGCCGCGGCGGCGGGGGTCCCGTCCCGTCCTGCGCCGAGCCGCGCGGCGAGACCCGCCACCGTCGGCGTTTCGAACAGGGCGGAGACCGGCAGATCGCGGTCGAACGCGCGCGCGATCCGGGACGCCGCGCGAGCGGCCCGGAGCGAGTGGCCGCCGAGGGCGAAGAAGTCGTCCTCGATTCCCACCCGCTCGCGTTCGAGCACCGACGCGAAGATCCCGGCGAGGACGCCCTCGGCCTCGGTCCGGGGCGGAACGAACGCGCCCCCCGCGGGATCTGACGAATCGGCGAGGGCCGCGAGCGCGCGCCGGTCGAGCTTGCCGTTGGGCAGCCGGGGCAGCGCATCGACGACCGCGAGCGGGGTCGGCGCGAGGGAGCCCGGCAGGCGGCCGCGCAGCGCCGCGCGCAGCTCGACCTGGGAGTCGAGCCGCCCGAGGACCTCGAGCTCGCCCGCAGCGGTCCAGCGCGCCCGGTCGCCGGTGCGGTAGAGGCGCTCGCCGCGCGCGCCCGAGACGCCGTCCGGCACGAAGCGCTCCGCGGTCAGCCCGGGACGGCCAGGGTAGCCGCGCGCGAGCCCGGCGCCGCCGAGCAGAAGCTCGCCCGGCACGCCGACCCCCGCCGGCTCCCCGCGCGGCCCGGCGACGAAGGCGCGGGTCCCGGGGAGCGGCCGGCCGATCGGCGGCGAGGCGGCGCGCGCGGAGCCGGCCTCCGCGCGGGCGATCTCGGCCGCGGTCGAATAGGTGGTGTCTCCGGACGGGCCGTACAGGTTGTTGACGCGCGCGACGCCGGGCGCCGCGGCGAAGATCTGCGCCACGAGCCCGCCGGGCAGCGCCTCGCCCGCCAGGTTGACCGCCCGCACGCTCTCGGGCAGGCCGCCGCCGCGCAGCACCTCGGCGAGCGCCGAGGGGACGGCGTTGACGAGCGTCACGGGATGCCGCGCCGCCGCGCGCGGCAGGTCGAGAGCGTTCTCGGCGAGCACCACCGTGCCGCCGCACGAGAGCGGCGCGAATAGCTCGAAGATCGAGGGAGCGAACGAGATCGAGGTCGAGAACAGCACGCCGGAAAGCTCTTCGCGCGAGAACGCCGCGAGCGCCCAGCGGACGAACGCCGACGCGCTCTTGTGCGCGACCGCCACGCTCTTCGGCCGTCCCGTCGAGCCGGAGGTGTAGATCAGGTAGGCGATCTGCTCGGGATCGATCTCGGTCGCGCTTTCGGCGCCCGCCTCTCGGGCCGGCTCCGCCACCGAGAGAACCTCGGCCACAGCGCCCGCGGCCCTCGCTCCGTTCGCAGAGTCGGAGATCAAGAGACGCGCGCCGGAGTCTTCGAGCAGGAAGCGCAGGCGCTCGTCGGGAGTGGCCGGCTCGAGCGGCACGTAGGCGCCGCCCGCGGCGAGCACCCCCAAGAGCGCCGCGACCAGCTCCGGCCCTCGGGGCAGGAGGACCCCCACGCGCTCCTCCGGCCTCAAGCCGCGCGCGCCGAGCTCCGCGGCGAGCGCGAGAGCGCGCGCCGCGAGCTGCTCGTAGGTCCACGCGCCGGCGTCTCCGACGAGCGCGATCGCCCCCGCCTCCCGGGCGGCGCGGGCGAAGAACGGCGCGTGGAGGAGATCGCCGGGCGCGGGCGCGCCCGCCGCGGCGAGGGCCTCCCAGGAGATCGCCGGCACGCTTGAGCCCGACCACCGCGCGAGCTGGGCGCGCTCGCCGGCCGAGAGCAACGGCAGGTCCGAGAGCCGCTCCGCCGGCCGCTCGACCGCGGCCTCGACGATCCGCGCGTAGCCGGCCAGCCAGCGGTCGATCGTCGCGGCGTCGAACAGGTCCGCGGCGTGCTCGGCGAACAGGTCGTAACCCTCGTCGCCGCCCGGGCCGCGCGGCGCGAGCGCGAGGGCCAGGTCGAACTTGGCCGTGCCGGTCGCCAGGCGCCGCGGGATCATCCGGAGGCCGTCGACGCGGCGCTCGGCGAGCGGCTCCTCGAGCACGAAGAGGGCGTCGAACAACGGATTCTGCGCCAGGTCCCGCCGCGGCGCGATCTCCTCCACGAGGCGCTCAAACGGCAAGTCCTGCCGCGCGTAGGCGGCGAGGGCGCTCTCCCGCGCGCGTTCGAGCAGCGTCGCGAACGGCGGATCGTCAGCCACTCGCACGTCGAGCACGAGAGTGTTGGCGAAGAACCCGATCAGACCCTCGACCTCGGGGAAGCGCCGGTTCGCGATCGGCGTGCCGAACGCGACCGCCGGTTGGCCCGACAGCCGCGCGAGGAGCGCCTGGAAGGCCGCCGCGAGGACCATGAACGGCGTCGCGCCCGCGGTGCGGGCGCGGCTCGCGACGCCGGCCGCCAGCTCCGCCGGCAGGACGCTCGCCCGAACGCCGCCCCGGCTGCCGCGGCGGGCGCCGCGCGGCCGGTCGGCGGGCAGGTCGAGCGGCGGCACGTCGCTCAAGCGGGCCCGGAAATGAGCGAGCGGCTCGGCCAGCCGCTCGCCGGTCCAGGTCGCGAGCTGCCAGAGCGCGAAGTCGGCGG
>DATMZM010000022.1:0-7955 GCA_035607445.1 Thermoanaerobaculia bacterium | reverse complement strand
TCGCCTCCCCTTTCCCCCGTTTCCTCGGCCTCGGCCGCCCCGATTCCTCCGATTTCCCCGAGCGCGCGATCCCGCCCTGCGGACCGGACGGCGCGGATCAAGACCCCTCTCCAGCCGGTCTGGCGCGAGGGCGAGCTGCTCCTCGCGCGGCGCATCGAGAGGGGCGGCGGCGAGGCTCTCGAGGGGATCTGGCTCCATCGCGAAGCGGTCCGCGCCTGGCTGCTCGGCCCGACCCGCGACCTCCTGCCCGCTGCGGACCTGCGCCCCGCGCCGAACGACGAGAAGGCCGATCCCGGGCGCCAGCTCGCGCTCCTGCCCCTGCGCCTCGATCCCGGACCGCAACCGGCGCCGGAAGGGCTCGGCGGCTCCCCCGCCCGGCTCGGTCTGGCGCTCGCGACCGCAGCGATCCTCGCAGTCGCCTTGGCCGCAGGCCCCCTGATCGCGGCGGCCCTCCGCCTCGCCCGCCGGCGCGACGTCTTCGTCTCCGCGGTCACCCACGAGCTGCGGACGCCGCTCACGACCTTCCGGCTCTACACCGAGATGCTCGACGAGGGGCTGGTCGCCGCCGACCGGCGCGGCGAGTACATCGCGACGCTCCGCGCCCAGGCCGACCGCCTCGGCCACTTGGTCGAGAACGTCCTCGCTTTCGCCCGCCTCGAACGGCGGGGAGCGGCGGTGGCCGCCGAGGCGATCCCGCTCGGCAGCCTCCTGCAACCGATCGCGGAACGCCTGAGCGAAGACCTGAAACGCCGCGGGCTGGCCGTCTCGCTCGATCTTTCGCCCTCGCTCACAAGCGAGCCGGTGCACGTCGATCCGATCGCCGTCGAAAGGATTCTCCAGAACCTGGCGGACAACTCCGCGAAGTATGCGGCGGACGGCGAAGCCCCTCGTTTCGATCTCGCCGTCACCCTGGAAAGACGAAATGCGATCCTCACCACGCGCGACGGCGGTCCGGGCATCCCCCGCGCCGAGCGCAGCCGCCTCTTTCGGCCCTTCCACAAGTCGGCGGCCCAGGCCGCTACGGCCGGAGCCCCGGGGCTCGGCCTGGGGCTCGCCCTTTCGCGCGCGCTCGCGCGCGGCTTCGGCGGCGATCTGAGCTACGTCGAGCGGGAGGGGGGCGGAGCGGGCTTCGAGCTGCGCTTGCCCAGGCCGTGACGGCGGCTCACGGCTTGCCCTCGGGCGGCGGGACGGGAGCGGGCGGCGCGGCGAACTCTCCGAGCACCAGCCCCTTGTCCGTCAATACGGCATACCCGGAGTCGTCCGCCGCGAGATCGGCGATCCGCCAGCCGTGGCAGATCTCGAACAGGTCGCGCCCTTCCGGGAAGTGGAGGCGGCTGCCCAGAGCCCCCGCGTCCCCCTGCCCCGCCGCTTCGCTCGCGCCGAGGAAGACGGGAGTCCCCTTCCAATAGAAGAGCTTGGCGCCGGCCGGCGCGGTCTCGAAGCGGAACGGCGAAGCGTCGATCTCCGCCCAGCCGCCGCCGGGGAGGGCACGATAGACCTGGCCCGAGCGCGGCAGCCAGGCGAGGACGGCGCCCTCGCGGTCGCGCGCCAAGCGGACCGGCCGCGGCGACGGGGAGCGTCCGAGCGGCCTGAAGCTGAATGCGGCGGCCGACCTCGGGAATTCGACCGAGAGCAGCCGCCCGTCGCGCCCGACGCGCCAGACGGTATCGGGATGTCGGCTGGGCACGAGATAGAGGGCATCGGGTGCCGCCGCGAGGTCGAGCACGCCGCCCGCCGCGGCCGGGGCGTTCTCCGCTTGGATTTTCACGCTCTGCGGTTTGACGTCCGCGGCCTCAGCGCCGAACCGGTGGAGCGTCGAGCGGTCGCCCGAGGCGACCCAGAGCGAGCCGTCGACCGGATCGAGCGTCATGGCGCTCCAGGTCTCGCCCTTCTCCGCCGTGCCGGTCGTCAGATCGACCGCGGTGCCCCGCCGGTCGACGCGGACGAGCCGCCCGGGCGAAAACAGCAGCCAGATCCGCTCTCCCCGCTTCGCGACGGCGAGCGGATGCGCGTCCGGCGGCACGCCCAGGACCGCGAACGAGAGGATCGCCGCCTCGTCGCCGCACAGGAGGTCGCCCGTCCCGAGCGAGGGGGGCGAGGC
This sequence comes from Thermoanaerobaculia bacterium, assembly GCA_035607445.1. GTDB lineage: Bacteria > Acidobacteriota > Thermoanaerobaculia > Multivoradales > UBA5704 > DASYKS01. The sequence continues at coordinate 5,854 of DATMZM010000022.1, read as the reverse complement.
GGCAGCGGCCGGCCAGGCGAGCCCGGCGGCGGCGAGCGCGGGCAGGAGGCGACGGGGCGGTCTCATCGGCGCCATCTTAACGTTTCGCCGCGGCGCGACCGGCGGATGCCGTCCGGATCTTTCCCGCCGATCGAGATCAGCTCAGTATCGACGGCGCGGACTGCGCGAGCGGGAACGGCTCCGGCGTCGATCGCGGTGGCCAGTGCGTTCGAAATCCCGGCCGGATGGCCGATCGCGTTCGCGGCGCGGCGGCACGTAGCGGTCGATCTCGGGCGGCCGGTACCGGCGCCGTCTCGGTACGTAGGGCCGATCGCGGTTGGAACGCCGGTAGAAGGGGCGGCCCTCCCGGCGGACCGGGATGCGGTCGAACCGGCGGTCGCGCGGGTCGTCCCGACGGCGGTCGCGCGGATCCTCTCGACGGCGGTCGCGCGGATCTTCCCGGCGGCGATCGCGCGGATCCTCCCGACGGCGCCTGCGCGGATCTTCCCGATCGCGCTCCCGCTCCCCGCGCGGCAGGAAAATAGGGGCGATCGGCCGGCCCGGATCGCGACCGCTGGCGTTCAGATCGGCGAATTCCGGGAAGGTGTTGAGCTGCGGCGCCCCGATCTCATGGAGGTCTTCCGGCGGATTGGCGAGCGCCTCGCGGATCGACTGGAGCCCCGGGTGGTTCCGGTACTCCGGCAGCGCCTCCGTCCTCTCGATCAGGTGCTGGCGCAGATCCGGATGCCCTTGGAGGAACTGGCCGTGCTGCCGCAACAGGCCGCGGTTCCTGTAGGCGGCGTCGGCCGAGCCCTCCCGGTTGCGGGCGCGCTCGGGATCGGCGGCCCCGCGCAACCGGCGGACGTGGTCGTCGAGCCCCGGAACGCGCCGATTCCCGCGATCTCGGGCGTACGCCTCGAGCGCATCGGCCTGCGCGTGGAGCGCTTCGTGCGGCGAGGTGAGGATGCGCGGATCGGGCGGCAGGTAGAGCGGAGCGTCGGCGTCCTCCCCCGAGGTGGTCGGGAACTGGCTCGCGATCCGCCCCTCCTCGCTTCTGGTGTCGATGGCGCGCCGGAAGCCGCGCTGGAGCTCGAAGGTCAGATGCCGTCCCTGGGTCGTCGGCCGGACCCTGAGGCCGATCGGCTCTCGGAGCTCGAAGTCCGCCTGCGGCCGCTCGGGATCGACGCGCGGATCGGTGTCGCGAAGCTCGGTGGCGAGGTCGACGCCGGGCAGGAGCTTCGACTTGAACCGGTTGGGGTCATCCTCCGCGACGCCCGGCCGGTGCCGCTCCTCGACGTGGGCCAGCGCCTCGGCGTCGAGACCGGAGCTGGCGATCCGGCGTTGCTCGGGTACCCCGCGCCGGGACCAGCTTTCGTTGTTTTCGGCGAATTCTTCGTGCGCCCCGCGCAAGCGGCCATAACCGCCCTTCTGCCTCCGGAGCTCGCGCCAGGCTTCCTGGTCCCAGTCTTGCGACTCCTCTCGGTCTTCCCCTTCTTCGTCCGTCGGGTGGAACGGGTCGTACGGCGACCCCTGCCGTTCGTGCGACGTCCCGGGCAGCGGAGGGAATCCACTCGGCAGGCCGCCCTGCTGCAGGCTGCCGCCGAAGGAGAAGGGATAGCCGCCGTAGCCGCCCGGAGGAGGCGGATAGCCGAAGGGCTGGGGCGGCCCGCTCGAATACCCGCCGAAGTCGCTCGGCGGCGGATAACCGCCAAAGGACGGCGGCGGCGGTCCCGGCCGATAGCCTCCGTAGCCGCCGAAGGACGGCGGATAGCCTCCGTAGCCGCTCTGCGGCGGATAACCACCGAAGAGCTGAGGCGGCCCGCTTGGATATCCGCCATAGCCGCTCTGCGGCGGATAACCGCCGAACGGAGAGGGCGGCGGCCCGAGAGATGGGGCCTGCGACTGTCGTACCCGGTGGCCGTGGGCCTCCGCCTCCGCCCGCGAAGCGAAATGCGAATCGGGATCGGCGTCGTCGACCCACCGGATCCCTTGATTGGTGTTGAGCTGGCTGATGACCCGCTGGATCGGCGCGCGCTGGCCGGCGGCCTTCTTCTGGAGAGGAGCACGGAGATCCTCGAACCGATGTCCGAATCGTTCCGCGGCGGCCAGGTCGCGACCGGCAGGCGCCTCGCCCGAAGGCAGGCCGCGGAGCGGGAGGGAGGCAGCGCGGATCTGCCGGGCCTCATCCCCCTGCGCACTCGGGCGTCGAACGCGGCTCCAATGCACGATGAAGCTCCTTCGTCATCGCTGCAGACGCGACTTTACCCGGAAATCCCGTGGCGTTCCATCTTGATCGCGAGGCCGTTGCGCGAGAGGCCGAGGATGCGCGCGGCCTGGGTCCGGTTCCCACGCGTGCGGCGGAGCGCTTCGCGGATCGCCGCCTGCTCGGTGACGCCGACCAGGCGATCGAGGTCGAGGTCGGAGGCGGCGTCGACCCGCGCGACCTGCACCCTGCCCGCCCTGACCTTCTCGGGCAGCAGGTTCAGATCGACCGGCCGTCCGGCCGGGCAGAGGTAGACGAGCTGGCGCGCGATCGCCTCGAGCTCCTCGAGGTTCCCCGGGTAGTCGTAGGCCTGGAGCGCCGTCATCGCCTTGACCGTGATGCCCGCGAGCCGGGTGCCGGTCTCGTGGCAGAACTTGTTGACGAAGCTCTGGATCAGGAGCGGCAGGTCCTCCTTCCGGTCGCGCAGCGGCGGCACGTCCACCGTCATCCGCGACAGGCGGTAGGCGAGGTCGACGCGGAACTTGTCGCGCGCCGCGGACTCCTCGAGCGGCCCCCGGCTGCCGGCGATCAGGCGGACGTCGACCCGCGTCGTCGCCAGGCTGTCGACCGGCTCGACCTCGCCGGTGCGCAGGAAGCGCACGAGGCGCGCCTGGACCTCGAGCGGCAGCTGGTCGATGTCGTCCAAAAAGAGCGTGCCGCCGTTCGCGAGCAGGAGCTTGCCCTCGCGATAGATCGTGCCGTCGCGGCCTGGGACCTCGGAACCGAAGAGGTCGGCCTCGATCGCTGCGGGCCGGGCTCCGACCGCGGTGACGAAGACGAACGGACCCTGCCGGCGCGGCCCGGAGCGGTGGAGCGAGCTCGCGAGCAGCTGCTTGCCGGAGCCCGCCTCGCCGCGCAGGAGGACCGGGACCACGGGATCGACAGCGGCGCGCAGCTCGTCGAGCATGCGCTTCATCGCCGGCGACTCGCCGACCACCAGGTTCGGGTCGAGCGAGAGGTCCTGCTGGCCCTGGAAGCCGGGCAGGATCGGCTCGTAGGTGCCGACGTGATGGACGAGGCCGAGGGCGATCAGCTGGCCGACCGAGCGCAGCGCCTCGAAGGGCGACCACTCCCCCGCCGGGCGATAGCGCGGGAACGCCGAGATCAGCCGGTAGCTCCGCTCGACGGCCTCGAAGGCGTGATGGCAGACCCAAGATTCGCGCCCTTCGAGATCGCCCAGGAACATGCCGCTCTTCTCGCCCTGCGCCTCGACCTGCTCGAGCAGCGTCTCGCCCGCGGAGAGCCAGGCCTGCTCGGTCGCGACGGCCAGGCGGATCGCCGAGCGCTCGCCCTCGCCGACGAGGAGGAAGAGGACGCCGCCGCCGAAGTCGCGGAGCAGCTCGCGCACGAGCGCCTCCGAGGTGACCCGGCTCTGGGTGTCGGCGAGCGTCCAGTCGCTCATCCGGGAGAGGTGGTGGACCATGCCCTCCGCAGTGATCCGCGGCTCGGGCATCGGCTCGGCCACGGGCGGCGGAGCGGCGCGGGAGGGCTCGGCCGCGACGTCCTCGATCAGGAGGGTGACCGCGCCGACGCGGATCTCGTCGAGCGGTTCGAGCACCGTCGTCTCGCGCACGCGGCGGCCGGAGACCGCGATGCCGCGCCGGCTGCCGAAGTCCTCGATCGAGAGCACCCCCGCCTCGAAACGAAGGCGCGCGTGCTGCTGGGCGACCCCGACGTAGGGCAGCACGACGTCGCAATCCGCGTGGCTCCCGATCAGGAGCTCGCTGCGGTGCAACGGATACCGGCGGACGCCGTCGGGCGCATAGACGACCAGGCGCAACATGGGGGCCGACAGCATACGCCAGAGGCAGAGCCGAGTTGCGGGGAATACACTGCGCATCGCTCGCCTTGAAGGCGCTTTGAAGCCGCTTTCGCAAGCGGCCTCGCGCCGCGGGCTGACCGGCCGCGGAGGGAGAGAGCGGATTGAGCCGATCCGAAGATCCGAAACGCGACAGCGCGGCACCGCGGCCGCCGGGCGACGGCCGCCTGCGCGAGGCGCTCGCCCTGCTCGCCGCCGAGGTCGAGGCGCGGATCGCGCGCCACCCGGGCGGTCACCTGATCGCCGGCCGGGGCGAGGCGATCGCGGTCGACCTGCGGATCCCGTCCGATCTGCGCGACGGCCGGCTCGAGCCGATGCTCCGGCTGGCCGACGCGGCGATCGACGAGGCGCTCGCCGACCGGGTGCGCGAGCGGACGGCTTTCCGCCCGGGGCGCGCCTTCTGCCTGCGCTGCGGCTCGGCCGATTGCGAGCACGCGGCGGCGCCCGATGCCCGCTTCGTCTTCTCGGGCTACGGCCCGACCGGCCTGCCCCGCTTCGCCGACTTCGCCCAGCTCGCCCTCGCGCGGCGCGATCCGCGCATCGAGACGCTCTTCCGCGAGCCGCCGGGCCTCCTGGCTCTGGCCCTCTCGGAAGCCGATTTGACGGGCGCCCTCCTCGCTCCCTTCAGCCAGCGCGAGGACGGCTTCCGCCTCCTCGGCCAGGTCTCGGCCGGCTGGTTCCGCGTCCGCTCTGAGACCGGCGTCGATCTGCCGTTCGCGATCACGCTCCAGGTCCTCTCGGTCCGGGGCCGCAAGGGCCGGCGCCGGCTCGCGCTCAATCTCCTCGGCGCGGCGCCCGGCGGCGGGCCGCTCGAAGATCTCTACGACCGGCTTCGCGAGATTCCCTGGCTCGACGCGGTCCGCTGGGCGCAGGCGGCGCTCGCGAACTTCGAGCGGAGCCTCGATCCGAAGGTTGCGCCCCGATCCTCGGGCCGGACGAGCGAGGAGGGAGCGGCGAACGAGCGGGCGCCCCGCCGCCTCCAGGGGATCATCGACGGCCTCGCCCGCCGGCTCGAAAAGGACCGCCGCGCCCGCGACCGCCGCACCAGCCACGCCGAGCACCGCCACGGGGAGGGGGATCGGCCGACCGGCATGGCCCTCGCCGACCTCGGCCGCGCCGCGCCGCACGAGGTCCTGGTCGACGCCCGCCGCGACACCTTGGTCGTCCTCGGCGAGCGCGGGCGTGCCCACGTCTTCAACCGCGCGGGGCGGCACGTCACCTCCGTGCGCCTGGCCAAGGATGCTCTCGCGAAACGGCGGGAGCGAGACCTCTGGCGCCCGGCGCGGCCGGAGGAGATCCAGGGGCTGCTGGCCGCGGTCAAGGCGATGGGCGAGGACGACCGGGAGCCCTCGAACGGCTCGGATGCCTCGGATGGCTCGGATGCCTTGGAGGATTGACCTCGCCATGCGCTGGAAGACCATCGAGATCGAGACGCGGGTCACCGCCTTCAACCGGGTGACGGCGAACGGCGTGGGAGAGCGGATCGATCTCGACGTCGAGGGCGCCACGTTCGCGACCTGGCATCCGGAGCGCCTGTTCACCGGCTACTCGTGGGACGCGCTCGCTGCGGGCTGCCTGCTCGGTCCGGCGCCGCCGCGCTCGGTCCTCGTGCTCGGCCTCGGCGGGGGGACGGTCACCCGGCAGCTGCGCGCGCTCCTGCCGCAAGCGCGCTTGACGGGCGTCGAGATCGACGCCGGCGTGATCCAGCTGGCCCGGCGGCACATGGATCTCGACGCCCAGGGCGTCTCGATCCACGTCGGCGACGCCTACCGCTTCCTCGCCGACTCGGGGGA
>DATMZM010000328.1:0-2212 GCA_035607445.1 Thermoanaerobaculia bacterium | reverse complement strand
GAGGGGGAGGAGGCGTGGACGGACGTTCCGTTCATCCAGGAAGCCGAGAAGGAGGACGCCGACGTCGCGGTCGTCTTCCCGCGGCCGATCGTGAAGGGCGAGCACCTGCGGCTCCGCGTGAGCTACAAGGGCGACAAGGTGCTCACCGACATGGGCGAGAAGAACTACGCCGTGCTCGCGCGCACCGGCTGGTACGCGAACCTCGGCTTCTTCACCGATCCGGCGACCTTCGACCTGACCTACAGGGTGCCGCTCGGCAACGAGATCATCTCGGTCGGCGATCCGGTCGAGACCCGCGCCGAGGGGAAGGAGAGCGTCTCGGTCTGGAAGGCGACGAAGCCGATCCAGGTCGCCGGCTTCAACTACGGCAAGTTCAGGAAGCGCGAGAAGACGGACGAGATCTCGGGGCTCGGCGTCGAGGTCTGGACCAATCCCGGCACGCCGGACGTCGTGCGCGAGATCAACGCGATCTTCACCGGCGACGCGGCAGACACGCTCTCCGAAGGCCTGGTCTCGGGCCCCACGATCGGCGGCGGCCTGGGCAAGGTCAACACCGAGCGGCTCGCCGAGTCTGCCCTCACCGACGGCCTCAACTCGGCGCGCCTGTTCACCACCTACTTCGGGCCGCTGCCGGTCTCGCGGGTCGCGATCACGCAGCAGTCGCAATGGAGCTTCGGCCAGTCCTGGCCGGCTCTCATCTATCTGCCCTACCTGGCGTTCCTGGACGGCACGCAGCGGCAGCGGATCGGCCTCGCTCAGGCGAAGGACTTCGTCGACGAGGTCGGGTTCCACGAGTTCGCGCACCAGTGGTGGGGCCACCTGCTCGGCTGGGAGAGCTACCGCGACCAGTGGCTGTCGGAGGGCTTCGCCCAGTTCTCGGCAGCCTTGGCGCTCCAGCACACGAAGGGGTGGGGCGCGTACGACCGCTTCTGGCGCGAGGTCCGGAAGCAGATCGTGGGCAAGGACCCCGGCAACGCGTTCGCCCCCTGGCAGGCGGGTGCCATCACGGACGGCTATCGCGCGGCGTCGCAACGCTCGCCGTCGGCCGGGTTCGCCCTGATCTACGAGAAGGGGGGCTACGTCCTCCACATGCTGCGCATGGCGATGTTCGACGGCCGCGCCCCGGAGCCGGACGCCCACTTCATCGCCATGATGAAGGACTTCACCGCGACCTACGCCGGCAAGAACCCGTCGACCGCGGACTTCGAGGCCGTCGTCGAGCGCCACCTGGTGCCGTCGCTCGACGCGACGCGCGACGGCAAGATCGACTGGTTCTTCCGCCAGTGGGTGACCGGCACCGAGATCCCGAAGCTCTCGACGAACCTCAAGATCGACAAGGCGCCCGACGGCTGGCGGATCCAGGGCACGGTCAGCCAGGGCGAGGTCGGGCCGGACTTCCACACCCTGGTGCCGCTCTACGTCGAGCTCGACAAGGACAAGTTCGCGCAGGTCGGCCTGATCCCGATGGTGGGCACCGTGAGCGTGCCGGTCGACGTCGTCGTCAAGCCGCCCAAGAAGCCGCGGCGCGCGCTCGTCAACGCCCGGGGCGAGGTGCTGGCTCGGGAGTAGGCCCGGCGGCTACGCGGCGAAGAAGAGCGCCCGCGCCCCGACCCAGATCCACCAGATCCCGACCAGCCGGAAGACCCAGAGCAGGTTGCGCACGCCGAGCAGGAAGAAGTTGTGGGCCGGGAAGGGAACAGCGTAGGGCGCGCGCTCGCGGAGGCCGAGATAGCCCCAGGCGGCGAAGTTCACCGCGAGCCCGACGATCAGCTGGAAAACGGCGGTGACCTGGGGCAGAGCGCCCGCGCGCCCGAACGCGGCGGCGGCGAGCGCGGCCAAGAGGGCGAGGAGCGGCGCGAAGATCCCGAGCGCCAGCGGCCGCCGGAAGGCGCCGAGGAAGGTGAAGAAGCGGGCAGCGCTCCCGCGGTGGCCGGGGCAGCAGCGGGCCTCGATCCTCTCCCCGCCGGATTCGAGCACGAGCGGCTCGCTCGGCGCCTCGGGAGGGAGCAGGCGGTTGCACCAGAGGCACTTGGCTTGGCGCACCTGCTCCATGTACGGCCGGGCGAGGAAGCGATGGCCGAGCATGAGCGCGATGCCGGCGAGCAGGCTGCCCCCGATCGGCGCCGGATGGCGGACGAACAGGAACAGCACCGCCGGGATGAACAGGAACAGGAGCAGGCCCGCGCCCTGGGCGAAGAGGCGCGACGGGGGA
>DATMZM010000025.1:0-5580 GCA_035607445.1 Thermoanaerobaculia bacterium | reverse complement strand
GAGTTTCTCTCGATAAAGCTCGACCGCGCGTTCGAAGCGACCAGACGTCAGCTCGAGCATTCCGAGATTGCTCAGAGCGAAGAGCCTCTCCTCTCGGATCCCCGATCGCCGCGCGTTCTCGAGGCGACGCGTGAAGAATTCCCGAGCTTGATCGACGTCTCCCATGTCGAGGAAGAGGCTCCCCAGATTGCCGAGAGCGTAGCCCTGCTCCTCGAAATCACCATAGCGGACTGCTCTGTCCAATCGCGTCTCGTAACAAATCCTGGCTTGGTCGAAGTCACCGAAGATGACGTGCACCGCGCCGAGGTCGCCGAGAGCGAAGCCCTCGTCTTTGTAGTCGCCGATCTGCCGGGCGTTCTCGAGACGGAGTCGAAACAAATCGAGCGCCCGCTTGGGCTGCCGCTCGAGAATGGCGACGGCACCGAGATTGCCGAGAGAAAACCCCTCGAGGCTTCTTTCATGATGCTCCCTCGCCACCGTGAGCGCCTGCTCGGCATGCTCACGGGCTCGCCGGTACCGGCCCAATCGGAAGTAGCCGAGGGAGAGATGGCTCAGAGTGTAGCCCTCTTGGCTCCAGTCCCCATCCGCACGAGCGATCTCGAGCCGCTGCTCGTCGTGGGCAATGGCGTCGTGGATTCTGCCGACAGCGATCTCGACTGCGGCGAGATCGCCGAGGGCCCAGGTCTCCTCTTGCCGATCCGCGCGCGCCCGCGCCAGCTCCAAGCGGCGGCGGAAGCGCCCGAGCCCCTCCTCGGGATCCCGCGCGGCGAGCGAGTGGCCGATCGCGCTCAGCGCCGACCCTTCGAGACGCCGGTCCGCTGCACGCTGGCCGATGCGAAGGCACTCCTCCTGGCAGGCAAGCGCTTCGTCGACCTGTCCCAACACCAGGTGAGCCTGACCCAATCGAAGCAGAAGCCGAGCCTTGGCCGGCTCGTCGGTTTGCGCTCCGCGAGTGGCCAGCGCGGCCTTGAACCACTCGACTCTCTCCTCGGCCGAGAGGCGAAATGCCAGGACGTCCTCCCCATCGAGCAGGAAAGAAAGACAGAGGGCTGCCTGGTCTTCATCCGACGGCGCGGCTCTCCGAGCGATGGAAAAGGAGTGCCGAATCTGGGGCCATTTCTCGTCGAAAGAGGACAGCACCTCGGCGATGGCCTCGTCGCGCCGTTGGAATGCTCTGTTGAGCCGCCCAAGGACCCCGAGCCAATGTCGCGCCGATCGCAGGTCGGCCAGTCGAACGGTGGCCATCGCCGGAGGGCATCAGGCTTCGAGGAGGGATCTCGCGTGCGCCACGAGAAGCGCATGCATGCGAAAGCGGCCTTCGCCGAGCGGTTCGAGGAGACCGTGCTTGACGAGAGAGCGCACGCCGGGGCGCGGGTCCGAGGTGTCCCAGACCGCGCGCAACGCTTCGAGATCAAAAGTCGCCGGCTTCGGCGCAAAGGAACCCAGGAGGGAAAAGAGCTCGCGGAGGTCTTCCGGTAGACGTTCGGTGCTCCGCGCCAAGAGGACCGAGACGGTCGGCATCCCGGGACCCTTGAGATCCGCTCGGTCCGGCGGCGCCTTCTGATCTAGAAGTTGCCGGCCCTCGCGCAAGGACTCGATCAGCTCCCGAGGATTCCAAAGGCGGCTCTCCTCCGACAGCATGCGGCCCGCCACGTGGAGGGAGAGGGGCAGACCTTCGAGCGCTCGTGCCAGCACTCGGCAGTCCTCCCCGTACAGGGCAACGACGTCCGGAGCGCGAGAGCGCAGCAGCTCCAGGCTGGCGTCTTCATCGAGAGGCGGGAGCCGCACGATCGCCGCCGGACTCGGCGCGAGCTGGTCGGCCACCGCGTCCAATCGCGATGTGACCAGGAGAGCGCATTGCGGTCCTCCGACCAGGAAGGGGACGGCGTGCGCCGCCTCCCAGACGTCATCGACGATCAGGAGAGCTCGGCGACCGCGCAGAAGCTCGCCGAGTCGGAGCGATGCCTCTTCGACACCGATGCCCTGGGCGAGACCGGGGGCTCCGAGCGCGATACACCAGAGGCTGATCTCACGCACCAAGTCGGGCCACTGATCGAGAGAAGCCCACAACGCTCCGTCCCGGAACTCCTTCGCCAGGGCGGAATCGTTCGCGAGCGCGGCGGTCATGGTCGTCTTGCCGACTCCCGGCCAACCGGTCAAGAGCACGAGAGAACCGCGTTCGGAAGCTTGGGGGTCGGCGGAGAGGCGTCGCCTGAGAGCTCGAAGCTCTCCGTCCCGACCGAGAAACGAGCTCGGCGGAGGCGGCAAGCGGCGTGCTGGTCGAATCGCCACCGCCCGGGAGATCGGTTGAGCCCCTTCAGAGACGCTCCGCCAAAGGACGCCGTCCGGAGAGCGGAGATAGAGGACGGGATTCGCGAAATCCGCGCTTTCCGGGTTCTGCTGGAGAAGAGTCCGCCTCGCCGCCGAGATCGCCCTCTCCACTTGACCGGCCCAGCGCCCGTTCGCGAGCGTGGCATACAGCTCGTCGGCAAAACGCATCGCCGTCTTGTTTCGGACCGAGCTCTGCATGGCCACGACCGCGGGGACTCCGTGCCGCAGCAGCTGGGGCGCGATCCCGGCGAGCGCCACGGCCGGTGACCGGGCCGCGCCGCGACAGGCGTTGAGAACGACCAGGCGTAGCGAGCCCTGATCCTCGAGCAGGCGGGCGAACGCTTTCGCCTCGACGCGCTCGAGGCCGGTGCCGCCCGGGCCGTCGAGACAAATCGTCGCCTCGTCGTCTTTGAGATCAGCATGCCCCGCGAAGTGGATGACGTGCACCTCGGCCTTTCGCAAGGCGGCACGAAGCGCCTCGAGCGTCACCGAGCCTTCGAGACACTCAACTTCGATCCGGTTCTCGCTCGCGGGTCCGAACGCGGCGAGGGTGTGGCGCTCCTCCTCGATATCGAATCCCGAATGCTCGGGGATCACTGCGAGAAGACGAAGGGTGCCCAGGACTTTTAGCGGCCGCACAGGCTCTAGGAGGCCGAGAGAGCGACTCACCAAGATCTTGGGAGAAGCGGCGAGAAAACGGGACCGCAGAGGATCGAAGGCCAGCTCCCAGGGGAGAAGGGCGAGATCGGGAGGATCGATCCTCAACCGAAGCCGGAGCGCCGAGTCGCCGTCCGAAAGCACCTGCCCCAGAGCACTGTTGAACAAGGCTCCGGTCGAGCCTCCGAAAAGAAACTCGAAGAGCTGAGCACCGGCCGCCTCAAGCTCGAACTCGTCGGTCGCGCGGTCGAAAATCCCGGCGAGAGCAAGCACCTCGTCAGAGACGGAAGCGCTCACTTCGGCCTGGCCGTGCGCAGAGGAATCGGCCGAAACTCGGTAGCTCCTGCTCGCTGCGGTGCGGGTCACGGCGATGTCAAGGTTTTGAGTCGCCATGGTCCCTTGTCCAAGGAGTCACCTGCGCACCTTCCAATCTGGATCGTCGTACCTGGAATTTCACTGATTGTACCGAGGGAAGACTTGGTACGCCGCAGTGCCGGTGTGACGGTGCCGGGCGACACGACGCGGTGCTCGCCGCCCAGACCGCCGTCCCGGAGCGCCGGTTGGAAGAGCTGGCGAGCCCGTGCCGTGGAGGATTCCAGCAGCGTAGCCGAAAAGATCCACGGAGGACGCGGCGTCCACATGACGCCGGGGAGCTTCCAGCGAGGCCTGGCGCTTTCCCGTCGGGCACGGACCGGCGGCGTCGAGGGAATCGCTATCCCGCCGGAAGGAAACGCGATCCTTCCGGCGGGAAACGCAATCCTGCAAGAGAGAATTGCTATCCGCTGGAAGGAAGCGCCATCCCGCCGGCGGGAAACGCAATCCCGCGCGAGGGAATCGCTTGCCCGCTGGAGGGAATCGCTTACCCGCTCGAGGGAATCGTCATCCCGCTTGAGGGAAAGGCGATCCCGCTCGAAAGTCGGCACCCTGCGGGCTGCGCGAGCGTCATTCCAGCTTCGCCTCCCGTTCGGCGAGCAGCTCGCGGAGGATCGAGCGGTGGCAGCGCGATTCGTCCGGGCAGTAGCAGCCGACGGAGAAGTCGGCCCCGTGAGAGAGCGCCGCGAGCAGGTCGAGGAGCCGGCGCTTCTCGGGATCGGACATCTCGGCGCGATATTTCCTCGCGAAGGCCGCCCATGCGCGATCGGTCTCGGCGGCCAGCCCGAGCTTCACGGCCTCGGCGCTGGGCGCCAGATTGGGCAGCCAAACGTCGTACCAGTCCTGGGATGCGTGCTCGCTCTTCGGCACTCCCCGGGGCGGCCGCCTCACCGTGCCGATGCGCAGGCCTTCGTTCTTGCTTCTGGGCGAACCGAGACGCACGATTCGGACGGTCATTGGAATCTCCAGAGAGCGCTGTGCCGTGAGACGAGCTCCCGGGCCGCGAGGACAATCTGTCCTGGCGACCGAGCCCGGTTTGGGAGAGGATGCTACAAAATATGCCGCCTTCCGCCTTGCGCCGGCTCCGCCGACGGCTTGCCGTCCTCGTCCTCGTCTACTGCTTCGCCGGAGCGGCGAGCCAGAAGCTGCTGCCGGGTGTCGACGAGATCATCCCGTTCTACGGTTGGTCTCTGTTCTCGAAGGTGCCGAACGAGGACAGCCGGTACACGCTCCTCGTCCATCGCCGCAACAAGAAAGCCGTCGAGCCGCCGGTCTCCTTCCTTCACGCCCCGGACACGATCGTCACCGGGAACCGCTACGTCGGCCGCAAGGTCATTCAACGGCTCGGCCGGGCGGTCGAGCGGCATCAAGCGGCAGAGGTCGAGGACCTGCGGCGGCTCCTCGAGCAGAACTACCTGAACGGTCGGGTGCGCTACGAGCTGATCTTCGAGCGCTACGACCCGATCGAGAAGTGGCGGACCGGCGCGAACTTGGAAGAGCGCAGCCTCGGGCTGTTCACGAGCGGGGAATCGCGGTGAGGAAGCGAAGCCGTATCGAGGCGCTCTCGGCGTTCTTCCGCCCGGCGCACCCGGCACACAACGGCTCCTCCCTCCTCCTGTCGCGCGAGCGCTTCACCGCCGCCCAGACCCTGATCGCGGCCTATTACGCGGTGTTGTTCTTCTTCGCGGCAGGAGAGCTCTTCTCCTGGCAGGGCTACCTGAACACGGGCGACTTGGCGCCACGTTGGCCGGTCTTCTGGCTGCGCTTCACCGGCACCCGGGCGGGGATCGCCGCGATCCTCTGGCTCCATCTCCTCGGCGGGCTGCTCGCCGTGACGCTCACGCGATACCGCTGGGCTCGCGTCGTGATCTTCGTTTCGCTCCTCGAGCACATCGCGCTCAAGTTCTCGTTCGGAGCGGTCAACCACGGCGACCACCTCGGCGTGCTCCTCGCCTTCGTGCTGATCTTCCTGCCCGCCGGCTGGCACGTCCGCGGCTCGGCCGATCGCACGGTCCGCGCGTCGACCCTGCTGGTCTTCTCGGGCGCGCAGGCCCTCCTCCTGCTGACCTACAGCATGGCGGGAACCTGGAAGGCCGGAGGGGTCGTCGAGCAGTGGATCCGCGGTGAATTCGTCACCTATCTCCACCCGCAGGGCCTCGCCCACCAGATCGCCGCGAAGATGATCGAGGACGACGCGGCGAGCATTCTCGGGCCGTGGCT
>DATMZM010000427.1:0-12616 GCA_035607445.1 Thermoanaerobaculia bacterium | reverse complement strand
CACCGGGTGCTCGACTTCACGCGCTTTCATCCCGGCGGCGGCGAGCGCGAGCCGATCACGAGCGCCGAGCGGAGGGTACCGGCGGTCTGGAACATGGCCTCCGGCGCCGGGCGGAGCCGCGAGCGCGCGCTCGATCTCCTCTCGACCGACGTCCGGCAGATAGCGCTGGATCGCGTTCCCGTCGATCGCCTGTTCCGCCCGCTCGCGCGCCTCTCGCGCCCAGGGCTCGCGCGCGGCCGGGAAGACGAGACCGGGCGGCGGGCTCGCCTCGCGGAGCTGGAACGAGAACAGGCGATCCGAGACCAGGAGCCCGCGCACCGGCTCGGCCGGCCAGGTCGCCCAGAGCCCGAGGACGGCGACGCTCCGTCCCGCGCCGGAAGCCATGTTCCAGACCGCCGGCACCCTCCGCTCGGCGCTCGTGATCGGCTCGCGCTCGCCGCCGCCGGGATGAAAGCGCGTGAAGTCGAGCACCCCGTGCTCGAGCGGCGACGTCCCGGTCATCATCGTCGTCCAGAGAAGCGGCGAGAGGGGCGGCTGCTCGGTTTCGAGGATCCCGCTCCGGCCTTCCTTGCCAAGCCGCGCGAGGTTCGGCATCGTGCCGTCGGCGATATAGCCGTCGAGCAGCTGCCAGTCCGCGCCGTCCAAACCGACGAAGAGCACCCTGGGGCGAGCCGGCGGGGAGGGCTCGGTTCGGCAGGCGGCAAACGAAAGCAGGGCGAGCGCGAGCGCCGCCGGGACCGCGAGCGGTCTTCTGGAAAACATGCGGCGCAGTCTATCCGGGCGAGGTTCGACCGTCGGACCGCCGCCGCGGTGCGCTAACCTTCCGCGCTCTGGAGAGGAGATTTCTTCGATGGGGCGCCTCGACCGCAAAGGGCCGCCGGGTCCGACCGATCCGGAAGCGGGGATCTATCAGGGGCGCTCGATCGCGCGCCGGTTCGTCTCCCCCGACGGCATGACGGTCCTCGTCGGCAAGACCGCCGAGGACAACGACGCGCTCAGCCTGAGGCTCGGGAGCCCGCGCGATTTCTGGCTGCACGTGGCCCAGGATTCGGGCTCGCACGTGGTGATCCGCAATCCCGAAGGGCTCTCCCGCCCGCCGAAGGAGACGCTCCAGTTCGCCGCGGCGCTCGCCGCCGGCTATTCCAAGGCGCGCGGCGGCGGACGCGTCGCGGTCCACTGGACGACCTGCGAGGAGGTCAGCAAGCCGCGCGGCCTGCCGGCCGGCAAGGTCCAGCTCGGCCGCTTCGAGACCGTGCACGCCGCGCCGAGTCGCGGGGAGGGGGGTGGCGATTAGGACCGTTTGATAGCCTTCGCGCCATGAAAGCTCTGCGTACCGTTCTCGCCACCGTCCTCCTCACACCTCTCGCTTTCCCCGCGCACGCCGCTCCTCCCGCAACCGCCGCGAAGCCCACGGCCCCGACGACGATCCCGGCTCCGCCGGACGTCGCCGCTCCGCCCGCCGATGCCCAGGTCACCGCCTCGGGTCTCGCCTCCAAGGTGCTGCAAGCGGGAACCGGCGCGCTCCATCCGGCGCTGACCGACGCGGTCAAGGTCCACTACAGCGGCTGGACGACGGACGGCAAGATGTTCGACTCCTCGGTCGTCCGCGGTCGGCCTCTCGTCTTCCCTCTCAACCGGGTGATCGCGGGGTGGGGCGAGGGCCTGCAGCTGATGGTCGCAGGGGAAAAGCGGCGCCTCTGGATCCCCGCCAAGCTCGCCTACGAAGGCGTCGCCGACCGGCCGCAGGGGATGCTCGTGTTCGACGTCGAGCTGCTCGACGTCCTGCGCGTGCCGCCGACTCCGCCGGACGTCGCGGCCCCTCCCGCCGATGCCGGCAAGAGCGCCTCCGGCCTCGCCTGGAAGGTTCTCGAGAAGGGCAAGGGCGAGCGACATCCCGCCGCGTCGAGCATCGTCCGCGTGCACTACACGGGGTGGACGACGGACGGCAAGATGTTCGAAAGCTCGCTCGCCAAGGGCACGCCCGCGAGCTTCAAGCTGACCGACGTGATTCCGGGCTGGACCGAGGGGCTGCAGCTGATGGTCGAAGGGGAGTCGCGCCGCTTCTGGATTCCGAAAGGGCTCGCCTATCGCGGCCTGCCGGACAAGCCCGAGGGCATGCTGGTGTTCGACGTCACGCTGCTCGAAATCACGAAACCGTAAAGCGCCGCCGGCAACATCTGCTGGCTCGAGCCGCCGGGCGATCGGAAGAATTGGCGGCTCGGAACAGGGAAATCCCTCCGGGCATTCTGTCCGGTACGGAAAAGTGCACAATTAGCTGTACAATCCGACGGTTTATACGTCGCCGGCCCTTCGGGCCTTTCTGCGAACTTAGACCGAGGGCATTCGCATGAGAAGACCTTCGCTGACCGGGATCCTCGTCTGGGCCGCGCTCGCCGCGGGCGCACCCCTTCACGCCGGGGAGACGTTCATTCCGATCGCACGCAATCTCATCAACGGCAACGCCACATCGCGAACCGTCATCTGGGTGACCAACACCGCGGCGAGCACGCAGTCCTTCAAGTGGTCCTTTCTCCTCGCCGGTTCCGATGGAAATGCAAATCCCGGGCCGGAAACTCCGGTCTCCCTGGCCGCCGGCCGCGCGATGCGGATCGACGCCAGCCTGCCCAACGACTCGAGCGGCATGCTGCGCCTCGACGGTCCGGCGGAGGTCAAGGTCGACGCGAGCCTCGAGCTGTTCGACTCGCACGGCACGATCCTCTCGGTGGCGCGCGTTCCGGTCCTTTCCCCCGACCGGATGACCCCGGCGGGCGAGACGGTCCATCTCCAGGGCCTCTCGCGCTCCGAGAACGGCAAGCCGCTGACCGACTTCGGCGTCGCGAACCTCTCGCGCAGCGCCGCGTCCTGCACCATCGCCGCGTTCCGCTCGACCGGCGTCGCGATCGGTCCCGCCGCGACGATCACCCTGTTCCCGCTCTCGGTGCGGGAGTTCCCCGAGGTCTTCTCGGTGCTCGGCGAGAACCAGATCTCGGATGCCCGCTTCCGCGTCAGCTGCGACAAGCCGTTCACGACCTACGCCCTCGTCTACGACGTCGGCGGGCCGCGCACGATCGTGCAGGCGGCGGGCGGCGGGCTCGGCGACACCCTCGATCCGATCTTCCGGCCCGGCGAGGTGACCTTCAATGTCCCGGGCGACTTCCTGATCGCGAGAAACGGCGACTCGTACCGGACCTACAACCTGCCGCTCGTGCCCAACGTCGCCTACGGCAAGGCCACGATCGACTTCGACATGTTCATCAAGAACTTCCCGGGCGGGCTGTTCACCGGCACGACCTCGATGCGCCGGATGCACCCCAACCGCCACCTCCGGCTGCTCTACTACGGCATCCAGATCCGCAACGACAACAAGAAGACCAACCTCGATCTCGGCAACGAAGTCCTGGTCCGCGGCAGCGGTCCGTGGAAGGCGCGCACGCAGTACCACCTGCGCTTCGAGTACGACCTGGTCGTCAATCGGGTGACCATGACGGTGTTCAAGGACAACCATCAGGTCTTCGCCATTTCCGGTCCGCCGCAGGCCCGCGATCTGAGCGACGACGGCCATGACGTCTTCGTCGACTTCGGACAGACCGGCATCGCCGACGGCGCCTACTTCCCGCCGATCGGCTGGGTCTACTCCAATCTCCAGGTCAAATTCGAGCCGGCGGCGAACTGATGCCTGCCCCGAACCGTAAGGACATCAAGATGATCTCGACCAAGAAGACCTCCCTCCTCCTCGGTCTCGCGGCTCTCGCCGCCTTGCTGCCGAGCCCGGCCCGGGCCGGCGAGGCGCTGGTGCCGATCGCCTCGGCCCAGACGATCAACGACACCTTCTACCAGACCCGGCTCTGGGTCACGAACCAGGGCACGGTGCCCCGGCGCCTGTTGGTCAAGTTCGTCGCGGTCGACGCGAACGGGGTTCAGGCTCCCGTCACCGGCGGCGCGACGGTCAATCCGGGTGCCACCGTGCTGCTCCAGAACGTCGCGCCGATCGGCCGGCCGGGCATGCTGCTGCTCTCGGGCGCGCCGCAGCTGACGGTGGCCGCTCGGCTCGAAGCGGCGAGCGGCAACGGCGCGATCGCGGCGGCCAACCTGCCCGTGATCACCGGGACGAGCGTCGCGGTCGCGAACGCCGTCCTCGTGCTCCAAGGGCTCGGCCGCTCGGCGGACGGCATGGTCAGCGACGTCCACATCATCAACGCCTCCGAAGAGACGGCGAGCTGCGTGCTCGCGGGATTCAAGAGCGAAGGCCAGCGGATCGCCGAGGCGGTGAACCTCGCGGTCAAGCCGCTCTCGCTGCGCAGCTTCGAGGACGCCCTCGGCAGCCTCGGCCAGACCGCGCTCTCCGCCGCGCGCTTCACCGTCACCTGCAACAAGCCGTTCTATGCCTTCGCGCGCGTGCAGCGTCCGGGCACGCCCCAGCTCCAGTACGTCGGTCCGTCCGCGTCGATCGGTCAGGACACCTCGGCGACCGCGAGCGACGAGGGCGACCTGCCGGAAGGCGACGGCTACCCTCAAGCCGAGGCGACGGCGCTCGAGGGGGCACTCTCGGAGCAGGTCGCCGGCGACGTCAACGCGGACGGGTCGGTGACGCTCGACGTGCCGGGCGAGTTCCTCCGCGCGAGGAACGGCGCCTCGTACAAGGGCTATCCGTTGCCCATCCGGCCGGGCCAGCTCTACCGGCGGGCGGTGATCGAATACGACCTGTTCGAAGGCAAGTTCCGCACCCCGCTCTTCCACGGCATCATGGGCCTGCACCGTCCGGATCCGGACCGCCGCAAGCGGGTCCTCTTCCTGGGCTTTCTGATCCGCGGCAGCAACGGCTTCAAGACCATCCTCGACATCGGCAAGGACCCGCGCACCGGCGCCGGGGAGTTGATCAAGAGCAACACCGGCCCGTGGCGGGCGAACACCAACTTCCACGTCCGGTTCGATTACGACGTCACGGCCAGGCGCGTGACGCTCCAGGTCTGGAAGGCCGGGCAGCTGGTCCAGACGCTCTCCGGCCAGGTCAACAACCTCGACCTGATGGCGTCCGCGGGCCGGAGCCTCTACCTCGACTTCGGCATGACCGGCGTCGCCGACGGCGCGTACTTCCCGCCCATGGGCTGGGTCTACTCGAACCTCAAGGTCAAGCTGACGCCGTAGCCGCGCCGCTTCGACGGCGTCAAGGTTTTCCAAGCGAGGGCTTCCGGGCTTGCGGCTCGGAAGCCCTCGCCGTTTTGCGGCCGGCTTTATTACATCGCGAACAGCGCCGCGAACGTCTCGATGCCGTCCCAGAGGTTCTGCAGGCGCAGGTTCTCGTCGTGCGTGTGCTGGTTGTCGTCGTGGTTCGCGATCGGCACGATGACGAGCGGCGCGCCGAGCACGTCCTCGAAGGCGGCGAGCGGCAGGCTGCCGCCCAGGCTCGGAAGCGTAAGGACCGGGCCGCGCGCGGCCTCGACGGCGGCCACCGCGCGGCGCGCTTGGGGCAAGTCCATCGGCGTCCGGACCGCCCGGTAACCGGTTTCGCGCGCGACCCGGGCGACGCGGGCGTGGGCGCCGCGGACCTCCGCGCTCGGTTCCTCCTCGGTGACGAAGAAGCCCTGCGCCCGGACGTGGGCGATCACGCGGTCGACCATGACGGTCGGATCGAGACCCTTGACCAGGCGGATGTCGAGCGAAGCCGTCGCGCGCTCCGGCACGACGTTGCGCGCCTGCTCGCCCACCGCCCCGCTCGAGAGGCCGCGGATGTTGAGGGAAGGATGGAGGATCGCCTCCTCGAGCCGCTCGGGCGCGCGCTCGGTCCGGCCGAGCCAGAGCTCGCGGCGGAGCGCCTCGTCGATCGGCGGCAGCTTCGCGAGCGCCTGCCGTTCGAGAGCGCCGAGCGGCGCCATCCCGGCTTCGAAATCGGCCACCAGCACGCGCCCGTCCGCGTCCTTCATCGAGGCGAGCAGGCGCGCCAGCTCGAAGGCCGGGTTCGGCGCCCAGTTGCCGTAGTGGCCGCTGTGCAGCTCGCGCCGCGGGCCGTAGACCGTGAGCTCGAGACCGACGATGCCGCGCGCGCCGAAGACCACCTGCTGGCGCCGGCTCTGATGGACCGGGCCGTCGCAGAAGAGCCAGAGGTCGGCGGCGAGGAGGTCCTTGTATTTCGCGAGCACGCTCGCCAGGTGGGGCGAGCCGGCCTCCTCCTCCCCTTCGAAGAAGAACTCGAGATTCACGCTCGGCCGGATCCCCGCGCCGTCGAGCGCGTCGAGGGCCGCCAGGAGCGCGACGATCGGCGCCTTGTCGTCGCCAGCCGAGCGGGCGTAGATCCTCTCTTCGGGCTCGAAGCTCCCGTCCGCGGGCGGAAAGTCGATCCGCTTGCCGCCCTGGTCCGCCGCGGCAGAATAGAGCGCAGGCTCGAAGGGATCGCCGGTCGTCCACCGCGCGGCGTCGACCGGCTGGCCGTCGTAATGGGCGTAAAAGACGACCGTCGAGGTGGCTCCCGGCACCGAACGCTTGCCGAAGACGACAGGAGGCGCTCCCGGCACTTCGAGCAAGCGGCTCTCGACGGAGCGTTTCGCGAGCAGCGCGCGGATCGCCTCCGCGTTTTGTTTGAGCCCCTCGGGGCGGGCGGCGAGGTTCGGAATACGTAGCAGGTCGGTGAATTCGCGCACGATCGCCGCTTCATGAGCGCGGCGGAAGTCCCGCGCGACGACCGCCGCGCGGGCTGCCGGGGGTCCGGGAGCGGCCGAAGCGGCGAGCTGGGAGGCGAGGAGAAGCTCGGCGAGCATGGGGCTTCCTCCGGAACGAGTCGGTTCAGCTGACGAAGATCATGCTCGCGCCCAAGGCGAGAGCGAGCAGCGCTTGGAGACCGAGAAGCGAAAAAGCCCGTCCGCCGGCCGCCCCCCAGAACCGGTCGATCGCGGCGGCGGTTCCCAAACAGGCGAAGGGCATCTCGAACAGCCAGATGCGGCCGACTTCGCCGCGCACGCTGCCCGAGAGCCAGAGGAGGAGGAAGAGTCCCGCGGCGCCGAGCAGGCCGCGGCCGAGCGCGCCGCGCCGGAAGACGAAGAGAGCGGCGACGGCGAGGATCACGACCGCCGGGCCGCAGAGGAGCGCGAAGTCGTACGGATTCCACGCCAGCCAGAGAGGATACGAGCGCGTCGCGACCGCCATCGACCGGTGCGTCGCGAGCGCGTCCCGAAAGCGCTCCCAGGCGGGGTAGCCCGCGAGAGCGAGGGCGAGCCAGGGAAGAAGGAAACCGGCGCCGGTCGCCGCGGCGCGGACAAGCCGTGGCCGGAGGGCGAATCCCGAGGGCGCCTCGGGGCCATCGGGTGCCGTCGCGGCGATCCACATCACCAAGGGCAGGGCGCCGAGCAGGCCGTAGGAGGTGAAGCATCCGAGCGCGATCACGGCGCCGGCTGCCAGGGCGCGCGCTCGACCGGGTCCGGCGGCGAGCGCGGTGGCGAGGATCGGAACGAGCGCGAGAGCCTGGTCGAGAGAAGGGGTGAACAGAGAGCGGGCCGGCACGGCGAGCCAGAGCGCGGCGGCGAGGCCGGCCGCAGTTTCCGAGAGCCCCCAGGCGAGCGCGAGCCGATAGAGCGGAA
Organism: Thermoanaerobaculia bacterium; assembly: GCA_035607445.1. GTDB lineage: Bacteria > Acidobacteriota > Thermoanaerobaculia > Multivoradales > UBA5704 > DASYKS01. The sequence continues at coordinate 5,048 of DATMZM010000427.1, read as the reverse complement.
GCGCCGCGAGCGCCGAGGCGAGCACGAGGAGGAACGCGAGGGCGGCCGGCGTCCACGGGCTCGGCGCTTGGGCGGGCACCGGCCGGCGGCGGTCGCGAGCGCGGTTCATTTCGTTTTCGATCGCCTGGGCCGCGCCGAGGGCGAGCGCGCCGCGCGGCGGGCCGAGCCGGCGGGCGATCGAATCGAGAGCGCGAATCGCCAGGAGCGCGCCGGGCGGGTGGGTGCGGCTGTGCAGCGACAGCTCGCCCGCCGCGGTGGGCGAGCCGGCCAGGAGGTCGCGCGCGGAACCGGCGAGCGCGGCGTCGTAGAGGTAGCTGAAGGAATTCCGCGAGACGAGAGAGGCGGTCACGCGGCCGAGACCGCCGGGCTGCGCCGTGTTGAGCGCGAGCGTGAATACGACGCCGAGGGCGACGAGGAGAAGGCGACCGCCGAGCCCGGGAGGGCGCCAGCGCACGACGGCGAGGAGAGCGAGCGCGGCGAGGACCGGCAGCCAGAGCGGCGCGAGCCCGATCGGCCGATACGCCCACCGCCACTCGGCAGGCCCGTTCGCGCCCGGCAGCTCCGCGAGGGCGGCCAGGATGGCGAGTGAGCCGGCGCCCGCGGTGGCCCGGAAGAGAACGTCGCGCCCGCGGGCGGTCAGCGGCGGAGGTCCGGGGCGGTCCGTTCGAGCGTCGCCGCCAAATCCACTGCGTTCATGGGGAGGCCCTCCCGAATCGCGGCAGAGCATACCGAGCCCGCCGCCCAGGCCGCCACCAAGCCGCCGTGTGGGACGCCGCATCGAGCGCCGCCCGGGCTAGAATCCCCGCACTTTCTCTCGCTTGCCGATGCCCACGTTTCCGCCTCTCCCCGCCCCGACGCGCGAGCTCTCGATCCCCGAATTTTCGATCGGCCATGGCACCGACGCTCTCGGCATGACCGGGATCACGGTCATCCTCTGCCCGGAGGGAGCGATCGCGGCGGCCGACGTCCGCGGCAGCGCGACCGGGACGCGCCAGTTCGATTCGCTCGTCGCGAGCCATCACATCGCGACCCGCGCCCATGCGGTGGTGCTCGCCGGCGGCAGCGGATTCGGCCTCTCCGCGGCGGATCCGGTGGTCGAGCACCTCGCGGCGCGAGGCCATGGCTTCGACGCGGGCGTTGCCGTCGTGCCCCTGGTGCCGACCGCGATCCTGTTCGATCTCGCCTACGGCGATCCCGCCGCGCGCCCGCATTCGGGTCTCGCCCGGGAAGCGCTCGAAGCGGCGGGAGCGGGCCTCGTCCCCGTCGGGAGCGTCGGCGCCGGAACGGGCGCGACGGTCGGCAAGGCGCTCGGTCCGGCCTCGGCGATGAAGGGGGGCTTCGGTTTCGCGAGCCTCTCCGTGCCCGGTGGGCCGACGGTCGCCGCCGCCGTGGCGGTCAACGCGTTCGGCGACGTGCGCGATCCGGAGACCGGCCGGATCCTCGCTGGCTGCCGGGCCGCGCCGGAGTCGTTCGAGCTCGCGTTCGGCGACCGGGTGCTCGCGGCGCTGCCTCCCGAGTCGCCCCACCCCTGGGAGGGCAACACGACGCTCGCCGTCGTCCTGACCGACGCCCTCCTGAGCAAGGCTGCGGCGCTCAAAGTCTGCCAGATGGCCTTCGGCGCCTTCTATCGCGCGCTCTCGCCGGCTCTCTCGCTCTACGACGGAGATCTCGTCGTCACCCTGTCGCTCGGTTCGCGGCGCGCCCACGTCCATCAGGTCGGGGTCCTGGCCGAGCGCGCTCTCGGCTGCGCGATCGCGACGGCGATCCTCGAGGCGGACGGCTTCGGCCTCCTGCCCGCCGCGCGGCGATGAAGATCCATCCGCCCGCCCGCGATCTCTGGGCCGCGCTGCCGCCTCTGCTCGGCGCGCCGCTCGCCCTCCTGCTCGCGGCCCGGATCGGGGCCAGCGGCAGCGCCGAGGCCGGGGCCCTCCTCTTCTTCGCGTTGTGCGTGGCCTTCGGCGCGTGCCATCGGCCGCTCGGGCCGGGCACCCTCGGCCTCGGCGCGCTCGCCCTGCCGGCGCTTCTGCTCCAAGCCCGGCCGGCCGTGGCGGCTCTCCTCGCCGCCGCGAGCTTCTTCTCGGCGGAGCTCTTCGTCCGCGCGGTCAAGCGCCAGCCGGTCTCCGCCCTCGCCGAGCGCCGGCGCACGATCCGCTCGCTCGAGAGCGCCGGGCGCGCGGTGCTCGCGGTCCTGGCGGCGGCTGGAGCCTGGCGCTTCGCCGCCGCCCGCCGTCCGCCCGAGGCCGGCGATCCCCTCTCGCTCCTCGCCGCGGTGCTCGCGGGACTCCTCGCGTACTTGACGGTCTGGGTCGCCTTGGAGACCGCCGATCGAGCCATCCGCCGCCCGGATCGCCCGGTGCCGTTCGCGCCCATCCTCCGTCCGCTCGCGCTCGACGCGCTCGGCTGGACCGGCGGCGCGGTGGTCGCCGCGGTCGGGCTCCTGGCAGGCTGGCGGCTCGCGGCGATCTGCCTCCTGCTCCTCGCCCTCCTCGCCCTCGAAGCCGCGCGGCAGGCGCTGGCGGCGGAGACCCACGAGCAGCAGGCCCAGGACCTCGAGCGGATCGGCTGGGCCGGGCGCCGGATGTTCGCCGCCGGCGAGCTCAAGAGCGTGGTCCAGCAGATCGCGGTCGAGTGCGCCCGGGTCCTCGACTACGGCTGGCTCCAGCTCGAGCTCGCGCCGCTCGGGACCCCGGCCAAGAGCTGGTGGGCGCGCGGCGGCGGGGCCGTGTTTGAAGGCGAGCCGGAGCCCGAGAGCCATCCGCCGGCCCTCCTCGGCATCCATCGCCGCCGGCCCTGGCAGGTCGTCGAGCGGAGCTTGGAGACCGAGCGCGCCTCGGTCGTCCACCTGCGCCTCTGGTGCGATCCGCGCCGGGTCGACCCGCCGACGATCGCTCTCTTGGATCGCCTGCTGCCGCAGATGGCGACCTCGGTCGAGCACGCTCTGCTCGACCGCGAGGCGCGCGAGGATCCGCTCACGGGCGTCGCCGTACGGCGCATCCTCGAGCGGCGGCTCCAGGAGGTCTACGCGCGCGCGGTCGACAGCGGCGCCCCGATGGCGGTCGTCCTGTGCGACCTCGACCACTTCAAGCGGATCAACGACACCTATGGCCACGATGTGGGCGACCGCGCCCTGATCTCCGCCGCGACGGTGCTCGAAAATCATCGCCGGGACGGCGACCTCTGCGCCCGCTACGGCGGCGAGGAATTCGCGATCCTGCTCGAAGAGGCCAACGGCGGCACGGCGCTCACGCTCGCCGAGCGGCTGCGGGAAAAAATCGAGGAGATCGACCTGATCGTGGACGGCAAACGCGTACCGATCACCATGAGCGCCGGGGTCGCGGCTTTTCCCGAGCTGCACGTCAAAGCGCCCGCGGAGCTGCTCGTCTTCGCCGACGAGGCGCTCTACGAGGCCAAGCGCCGGGGCCGCAATCGGGTGCTCTGGAACCTCGGCCAGGGAACCTACCGGGCGATCTCCGGCGAGATTCACGAAGCCGAACAGGCCCGGCCGGTCCAGGAGGCGCCGCGGATCTTCGCTTGAAACCTTGCCAGCCCACCCCAAAAAATGCTGTAATCGCAAGACCATTGAGGAGCGGTTCAGTTCCCACGGAGGTTGCTCATGTCCACCCGGTTCCGTCGGCTCGGTTTCTCCATTCTCGCGGCCGGTTGGCTCGCGGTCCCCGCGTTGCGCGCTGAGTTGGCCCCGGCGACCACCGTCTTCGACGTCATTCCGGAAATCATCACCGCGCCGCCGGTCGATCCGGGTCCCGCAAGCGTGATCGTCACGCGCTCCCAGCCGACCGCGGTGGCGCTCGGCAACGGTTTTGCCATCGGCTGGCGGGACGAGAAAGTCTTCGGCCCGAACGTTGAAGACGTGATGATGAATCAGATCAACGGCCAGCTGGTCGATCGGTCGGGTCAGCTCGGCGCCACCTTTCAAGTCGACATGCCCGGACTCCCGGGGGCACGGCGCTTCTCCTGCCCGGTGCTCGCGAGCCTCGGCGGCGGACGCTTCCAGCTCGCCTGGGCACAGAACCGCAACCTCGGGCGCGACGTCTTTGGCCAATCGTTCACCCCGGCCGGAGTGGGCGAGGCCTTTCCCCGCCTGCTGAGCGATCCTTCTTCCTTCGTCTTCGGCGATCTGCCGAACCTTGCCGGCAGCGCTGACGGAAAGGCCGCCCTCTCCTGGGCGGAGGTGGTCCGCGGCTCGCAGCCCGGCGTCGCCTCGACCCTGCGCTACAACCTGGTCTCGTACGACGCCGCGGGCGCCCCGACCACTTCCGTCCTCCGCCTCGGCTCCGTACGCCAGAGCGAGAACCAGGCTCGGCCTTCCGTTTTGCTCAACGCCGCGGGGATCGCCACGGCCGCCTGGCTGGAGCCTGTCGAAGGTCCGAACCCGCTCCATCTTGCGAATCTCTGGAGCCAGCGTTTCAACGCCGCGGGAGTTCGGCTGGCGGCCCCCGTGCGGATTGCCCTGCGCGCGGCCGACGGCGTCGCCCTGGCCCCCGCGGGCAACGACCAGACGATCGCGATCTGGGCTCGCAAGGCGCAGAACGGCGCGATGCGGCTGAACGTCGGCCGTCTGGCGGCCACAGGCCGGTTGCTGGGCAAAGTCAAGGATCTCGGCCCGATTACTTCGTTCGTTCAGCCGATCCTGCTGCGCGACTCGGGCGGCACCTACGCCCTCGCCTGGATCGACGGCGATCGGTTGAAAGCGGTCCACCTGAGCGTCGATCTGGTCCGCCAGGGATCGAGAATCGACGTCGCGCCCGCCCTGCCGACCCTCAACTACACCCAGGGTCACGGCTTCGGTGCCGCGCTTGAAAACGGCCGGCTCCTGCTCGCCTGGGAAGGTGAGATGCCGCAGGCCTCCTGGTGTCCGGGCAACGCGATCAGGGCACAGATCTTTGAGCTGAGGTAGGAACCATCTTTTGCTGATTTGACGGTCGGACCGGCTTTTCCTAGGCTCCCCATTCCGTGAGCCGTCCGCCGCTTCTCCTCGCCTGCCTTTGGCTCGCCGCCCTGCCGGTGCTCGGGCAGGGTGTGCGATTCGT
>DATMZM010000154.1:0-2101 GCA_035607445.1 Thermoanaerobaculia bacterium | reverse complement strand
TGTATACCGGAAGCCCGCTGGCCGCGAGCTCGGAGAGAACAGAGTCACGTTCGTCGGACTGCGCGACTCGATCGAGCACGGCCCGGATTCGCGACGAATCGCTGACGATCTCGACGATCAGGTCGGGCGCCTCTTCGAGCTCGATGAAGCGATCCGCTTCGGCCTTGGCCGCCGGGATCTCGCGGATGCGGCCTTGCCGCAGCGACTCCCAGAGGACGACGACGACGTCCGGCTCGACCGACAGACCGGCCGCCGGCGAGACGACGCGGGTGCGGTCCGAGAACAGGGCGCCGCGTCTTCCTCGAAGATGACGGCTGGGCTCGAGATCAAGATCCCCCCACCTCAGGGGCATCGGTAACTCTACCAGAGGCAGGATCAGGGCTCGCCCCCACCTCCGCCAACCGCCCTTCGAGGAACCGCCGTTCCGGCTCCAATCGTGCGAGCGCGAGCGCGCGGCGATAGGCCTCGGCCGCCTCTTCTGTCCTTCCGAGGCGCCTCAGGAGGTCGGCGCGGGCGGCGGGGAGAAGGTGGTATTCGGCGAGGGCTCCGGTCGCTTCGAGGGCGTCCAAGAGAGCGAGGCCCGCCGCAGGCCCTTCGGCCATGGCGACCGCGACGGCCCGGTTCAGCTCGACGACGGGCGTCGGGCGGAGGCGGTGGAGGACTCGGTAGAGGTCCGCGATCTGGCGCCAGTCGGTCGCCTCGGCGCGCGGCGCTCGGGCGTGGACTGCCGCGATCGCCGCCTCGACCGCGTAGGGGCTCAGGGCGAGCCGGCCGGGGAATCCGCGCAGCGACCCGGCGGCGAGAGCCCCGGGGACCAGGCGCAGGCCCTCTTCGATCTCGCGGCGGTCCCAGCGGCTGCGGTCCTGATCTTCGAGCAGGACCGGCAGGCCGTCGGGGCCTTCCCGGGTGTCGCGGCGGGCGTGGTGGAGGAGCATGAGCGCGAGGAGCGCCTCGGCCTGGCGGCGCTCGGGGCGGTCTTCCAAGAGAGCGGCGACGAGCCGGGCGAGGCGGATCGCCTCGTCGCACAGGGCGCGGCGGATCAGGGCCTCGCCCGAGGTCGCGGCGTAGCCCTCGGTGAAGACGAGATAGATCGCGGCGAGGACGGCGTCGAGCCGTTCGGGCAGCTCGCTGGGCTCGGGAATCCGGTAGGGGATGCCGGCGTCGCGGATCTTCGCCTTGGCGCGGACGAGCCGCTGGGCGAGGGTGGGCAGCGGGGCCACGAAGGCGCGCGCGATCTCTTCCGTCGTCAGGCCGCAGACGGTGCGCAGCGTCAGGGCCACCTGCGCTTCGGCGCTCAAGGCCGGATGGCAGCAGGTGAAGATCAGGCGGAGCCGCTCGTCGGGCCAGGCCTCGAGGTCGAGGTCGCTTTCCGCGCCGCCCGCCGCCTCGGCGTCCTTGGCGAGCTCCGCCAGCTTGGCCGAGAGGATGCGGCCGCGGCGCAGGCGATCGAGCGCCTTGTGGCGCGCCGTCGAGATCAGCCAGGAGCGCGGGTTCTGCGGCAGCCCCGTCCCCGGCCAGGTCGCGACAGCGACGGCGAAGGCCTCCTGCAGAGCCTCCTCGGCGAGGTCGAAGTCGCCGAGGAGGCGGATCAGGGTGGCGAGGGCGCGGCCCGACTCGGCCCGGAACAGGCGATCGAGAGCGAGGGCGGCCGGGCCGCCGGGCAGCGCGGTGTGCGGACCGGCGGTCACATCTCGACGATCGGACGGATCTCGATCGAGCCGGTGCGCGAGGCCGGGATCCGGGCCGCGAGGCCGGTCGCCTCGTCGAGGTCGGCGGCGCGCACGACGTAATAGCCGCCGAGCTGCTCGCGCGTCTCGGCGAACGGGCCGTCGGTCGAGAGCGTCTTGCCGTCGCGGACGCGGACGGTGGTCGCCGCGGTCGTCGCCTGGAGGGGGTCGCCGGCGACGAAGTGGCCGCTCTTCTTGATGTCGTCGGTGAAGGTCATGTACTCCCCGTAGATCGCGCCCTGCTCGGCTTCGGTCATCCGGGTCCAGCTCGTCTCGTCGTCGTAGATCAGGAGCATGTAGTTCACTTGGGTTCTCCGGGTCGGTGGGAGCGCTCGCGCGCCCCGGGTTCGTCCTCTAGTCGAACGGGGCGGCGC
>DATMZM010000029.1:0-11819 GCA_035607445.1 Thermoanaerobaculia bacterium | reverse complement strand
CGCTTCGCACCCGGCCACGCGCCGCAAGGCGGCGAGCGCGGCCTCCGCGGCCTCCGGGGCGACGAAGGCGACCAGCTTGCCCTCGTTCGCCACGTACATCGGATCGATCCCCAGGATCTCGCACGCTCCGGCGACGGCCGGGGGGATCGGCACCGCGCCCTCGCGGACCAGCATCGCGACCTTGGATGCCCGCGCCAGCTCGTTGAGCACCGAGGCGACCCCGCCGCGCGTCGCGTCGCGCAGGCAGCGGAGGGCCGGACCGGCCGATTCGAGCAGCGCGTCGACCGCCGGCCAGAGCGAGCGGGTGTCCGAGGCGACCGCGGCGTCGAGCTCGAATTCGCCGCGCGCCAGCATGATCGCGACGCCGTGCTCGCCGATCGGGCCGGAGAGGAGAATTTTGTCGCCGGGCTGAAGCGAAGAGGGCGACAGCCGGGCGCGCGGGTCGAGCCGGCCGACGCCGGTCGTGCAGACGTACATCGAGTCCGCATGGCCGCGCTCGACCACCTTCGTGTCGCCGGCCACGATCTCGACCCCCGCCCGGCGCGCGGCGCGCGCGATCGCTGCCACTTCGGCGCGCAGGTCGCCGGCCGGGAGCCCTTCCTCGAGCACGAACGAGAGGGTGAGGGCGAGCGGACGCGCGCCCGAGACCGCGAGGTCGTTGACCGTGCCGTTGACCGCCAGCTCGCCGATCGAGCCGCCCGGGAAGCGGATCGGCTTGACCACGAAGCTGTCGGTGGTGATCGCGAGCTGGGTCGGCGGCGCGCCGTCCGCCGCGGGGAGCGTCAGGAGGCCCGCGTCGCCGAGAGCGTCGAGCGCGGGCGAGGCGAAGGCGGGCAGGAACAGGCCCTCGATCAGCGTCTGGCTCGCCCTGCCGCCGGCGCCGTGCGCCATCGTGATCCGGGAATCTGTGAAGCGGGCGGGGCGGGAGCGCGCGGCCTCGATGCGGTCGAGGACCAGGTCTTCGCGTTCGTCGGTCCGCGCGCCCGGGCCGGTCACACGACCTGCCTCTCCCGGGCGAACCGTCCGTAGTTGTAATAGGCCGCGCAGGCGCCCTCGCTCGACACCATGCAGGTGCCGATCGGCGTCTCGGGCGTGCAGGCGGTGCCGAAGACCTTGCACTCCCAGGGCTTGATCACGCCCTTGAGCACCTCGCCGCACTGGCAGGCTTTCGGGTCGGCGACGCGCACGCCCGGCACCCGGTAGCGCAGCTCGGCGTCGAAATCGGCGTAGGCCGGCGAGAGCTTCAGTCCGCTCTGCGAGATGAAGCCCATGCCGCGCCACTCGAAGTGCGGCCGCAGCTCGAAGACCTCGGCCATCGCCGCGAGCGCCCGCTCGTTGCCGTCGTAGGGCACGACGCGGCTGTACTGGTTCTCGACCTCGCAGCGTCCCTCGGCGAGCTGGAGCAGCACCATGTAGACCGATTGCAGGAGGTCGAGCGGCTCGAAGCCCGAGACGACGACCGGCTTGCCGTAGTCCTTCGGGATGAACTCGAACGGGCGCGCGCCGACGACCGTCGAGACGTGCCCGGGGCCGATGAACCCGTCGAGCCGCAAGTCGGGCGATTCGAGGAGGGCCCGAAGCGGCGGCACGATCGTGACGTGGTTCGCGAAGCAGAAGAAGTTGGCGACGCCCTCCGCCTTCGCGCGCATCAGGGTGAGCGCCGTCGAAGGGGCCGTCGTCTCGAAGCCGATCGCGAAGAAGACGACGTCGCGGTTCGGGTTCTGCTTCGCGATGCGCAGCGCGTCGAGCGGCGAATAGACCATGCGCACGTCGGCGCCCGCCGCCTTGGCGTCCAAGAGCGTGCCGGAGGAGCCGGGCACCCGCAGCATGTCGCCGAAGCAGGCGAAGATGACGCCCGGCACCTTGGCGACCGCGATGCCGTCGTCCACCCTCCCCATCGGGATGACGCAGACCGGGCAGCCGGGACCGTGCACCAGCTCGACGTTTTTCGGCAGGAGATCGTCCACCCCGTAGCGGTAGATCGTGTGGGTGTGGCCGCCGCAGACCTCCATGATCTTGTAATGGCGGCCGGGCTCGATCGTCGCCAGGATCTGCGCCGAGAGCGCGCGCCCGAGGTCGGCGTTCCGATACTCGTCGACGTACTTCATGCCGAGGCCTCCCTGCCCGTCCGGAGTGCCGGCGCGGCGTCGCGGCTCATTCGATCGCGCTCGCCCGGAGCTCGTGGAGCTCCTGTTCGTACTCGCTGCCCAGCTGTTCGAGGAGAGCGAGCGTCGCCCGGGCCTCCGTCTCGTCGACCTTGGACATGGCGAACCCGACGTGGATGAGCACCCAGTCGCCGGCTCGCACGCCCTGGCCGTCGGAATCGAGCAGAGCGATGTTGACCGTGCGCTGGACGCCCGCGACGTCGACCTTCGCGAGGCGGTTCTTCGCGTCCACGACCTCGACGACCTGGCCGGGGATCGCGAGGCACATCAGCGAAGCCTTTCTCGCCGGCGCGGGTCGAGGCTCGGCAAGCGATGCCGTATCGAGGCGGTCCGCGAGGCGAGATTCCGGCTGAATTTGCACCGGTTGGTCCGCGGAGCGGAGCCGAGAGCGGGCCGATGGGCGATTGGGCACATAGGAGGGGTACTTGAGTACCAGGGGCGCGCGACCACTGGCAATAGCATGGGCTTGCCATGGTGCAAGAAGCGTGCGAAACGAAGCGAGATTGTTCGCGGTGCGTACAAACTCTCGCGGCGCGGGATTGACTCGCCTTCCGGGGCGGCGACACAATGGCCGCCAGCACCCCACCTCCAACGCGAGATCAAACCGCGCCGGCGTGCACGGAGGTTCGTGGCCCGCAATACGTTCGACCTGGTGATCGTGGGCTCGGGGCCCGCAGGGCTGTCCGCGGCGGCTCGCGCGCAGGCGTCCGGGCTTTCCTACGTGGTGCTCGAGCGGGCGGAGCACCTCGCCGACACGATCCACGGCTACCAGAAGCGCAAGCACGTCATGGCCGAGCCGGGGCTCGTGCCGCTGCGGAGCGACCTGCCCTTCGCGGCCGGCTCGCGCGAGTCGATCCTCGACGCCTGGGAGCGGGCGGTGGCGGAGCTGGGTCTGGAAATCCGCTATCGCAGCGAGCTGCTCGGCCTCAAACGGCGGGACGACGACTTCGTCTTGGAGACCCCGCTCGAATACCTGGTGGCCAAGTCGGTCATCCTCGCGATCGGCACGCAGGGCAACCCGCGGCGGCTCGGCGCGCCGGGCGAGGACCTGCCGCACCTCTCGACCCGGCTGGTCGATCCGGACGAGTTCGAGGGCCGGGAGATCGCGGTCATCGGCGCGGGCGACTCCGCGCTCGAGATCGCGCTCGCGCTCGCCGAGCGCAACCGCGTGCGCCTGATCGTCCGCGGCCCCGAGATCGTGCGCGCCAAGGCGAGCCTCGAGCGCGACATCCTGTCGCGCCAGGCGACCGGCTCGATCGTCATCCACTTCGGCACCACGGTCGCGCGCGTCCTGCCCCGCGAGCTCGAGCTGAAGACCCCCGAGGGGCCGCTCACGGTCCCGGCCGAACGGGTCTTCATGAAGCTCGGCGGCACGCCGCCGAGGGCGCTCCTCGAGAGCTTCGGCGTCCGCTTCGCCGGCCAGGGGCGCGAGGCGAAGCCGGTGCTCACCCACCGCTACGAATCGACGGTCCCCGGCCTCTTCCTGATCGGCGCGATCACCGGCCGCGACCTGATCAAGCTCGGCGCGAACCAGGGCTACGAGGTGGTCGAGCACCTGCTCGGCCGCGAGGTCGAGCCGGCGGACGAGGCGGTGCTCGCCGCGCGGCTGCCGTTCTGGAGCGGCCCGGTGCGCTCCCGGATCGCCGTGCTGCGCGAAGAGGTCCCTCTCTTCGAGGCGGCGGGGGAGGAGGTGCTGCGCGAGGCGCTCCTCGCGACCGAGGTCCGCGCCTTCAAGAACGGCGAGACGATCCTGCGCCAGGACGACTACAGCGACAGCTTCCTGGTCATCGAGGACGGCCGGGTCGACATCTCGGTGCGCACCGAGGCGGGCGAGGAGAAACCGATCGCCTCGCTCGCTGCCGGCAACTTCTTCGGCGAGATGAGCCTGATCTCGAACCGCCGTCGCAGCGCGACGGCGACCGCGAACGGCCCCGCGAGGCTGTTCGAGATCGCGCGGAAGGCGATGCTCAAGCTCCTCGCCACGGCGCCCGAGGCGCAGGCGATGATCGATCTCGCCTTCCTCCTCCGCGCCTTCCAGGGCTACCTGTTCCCGGGCGCGCCCGAGAGCGAGCTCCGGCCGCTGTGCGGCAAGGCGAAGATCGTCCATCTCGACAAGGGCCAAGAGCTGTTCGCGGAAGGGGACGCGGGCGACGCGGTCTACCTGATCCGGAGCGGCATGGTCAAGGTCGCGAAGGCGTCGGGCGGGCGCGAGATCGTCCTCTCCTATCTCGTCTCGGGGAACTTCTTCGGCGAGGCCGCTCTCCTCTCCGGCGCGCCGCGCACGGCCTCGGCGAGCGCGATCTTCCCGACCGACCTGATCCGGCTCGACAAAGAGGATTTCGACGCCTTCGTGGCCACCCATCCCGACCGGCGCCTCGGATTCGAGCGGACGATGGAGGAGCGGCGCCTGGCCGCCCTGGTCGCGGAGGCTTCGCCCGAGGAGGGGGACGTCCTCTCGGACCTGATCCGCCGCGAGGTGGTGATGGGCACGGACGTGCTGGTCATCGACGAGCACAAGTGCGTGCGCTGCGACAACTGCATCCGCGCCTGCGAGGGTGTCCACGACGACGGCCAGGCGCGGCTCTCGCTGACCGGCATCCGCTTCTACAACCTGCTCGCGCCGAACTCCTGCTGGCAGTGCGAGAACCCGCTCTGCATGCTCGACTGCCCGCCCGACGCGATCGGCCGCGATCCCCACGGCGAGGTGTTCATCCGGTCGAGCTGCATCGGCTGCGGCAACTGCGAGAAGAACTGCCCGTACGGCAACATCTTCATGGTCCACCCGAACCCCGAGCCCTCGCTGTTCGGCTGGCTGCGCGCTCTGTTCTCGCCCGCCGCGGCGGACCCCGGGCGGACGGTGGCGGTCAAGTGCGACCTCTGCCGCGAGGTCTCGGGCGGGCCGGCCTGCGTGCGCAGCTGCCCGACGGGAGCGGCGATCCGGGTCGATTCGCCCCAGGAGGTGCGCCGGATGGTCGACGAGCGGGCGCTCCGCCCGGGCGGGCTCTGAGCCGATGTTCCTCGACAGCCCCGCGAGCGCCCGCTGGCGCAACGCGACGCTCGTCGCGCTCGCGGCGACGATCGCTTACTACGTGCGCTCCGCGCGGCGCGAGTTCCCGCACGGCGGCTCGCGGACGGGCGTCGCCCTGGGCGTTCTCGCGGTCGCGGCGATCGCCGTGCTGCTCTACTTCGGCGTCCGCAAGCGCTCCTATCGCAGCCGCTTCGGTCGGCTCGAGACCTGGCTCCTGTCGCACGTCTACCTCGGCCTCCTGTCGTTCGTCTTCGTCCTCCTCCACACCGGCTTCCGCTTCCACGACCGGCTCGCGCTCTCGGCCTTCGCGGTGCTGATCCTGGTCGTCGCGACGGGGATCTGGGGGGCACTTCTCTACCAGAGGGTGCCGCGGCTCCTTTCGGAGGTCGAGACCAACCTGCCGCCGGAGCGCGTCTCCGAGCAGCTCAACCAGTTCGCGAGCGCCATGGCGCGCCTCGCCTCCGGCCGCTCGGATGCCTTCCGCGCGGTCTACCTGCGCCTGCTCGGGGAGTCGCTGCCGGGGGCGCTCGCCGGCTGGCGGATCCTCGCCGGAGGAGCGAGCAAGGAGCGCCAGCGGGACTGGTCGGCGCTCCTCGCCCGGGTCGGCGCGGACGAGCAGGGGGACCTCCGCCAGCTGCTCGTCCTGTCGCGCCAGCGCCGCGTCCTCCACCGCCGCTTCGTGATCCAGAAGCGGGCCAAGAACCTGCTCGAGGTCTGGCTCTATCTCCACGTCCCGCTGTCGATCGCCCTCGTCGCCCTCGTCGCCGCCCACCTGATCTCGGTCTTCTACTTCGCGCGGCTCTAGGAGGAGGCGCCCTCGTGTCCTTTCTCTTGGAGAGCGTCGCCGGCAGCGAGCGGACGGCGGGCCGGGTCGAAGGCGGCCTGCTGCGGATCGGCCGGGGCACCAATGCCGACCTCCGCTTCGAGGACGCCTCGGTCGCGCTCGAGCACGCCGAGATCGTCCGCGAGGCGGGCGGCTACAAGATCTCGGACCGCGGGAGCCTGACCGGGACCTACGTCAACGGCAAGGCGATCGACGAGTGGCGGCTCGCGGACGGGGACGCGATCGACATCGGCCCGATGCGCCTGACGGTCCGCTTGGCGCCGCAGGAAGAGGCGCTCCGGCTCGAGATCCGGCCGCTCGAGGAGGCGACGGCGCAGGCCGAGCCCGCCGCCCCGGGGTCGAGGGCCGGGGTCCCCGCGCTCGCCGCGCCGCAGGTCGACTACGTCGCCGCCTACCGCCTGCGGAAAGGCCCGCTCAAGAAGACCTGGATCGCTCTCGCGCTCACCCTCGCGGCGGTCGTCGCGGCGCTCTGCCTGCCGATCTTCGGCTGGACGTCGGCCTTGCGCCCCGGCGAGGTCTCGCGCGCGCACGCCGGGCTCGCTTGCACCGACTGCCACGCCCCCTGGAAAGGTCCGACCGACAGCCTCTGCGCGGCCTGCCACGGCGCCAAGAGCGGCGTGCCCGCGCCCGCCCACCACGCCGAGAAGGCGGCGGCGCCGGCTTGCGGCGCCTGCCACTTCGAGCACCGGAACCTCTCCGCGCTCACCGCGGTCGAGAACGCGAGCTGCGTCGCCTGCCATCGCGATCTCTCGGCGCGCTCGCGCGGCCCGCTCGCCTTCGCCCGCCGGGTCACCTCGTTCGCCGCCGACCATCCCGATTTCGCGCCGGGAAGCGCGGGGGCGCTCGACCCGGTCCGGCTCCGTTTCGATCACGACCTGCACTTGAAGCGCGGCCTGCGCGGCCTGCCGCCCGGAGAGGCGGAGCTGCGCTGCGAGAGCTGCCACCTCGGCACCGAAAAAGGGGGCGAGCCCTCCCTCGCCTACGCGCCGAGCTGCGCCTCGTGCCACCGGCTGACCTTCGATCCGCGGCTGCCGCGCGAGGTCGTGCCCCACCGGCCGCCCGACGAGATCCATCGCTTCCTGGTCGTCGCCTACGCCGAGAACCCTGCCGCGGCGCGCTCGCTGTTCGTCGACCGGCGGCGGATTCTGCGCGGCGAAGCGCGCGCGGACTTGGACCTCTCGCCGCGGGTCAAGCAGGCGGTCAATGAGGCCGAGCTCTACCTCTACCGGACCGCCTGCGCCGAATGCCATTTCGTGGACGCCCGCGCCGTTCCCCCCCGGATCGAGCCGACCGCGATGGCCGGGCGTCGGCTGCCCCACGCCCGCTTCGCCCACGCCGATCACCGCCGCCTCTGGCGCTGCGTCGACTGCCATGCGAGCGCCGCTTCGAGCCGCCGGGCGGCCGACGTCCTCCTGCCCGGCATCGCCACCTGCCGGCCCTGCCACGGCGACGGCCGGGGGTCGGGAGCCGCCGGGGAGAGGGCGACGCGCGCGGCCACGACGGAATGCGCCGCCTGCCACGAATACCACCCGCGGGGAGAGGCGCCCGCCCGCCGGCCTGCAGAGGCCGATCCGGGCGCGGAGAGGAGCTCGCGATGAATTCAGGATCCGAATCCGATCGGGCAAGATCCCCTCGCCTCCGGCGCGTCCTCTGGGCCCTTCTGGCCCTGGTCGTCACGGCGGCCGCGATCTCCTGGCTCTCGCCACCCCCGGCGCTCGGCATCCCGCCGCCGCGCGAGCCGCACGAGCCGGTCGATCCGACGAATCCGCCCGATCCGCACGACCCGAGTGACCCGAGCGATCCCACCGGCCACGAGCCGCCGCCGATCTTCGCGCCGGCCGCCGTCTGCCCGGACGGCGCGCTCCCGCTCGCGGCGTCCGAGGCGCGCGATCTGGCGCTCCGGGCCGCGACGGCGATCGATCCGAGCCCGATGACCGTCGCGGTGGTCGACCGGGCGGGCAACGTGCTCGCCCTCCTGCGCCGCCCCTCGGGATCGACGGCGCTCGACGACCGGGCGATCGGCCTCGCTCGCACCGGAGCGTTCTTCAGCAGCGATCAGGCCCCCCTCTCGTCCCGCACCGTACGGTTCATCTCCGGCCTGCACTTTCCGCCCGGCATCCGCCGGACGCCGAACGCCGCGCTCTACGGCATCGAGAACACCAACCGGGGCTGCGATCTGAACGTCGCCTTCCTGCCCGGGAAAGCCGTGCCCCCGGCCCGCCGGTTCGCGGGCGGGGCGTGCCAGAGCGGTTCGAGCGGCTCGACCGCGGGCTGCGGCACCGGGCCGGTGACCGGCAAGCCGTTCCGCCTCGATCGCCTGCCGGAGGATCGCGACGCCTCGGCCGTCGATCCGGGGGGCCTGCCGATCTTCCGCGCCGGGCACGTGGTGGGGGGCCTCGGGGTCGCGCTCGCGGCCCCCTCGCCCGCCGCCGAATACGCGGCCTTCTCCGCCCTCGCCCCGCCCTTCGCGCCGCCCGCGGGCGAGATCCTGCTCGACGGCATCCGCTTGCCGTTCGCCGCCCAGCGGACGATCCCGCCCGGGGTCTCCTCGGGCGGCGCGATCGGGGCCTTCGCGGCGCCGCCGGGCGACGGCGCGTGCGCGCCCGACGAGCAGCTCGCCGGCCCGCTCGCCGGCAGCCTCTTGAGCGCGGCGGAGGTCTCCCGGATCGTCGGCCAGGCGGTCGCCGCGGCGAACCGGACCCGGGCGGCGATCCGCTTGCCTGCCGGTTCGCGGACGCGGATGACGATCGCGGTCGCCGATCTGGATGGCCGGATCCTCGCCCTCTACCGGATGCGCGACGGCACGGTCTTCTCGATCGACGTCGCGGTAGCCAAGGCGCGCAACGTCGTCTACCTGAGCGGGCCGAGCGCCGAAGCCAGGCTCGACATGCCGGGCGTCGCCGGGCTCGCGGTGTCGAACCGCACGGTCGACTTCACGACCCAACACCTCTACCCTCCGGGCATCGACGGCAGCGGGCCGGGGCCGTTCCTGGCGCTCTTCCAGAACGATCTCGCGCACCCGTGCAGCCAGGGCAGCCAGCCGCCGAACCCGAACCAGAACGGGATCGTCTTCTTCGCCGGCAGCGTGCCGCTCTACAAGGGCTCGACGCTCGCCGGAGGCCTGGGCGTTTCGGGAGACGGCGTCGAGCAGGACGACTACGTCTCGTTCCGCGGCGCCGAGGGCTTCCTGCCGCCGCCCGCGCTCTGGGCGGACCGCGTGAAGATCGGCGGCGCGCGCCTGCCGTTCCTCAAGTTCCCGCGCAATCCGGAGCGTTGATGCGCGCGGTCCTCCTCGCGGCTCTCCTCTCCTGCGCTCTGCCGGCGCACGGAGCCGACCTCCGCCTCGATGTTACCGGCGGTCCGGTCCTCTACTCAGAGACCGATCAAATCGCGATCGAAGGCACGACGGACGCTCCGGCGGGATCGAGCGTCGAGATCGCTCTCGACGGGGTCGCGAAGACGACCGAGGTGGCCCCGGACGGAGCGTTCCGGCTCGCCTGGCCGGATCCGGTCGCCGCCGGAGGCCACGAGGTGACGGTCGCGGTCCGCGCGCCGGACGGGCGGACCGCGAGCCTCTCCCGGACGCTCGTCGTCCAGCTGCCCGGCCGCTTGGCGCGCCGGCCGCTGATCGCTCCCGAGGCTCCCGCGTTCGCGCCGCCGATCGTCTCGAACGAGGGGGACTTCTCGGCCGACACCGACCGCTGGCGGATCGTGCCGCCGCCGTACGAATGGAACGAGAAGAGCCGGGGCCGCTTCGATCCCTACCATCAGAACAAGTGGAAGGGCGATCTGCCGATCCGGGGCGACGACCTGTTTCTCAACGTCGTCGCGTCGTCCGACACCCTGATCGAGGCGCGCACGCTGCCGACCCCTTCGGGCGTCAGCCAGGACCGCCGCGGCGACCCGTCGTTCTTCGGCCGCGCGGGGCAGCTCTTCTTCAACCAGAACGTCGTCTTCTCGGTCGATCTCTTCCGCGGCGACACGGCGTTCCGGCCGATCGAGCGCCGGATCAAGGCGACGCTCGTCGGCAACCTGAACCACGCGAGGGTGGCCGAGAACGGCATCGTCAACCCGGACGTGCGCGACGGGACCACGCGCACGCGCGGCTTCCTGGCGCTCCAGGAGCTGTTCGGCGAGGCGAAGCTCAAGGACCTCTCGCCGAACTTCGACTTCGTCTCCGTGCGCGCCGGCATCCAGCCGTTTTCGAGCGACTTCCGCGGCTTCGTGTTCAGCGACACGAACCTCGGCGCGCGCTTCTTCGGCAACCTCGAATCGAACCGCGACCAGTGGAACGCCGCGCTCTTCGATCGGCTGGAGAAGGACACCAACAGCGGCCTCAACACCTTCTCCCGCCGAAGGCAGCAGGTCGCGATCGCGAACTTCTACCGCCAGGACTTCCTGGTCCCGGGCTACACGGAGGAGGTCTCGCTCCACCTGCTGCGCGACGAGGCGACGTTCCATTTCGACGAGAACGGCTTCCTCGCCCGGCCCGATCCGGTCGGCTCGTTCACGCCGCACGAGATCCGCGCGGCGTACTTGGGCTGCGCCGGGCTCGGCCACGTCGGGCGGATCAACGTCGATCACGCGCTCTACTACGTCTATGGCCGCGACGACCTGAACCCGATCGCCGGCCCCGATCCGAAATTCCGAGGCGACGACGCGGTGGACGTCCAGGCGTTCATGGCCGCTCTCGAGCTGTCGCTCGACCGCGACTGGCAGCGCTACCGGATCGGCTTCTTCTACGCCTCGGGCGACGACCGGCCGACCGACCGCATCGCGCGCGGCTTCGATGCGATCTTCGACAACCCGGCGTTCGCGGGCGGCGGCTTCAGCTTCTGGAACCGGATGGGGATCAAGCTCGCGGGCACGGGCGTGACGCTGGTCAACCGCGGCAGCCTGCTGCCCGACCTGCGCAGCTCGAAGGAGGAAGGGCAGCCGAACTTCGTCAACCCCGGGCTCGCCCTCGCGACGGCGGGCGCGGACTTCGAGGTGACGCCGAAGCTCAAGGTGATCGCTACAGCGAACTACCTGCGCTTCGCCGAGACCGGCACGCTCGAAGCGATCCTGTTCCAAGCGCCGATCCGGCGCGAGATCGGCTGGGACCTCTCGGTCGGCGCGCGCTATCGGCCGTTCCTCAACAACCAGGCGATCGTGGTCGCCGGTCTCGCGGCGCTCCTGCCCGGCCGCGGTTTCCGCGACATCTATGAACGGGGAGACGCGCTCGTGGCCGCCTTCGCGAACCTGACGGTCTCGTTCTAGAGGGGAGGACGGATGCGCGCGAGTCCCCCTCTGACCCGGATCGGCCTCTCGTTCCTCAGCCTCCTCGCCTTCGCCTTCGCGGTTTCCCAGGTTCCGGGCGTTGCGGCAGTGGGGGCCGGAGGTGGTGTCGATCTCCTCCGTCAGCCGCGCGAGCGGGCGGAGGCCGGGAGCGCGGGCTGCCTCACCTGCCACGCTGGAATCGAGCCGATGCACGCGAGCCCCGCCGTGCAGCTCTCGTGCGTCGATTGCCATGGCGGCGATTCCGGGGTCCGGCGCCCGGAGAGTGCGGCTCCGGAGAGCCCGGAGGTCGAGGCGGCGCGCGTCAAGGCGCACGTGGCTCCGCGCTTCCCGGAGCGCTGGTCCTCCCGCGACGGCCGGCCGAGCGCGGCGAACCCGGAGCGCTCGTACACGCTCACCCTCGAGGAGTCGCCCGAGTGGATCCGCTTCGTCAACCCCGGCGACCTGCGCGTCGCGCGGACGACCTGCGGGCCCTGCCATCTCGACGAGGTGAACCGGGTGGTGA
>DATMZM010000221.1:0-2464 GCA_035607445.1 Thermoanaerobaculia bacterium | reverse complement strand
CGCGGTCCGAGGTTGAGAGCACGAGCCGGCTCGTGACGCTCACCGAGTCGCCTGCCGATGCGCTCACGCGCCCTCCTCCCAGAAGCGGTCGGAGAGGTACTTGTCGGCGTCGTCGCACAGGATGGTCACGAGGATCCCCGTCTCGATCTCGGCGGCCAGCTCGAGCGCCGCGGCGACGTTCCCTCCGGAGGAGATCCCCACCAGGAGGCCCATTTCGCGCGCCAGGCGCTTGACCATCGAGTGCGCCGCCTCGGTCGCGATCTCGCGCGCCTCGTCGGCCACGAGGGGGTCGTAGATCGCCGGCACGATCGCGGACGCCATGTGCTTCATCCCCTCGAGCCCGTGGAACGGCCCGTCCGGCTCGACGGAGATGAGCCGCACCTGGCTCGATCGCTCGCGCAGGAACCGCCCCACGCCCACGAAGGTGCCGCTCGTCCCCAGGCCCGTGACGAAATGGGTGATCCCGCCGCCCGTCTGCTCCCAGATCTCGGGGCCGGTCGTCCGGTAGTGGGCGCGCCAGTTCTCGGGGTTCGAGTACTGGTCGAGGTAGGCGAAGCGCTCGGGCTCCGCGGCCACCAGCCGGCGAGCTTCCAAAATCGCGCCGTCGCTTCCCGCGAGAGGGTCGGTGATCTGCAGCTCGGCGCCATAGGCGAGGAGGATGCGCTTCCGCTCCGGGCTCGCGCTGTCGGGCAGGCAGAGGGTGACCGGAATGCCGCGCGCGGCGCCGATCATCGCGTAGGCGATCCCCGTGTTGCCGGAAGTGGCGTCGAGCAGGCGGCGGCCGCCCGCGAACAGGCCGCGGCGCTCCGCGTCCTCGATCATCGCGAGGGCCGGCCGGTCCTTGACCGAGCCTCCCGGGTTCGCGAACTCCGCCTTGGCCGCGAGCCGGATGCCCGGCCGGCCGATCAGGCGCGACAGGTCGAGCAGCGGCGTGTTGCCGATCCGCGCGAGCGGATCGATCGCCCGCAGGCCGGAGGGATGGGGTGCGATCGACAGGGCGGGCATCTCGTGGGCTCGGTTGCGCGCTCGGCTTAGGGGCGCTCCGGAATCCTGCGGATCAGGCGCGCCGACCCGAGGCCATCAAATATGACATCTTTGGTCATCTTTGGGGAACCCCGAGAGGGGAGAGCCCGTTGGGCGGAGTAGACTTCCCACCATGACCACGGCTGCGATCGCCCCTCCGAAGCGCCTCCCTCTCGCCGGCCATCATCGCCGCCTGGGCGCTGAGATGGGAACCCTCCCGGAGGGGGTCGAGATTCCCTTCCACTACGGCGATCCGGCGGCCGAGCTCGCCGCGGTCCGAGACGAGGTGGGGCTGGTCGATCTCTCCTTCCGCGGGCGCCTCGAGCTGGTCGGGGCGGATCGCCTGCGGTTTTTGAACGGCCTCGTCAGCTGCGAGGTCAAGGGGCTCGCGCCGGGCTCCGGCAGCTACGGCTTCTTCACCACGGGCCAGGGCAAGATCCTCGCGGACGTCGTCCTCCGCGCCCACGAAGATCGCCTCTGGCTCGACCTGCCACCGGGGCGCGAGGCGGAGATCTCCGCGCACCTCGCGAAATACCTGATCGCCGACCGGGTCGAGGTCATGCCGCTCGAAGACCTCCTGCCGCTCGCGCTCGTCGGGCCTGGTATCGACGCTTTCCTCCGAGAGCTAGCGGACCTCCCCGAAGGGCCGTGGGGGCACCGCAAGATCGCGGTCGCCGGCACCGAGGTCCAGCTCTCGCGCCATCCGCGTCTGGGCGCGCCGGCCGCGGTCGCCTGGGTCTCGGCCTCGATCGCGAAGCTCTTCGCCGAAGACCTGATCGCCCGCGGCGCCCGGCCGGCGGGCTTTACGGCGCTCGAAACGCTCCGCGTCGAAGCCGGGCTGCCGCGCTTCGGGATCGACTTCGGCCCCGAGAACTTCCCGCAGGAGACCGGCCAGGAAGAGGCCGGAGTCTCCTACACGAAGGGCTGCTACCTCGGCCAGGAGGTCGTGGCGCGGATCCACTATCGCGGCGGAGTCCAAAGATCGCTCCGCGGTTTGAAGCTCTCCGGCGCCCTGCCAGCACCCGGAACGCCGCTCCTCTTCGAAGGCCGCGAGGCCGGGAAGCTCGGCAGCACCGCGGCCTCACCCCGTCGTGGACCGATCGGGCTCGCCATCCTCCACAAGCGCGCGGCGACGGCCGGAACCCGTTTGGATCTGCCCGACGGCACGACCGCGGAGGTCGCGGACCTGCCGTTCTAGGGCCGATCCGCAATCGTGAGAACCCACGCCCTCGATCGGGCTAACACCGATCGCCTCTGGGACGTGTCTCTGCATCTGTTGGGCTGAATTTTGGACGTCTGGGGAGGGCGCATGCCTTTCAAGCTCGGCGTCTTGCTCATCCATGGAATGGGCAACCAGGAGCCGGAGTTCGCGGACGAGGCGATCGAAAAGATCAAGGCTCGGATCGATCGGATGGGGTCGCGGAGCGGCGACATCTCCTTC
>DATMZM010000439.1:0-4222 GCA_035607445.1 Thermoanaerobaculia bacterium | reverse complement strand
GCCGCGCGCGAGGATCTCTGGCTCCACGTCGACGGCGCCTACGGAGCCTGCTTCCTGCTGATCGAAGAAGGCCGGCGTATCTTGAGCGGCATCGAACGCGCCGACTCGTTCGCGATCGATCCCCACAAGGGGCTGTTCCTGCCCTACGGCACGGGCGCCCTCGTCGTCCGTGACGGCGCGGCCCTCCACCGCGCGCACGCGGTCCTCGCCGACTACATGCCGGTCCGCCAGGAGGAAGCCGACCTCGTCGATTTCTGCGAGATCTCCCCCGAGCTCTCGAAACCCTTCCGCGGCCTGCGCCTCTGGCTGCCCCTCCAGCTCCACGGCGTCCAAGCTTTCCGCGCAGCGCTCGAAGAAAAGCTCGCGCTCGCCCGCTGGGCGACCGAGGAGCTGCGCACCATCCCCGACATCGAGATCCTCGCCGAGCCGCAGCTCTCGGTCGTCGCCTTTCGCGGCCGTCCCGAAGGAGTAGAGGGCCCCGCGCTCGACGACTGGAACCGCCGGCTCCTCGAGCGCGTCAACGCAAAGGGCCGCGTCTACCTCTCCGGAACGATGCTCCGCGGCGCCTTCGTGCTGAGGATTTGCGTCCTCTCGTTTCGCACGCACAAGGAGCGGGTGGCGATGGGATTAGAGGACTTGCGGTCGGCGGTCGGAGTTATGACGGACCTTTGAGCCCGATCTGCAGAGAGCCGGCGTAACATCGCCCCCTTGAACGCGTAGAGAAGCGCCGAGGAGGACTCAACCCTTGATCCGCACGACCGCTCATCGCTTCGCTCCGTTCGCTCTCGCCCTTCTGCTCGCCGCGCCAGCCGTCTCGGCGCGGGCCGATGAGCTGTCCGATCTGCTCGCCCGGGCCAAGAAGGCGGCGGGGGGCGAGGCTTGGGATCACGTCCGGGGGATCCATGCCAAGGCCAAGATCGAGACGGGCGGGCTTTCGGGCGTGGTGGAATCGTGGGACGACGTCGCGACCGGCCGGTTTGCCCAGAGCTGGGATCTGGGGCCGGCGAAAGGCGCGGAGGGCTTCGACGGCAAGGTCTCGTGGTCGCAGGAGCCCTCCGGCCAAGTCGTCGCCCAGGACCGCGGGCAGGACCACGAAGGCATGGTGACCCAAGCGTTCCTTCGCTCCCTGGCTTATTTCTATCCCGAGCACCGCGCGGGAACGGTCGAGCGCCTCGCGCCGCGGAGCGAGGGGGGCCGCCGCTTCGAGGCGCTCCGCCTCGTCCCCGCGGGCGGGCGCCCCACCGAGCTCTGGCTCGACGCGAAGACTCTCTTGCCGGATCGCACGATCGAAAAGGTCGGCCCGGAGACCAACACCACGTTCTTCACCGACTATCGCGACGTCGAGGGATTGAAGGTCGCGTTCGCCCAGCGGACCACGAACGGCGAGGCGAAGTACGACACGAAGACGGCGGTGCAGGAGATCCAGCTCGACGCAAGCGTCCAGGACGCCCGCTTCGCGCCGCCGGCCGAGAAGACGGGCGACTTCGAGATCGCCGAGGGGCGGACGAGCGCGAGCGTGCAGCTCCGGCTGATCAACAACCACCTCTACATCGAGGTCGGGCTGAACGGCGAGGGCCCCTTCCGCTTCCTCTTCGACACCGGCGGCAACAACATCCTGACCGCGGACACGGTGCACCGGCTCGGCTTGAAGGCCGAGGGCGCACTGGAAGGGACCGGCTCGGGAGAGAAATCCGAGGACGTGGCGCTGGTGCGGGTGGCGCAGGTCACGATCGGCGGCCTCGAGCTGCGCGACCAGGTGTTCTACGTCTTCCCGCTCGACGAGCTCGAGAAGGTCGAGGGGACGCCGGTCGCGGGCGTCGTCGGCTTCGAGGTCATCAAGCGGCTCGTCGCGACGATCGACTACGACGGCGGCTGGATCCACCTCACTCTGCCGTCCGAATGGAAGCCGCCCGCGGGCGCCGCGGCGATCCCGTTCGAATTCGAATCGCAGACGCCGCAGATCGAGGCCTCGGTCGACGGCATCGCGGGCCACTTCACGGTCGACACCGGCAGCCGCGTCTCGCTCGATCTCAACAGCCCGTTCGTCGCGGCGCACGGCCTGGTCGCCAAATACAAGCCGAAGGTCGAGGCGACGACCGGCTGGGGAGTCGGAGGCGCCGCGCGCAGCCGGGTGGTCCGGGTCGCCAAGCTCGAGCTGGGAACCGGCGCGGGCGCGATCTCCGTGCCGAGCGTCGTCACCTGCCTATCGCTCCAAAAGAAGGGAGCGTTCGCCAAGACCAACCTCGCGGGCAACATCGGAGGCGGGGTGCTGAAGCGCTTCGACGTCTCCTTCGACTACGGCAAGAAGATCATGTACCTCGAGCTGAATGGCAACGCGACCGCCGCCGATCCGTACGATCGGGCCGGCTTCTGGCTGCTGCGCGAAACCGACGGCACCTTCCGGATCGCCGACGTCACGGCCGGTAGCCCGGCGGCGCGGGCGGGACTCAAGACCGGCGACCTCCTCCTCGCCATCGATGGCACGAAGACGAGCGATCTCTTCCTCCCCGACCTGCGCAAGAGGCTCGCGACCGAGCCGGCCGGCACGGTGGTCAAGCTCGAAGTGAAATCCAAGGGCGTGGCGAAGGGGCGGGTGGTGGAGGTCAAGCTGCGGGAGATGGTGTAGGGAAGCTCGACGTTCCCTCGGGTCCCGGCGCGATAGAGTCCGCCGCCATGGCCACGTCCGACTCCGACCTCGACTCGCTGCGCGCTCTGATCGGCCGCCTCATCGTCAACGCCGGAGGTCCCGCTTCGCGCGCGATCGAGGAGGCGATGGGGATCGGGCACGGGCGGATCCCCCAGGTACTCTCGGGCCGATTACCACTGCGGGCGAGCCACCTGACGCGGCTCGCGCGCTACCTCGAGATCGCGCCGTCGGAGCTCTTCGTCCTGGGCTGCCCGGAGGCCGAGAGAGCCGCTCGGCGCAAGATCGAGGAGTGGATCGGCCTCCCGGCTCCCCGCTTCGCCGCGGAACCGAAGAAAGGCGGGATCTCGACGGAGCTCGAAGAGCGCATCCGCCAGATCGCCCGCGAAGAGATCGCCGCCGCCGAGAAGCGCGGCAGCCGTTCCGGCGGGTAATCCGCCGCTTCGCCGCCCGTCGCGCCGCTCATTTCCCGCCGCCAGAACACTCGGACGCCTCTGGAGCGCGGAGAACTTTCCGGCTGAGCACACGATCTCGGTTTTGCGGTTGTCGTCCCCGTTGTGTGGCCACCGTCCCCGTTGTATGCGTACGGTCCCCGTTGCGCGTCGATCGTCCCCGCTGTATTCGGATGGTCCCCCTTGTTTTTCCACCGTCCCCGTTGTGTAAACACCGCTCCCGAAGTTTCTACACCGTCCCCGTTGTGAGCGGATGGTCCCCCTTGTGTGCGCGCCGTCCCCATTGTGCACGAGGGTGGTTTGGTCGCCGGCCGTGGGCTCCCGTAGCGACAAAGGGCGGAGTCAAGCTCCGCCCTTTGCGCGACGTTTGCCGTTCCTTCCTGCGTACGGTGCGGGAAGTCGCGATCAACCGGCCGCCCGCTCCGCGGCGAGCAGCTTCGCCTTGCGCCCTTTTCCCCACCGGTAGCCTCCCGGTTCGCCATCGCCGCGGACGACGCGGTGGCAGGGGATGACAACGGCCGCGGGGTTCGTGGCGCAGGCGTGGCCGACGGCCCGGGCGGCTCCCGGGTTTCCGACCGCGGCGGCGATCTCCCCATAGGTGCGGGTCTCGCCGCGCGGGATCTTGCGCAGCTCGCGCCAGACGCGGAAGGCGAAGGCGCTCGCCCGCAGGGAGCGGACGTCGAGCGGCAGATCGGCGAGGTCGACCGGGGCGCCGTCGAGCGCGGCGCACAGGGGAGCCAGCCATTGCGACATCTCGCCCTCGGCACGGACCATCTCGGCCTTCGGGTACTCGCGGCGGAGGTCGGCCGCGAGCTCGTCCTCCCGATCCCCGAAGGAGACCGCCGCGATGCCGCGGTCGGTCGCGGCGACGAGCAGGCGCCCCAGCGAGGTCTCGGCCAGCGCGTAGCGCAGGCGAACCCCCTCGCCCCCGCGCTTGTAGGCGCCGGGCTGCATGCCGAGGCGGCCGTCCGCCTGCTCGTAGAGGCGGCTCGATCCGCCGTAGCCGGCGTCGTAGAGCGCGTCGGTCACCGATCCTCCGGCGCGCAGTTTTTCCTTGAGCCGCTCCGCCCGGCGGGCGGCGAGGTACTCCCTGGGGGAGAGCCCGGTCGCGCGCTTGAAGGTCCGC
>DATMZM010000208.1:0-73103 GCA_035607445.1 Thermoanaerobaculia bacterium | reverse complement strand
CAGATACCCGCGGCCGACGCCCGCTCCTCCGACCGCGATCTCTCCGGCAACCCCGATCGGCTGCGGTCGGCGGGCGCGATCGAGAACGTAGAGCGCCGTGTTCGCGACCGGCCGGCCGATCGGCACCGAGACCGCCCCCGCCGCAGGGAGCGTTCCGAGACGATGATGCGAGACGTCGTCCGAACATTCGGTCGGGCCGTAGGCGTTGAGGAGCGGAATGGCAGGAAAGCGGTCGAGCCAACGACGCGCCAGGTCGGGTGGCAGCGCTTCCCCGGTGGGAATCATCCAGCGCAGACCGGGCGCGTTCGCGCGCTCGCGGGACGGGACTTCCTCGCCGCGATCGACCTCGTCGAGAACGAACCGAAGGACCGACGGAACCGTTTCGACGATCGTTATGCCGCGCTCCATCACTTCGGCGAGAAGCCGGCCGGGATCGCGCGCGATTCGATCGGCAAAGATCTCGACGCGGCCACCCACGAGGAGGGCGGCCAGGAACTGCCAGACCGAAATGTCGAAGCTCTGCGTCGCCGTCTGCG
This sequence comes from Thermoanaerobaculia bacterium, assembly GCA_035607445.1. GTDB lineage: Bacteria > Acidobacteriota > Thermoanaerobaculia > Multivoradales > UBA5704 > DASYKS01. Next base: position 72,567 of record DATMZM010000208.1, on the reverse strand, counting down.
CGATCACATCGCTCCGCGAGAGACCCAGCTCGCCGAGCTTCGCGAACAGATGGTTCAACAGACCGCGATGCTCGACCAGCGCTCCCTTCGGCACTCCGGTCGAGCCCGAAGTGAAGATGGCGTAGGCCAGCTCCCCACGGGATCGCTGTCGCCGGCTCGGATCGGAGGGCTCGTCGGTCAGCAAGGCGGAGATGTCGACCGTCGCCGGCCGGGCCGAGCCGTCCAGCAATTCGAACGCCTCCCCGAGCGGCGTCGCGAAATCGGCCGACGCGATCACGAGCGGCGTCCGAGCGCGCCCTAAAACCTGTGCCCAACGCCTCGGAGGATGGAGAGGGTCGAGCGGCAGATAGGCGCCGCCCGCGGCCCAGATGGCGAGAATCGCGACCAGGAACTCGGGGCTGCGCTCGGCGAGGAGAGCGACGACGGTCTCGGAGCCGACACCGAGGCCGATGAGGTGCGCAGCCGCCCGGCCGGCGCGCAGCGCGAGCTCCGCATAGGTGAGAAACGCACCTCCTTCCGCGACGGCGATCGAGTCGGGCGTCCGCTCGGCCCCGGCGAAGACGATCTCCTCGGCGCGTTTCTCGAATGGCACGGATACGGCGCTCGCGTTCCATTCGACCAAGATCTGCTGGCACTCCTGCCGGCCCAGGAGCGGGAGGTCGTCGAGGCGCATTTCCGGCGCCGCGAGAGCGCCTTCCAGCAAGGTTCGAAGATGACCGACCCAGCGTTCGGCCGTCGCGAGATCGAAGAGATCGGTCGCGATCGTGAGGGAGCCGACGAGTCGGCCGGGCTCGGCGACCATGGTCAGCTCGAGATCGAACTGCGCGGCCGGGGCACCGACCGGGTACGGCTCGAGAGCGAGGCCGGACAAAGCGAGCGTTCCGGAGCGCGCGTTCTGCAGCCCGAACATGACCTGGAACAACGGGTTTCGAGCCAGCGACCGTTCGGGTTGCAGCGCGTCGACGAGCAGCTCGAACGGGATCTCCTGGTGCGCGAAGGCATCCAACGAGGTTTCGCGGATCCGCTCGACCAGGGAGCGGAAGGGCAATTCCGCGGGCGCCAGGGCGCGCAAGACGAGCGTGTTGACGAAGACGCCGATCAGCGGCTCGATCTCGAGGTGCGTCCGGCCGGCGATCGGCGTTCCGACGGCAAAGTCCGTCGAGCCCGAGAGGCGCGCCAAGAGGACGTCGAAGGCCGCGAGCAGGATCATGAACGGCGTCGCGCCGGCCCTCCCGGCCTCCGCCTCGACGAGACCGCACAAATCGGCCGGCCAGACGAACCGGTGAACCGCGCCGCGGAAGCTCTGAGCCGGCGGGCGGGGCCGGTCTGCCGGCAGCTCGAGCGGCGCCAATCCGGAGAGCGACTCGCGCCACCAGGCGATCTCCGCCTCGAGAGCCGCGCTCGCCAGCCGCCCCTTCTGCCAGGCAGCGAAGTCCACGACTTGGATCGGTAGCGGCGGCCGTAGCTCCGCCGTCCCCGAGCCCAACGCGGCGGCGTATCCGGCGCTGAGCTCGCCGACCAGGAGCCCGCTCGACCAAGCGTCGGACGCGATGTGGTGGAGGTTGAGCATGCCGATGTGCTCGCGCGCGCCGAGACGGAGCAAACCGACGCGGAGGACAGGGCCGCGATCGAGACGGAAGGGGCGCCGTCCCTCGGCAACCACCAGCCGGTCGGCTTCCAGAGGCCGGGCGGAATCAGCGAGGCGCGCCAGGTCGATCACCGCCACGCGCCCGATGCGTTTGGCCTCGGCCGCCGGCGCGATTCGCTGCCGGGGCCCTTCGGAATCCGTGACGTAGGTGGTTCGCAACACCTCGTGACGCCGAACGATCGCAGCCAAGCTCGCCGCGAGCGAAGGCACCGAGAGCTGGCCGCGGAGGCGTAGCACCACCGGCAAGTTGTAGGCCGCGCTCTCGGGTGCGAGGCGATGGAGGAACCAGAGCCGCTCCTGCGCGAACGACAGCGGCAGGCGCTCGCTTCGCGCGACCCGCGGGATGACCACACGGGGCTGGGCGGTGACCTCTGCACCGATCAGGCTTGCGAAAGCACCCAGTCGGGGAGCTTCGAAGACCCGGCGGAGAGGCAGCTCGACCTCGAAGGCTTCGCGCACTCGCAAGACGAGCTGGGCCGCCAAGAGCGAGTGTCCGCCCAGCTCGAAGAAGTGCGATTCGACGCCGACGCCCTTGATGCCGAGCAGAGATTCCCAGATCGCCGCGAGGCGCGCCTCGGTGGCCGTCCGGGGCGAAGTCACGATGTCCGTCACCTCGCGCGCGAGGGCCGGCAGTGCCCGCCGATCGACCTTTCCGTTCGGCGTGAGCGGGAAGGCATTGATCCGGACGAAGACGGAGGGAATCATGTAGTCGGGCATGGTCCGCCCGAGCTTCCTGCGCAGATCCGCTCCGGAGGGAGCTCCCACCTCCGGTCCGCGGAGGTAGGCGATCAAACGTCGCTCGGCGCCTTCGCCCTGCGCCACGGCCACCGCCTGCACGATTCCGTCGATCGCCTCGAGGGCCGCCTCGATCTCGCCGAGCTCGATGCGAAACCCTCGCACTTTGACCTGATGATCGATGCGGCCGAGAAACTCGATCGTTCCTTCGCTGCGAAACCGTGCGAGGTCGCCGGTGCGGTAGAGCCTTTCGCCCGGAGTCCCTTCTTCGGCCCGGAACGGATCCGGAACGAATTTCTCGGCCGTCAAGCCGAAGCGACCCAAATAGCCCCGCGCCACCCCTGCCCGCCCGATCCGCAGCTCTCCGGGGATGCCGATCGGTGTGGTGGCGCCGGCCGGATCGACGATCGAAAGCCGCGTGTTCGCGATCGGTCGGCCGATCGTCACGATCGCCGGGTCGACCTTCTCGATGGCAGACCAGATCGTCGTCTCGGTCGGCCCGTAGAGGTTCCAGACCGAGTCCGAACGAAGCGTCAGCTCCGCGGCCAAACGCTCCGGAAGCGCTTCTCCCCCCACCAGCACCCGGAGCGGCGGTACGCCATCCCAGCCGGCGTCGAGCAGAAGCCGCCAGGTGGCCGGAGTCGCCTGCATCACGGTCGCACCCGATTCGCGGAGGCGAGCGTGCAAGCGAAGGCCGTCCGCCGCCTCGTCTCCGTCCGCAAGCTCGAGCCGAGCGCCGGCGAGAAGCGTCAGCCAAAGCTCGAGGCCGGCAATGTCGAACGAAAGCGAGGTGACAGCGAGAAGCGCATCCCGAGAGTCGAGCCCCGGCCTCTCCGCCATCGAATCGAGGAAATTCGCGAGAGCGCCGTGCGAAATCGCGACTCCCTTCGGCCGCCCCGTGGATCCCGAGGTGTAGATCACGTATGCGAGCCGAGAGAGAACGGTTTCGTCGGGTGGTCCTGGACGCGAAGAATTCCCCGATCTCTCCGGCCGATCGACGCCATCGGGATCGAGGACGCGGAGCCCCGCCGGCAGGGAACCCTCTCCGTCCGTCGAGAAGATCCGCGCGGCGAGGAGGCTCTCGGAGAGGAGGAGAGAAGCTCCCGAGTCGGCGAGCATGAAAGCGAGCCGCTCTCTCGGATAGACCGGATCGAGAGGCAGGTAAGCGCCTCCCGCCTTCCAAATCGCGAGCAGACCGACGAGCAGAGAAGGAGTCCGGGAAAGGCAGAGACCGACGATGGATTCCGCTTCGATTCCGAAGTCTCTCGCGAGCTTCTCGGCCAAGAGCGTCGAGCGCCGATCGAGCTCTCCGTAGGTGAGATGGACACCGTCGAGATGGACCGCGACGACATCCGGCCTGGCTTCGGCCATGCGAGCGATCCGCGCGGAAATGGTCGCGTGCTCGAGAGGCCGGCTCGCGATATCCATCCACTCGATTTCGATCTGATGCCGCTCGGCGACGCCGAGGAGCGGTAAATCGGCGAGCGGCCGGTCCGGGCTCGTCACCGCCGCCTCGAGAAGGGTGTGCAGATGATCGAGCAGCCGCTTGACGGTGGTTGCGTCGAAAAGATCGGAGGCGTACTCGACCGTTACGGCGAGACCCTCCGGCCGTTCGGCGGCGGCGAGGGTGAGATCGAACTTGGCGACCGTCGTCTCGGGCGGCCGAGTCGCGAGACGAAGCCCCTTCAGGTCGATTCCAGCCCAATCGGACGAGTTGCGGGCCGTCGCCGCGTTCTGCAGCTGGACCATCGCTTGGAAAAGCGGGGTGCGCGACAAATCTCGCTCCGGCTGCAGCTCCTCGACCACTTTTTCGAACGGCAGGTCCTGATGGGCATAGGCGCCGAGCGCCGCCGAGCGCAGGCGGCCGAGAAATATGCGAAAACTCGGGGCGCCCGTGAGATCGCCTGCGAGGACGAGAGTGTTGACGAAGAACCCGATCAGCGGTTCGAGCTCGGCGCGAGTGCGGCCGGCGATCGGCGTTCCGACGGCGATCTTCTGCTGACCGGTCATGCGGCTCAGCAGCGCCTGAAAAATCGCGGCCACCGTCATGAAGAGAGTGGCGCTCTCGGCGCGGCCAAGGGCGGCGAGCTCAGTGCGAAGAGCACTCGAAACGAGCAGCGAACGCGCCCCCCCGCGTAGCGAGGGGACCGGCGGGCGCGTGCGGTCGGTGGGCAGCCCGAGCGGCGGCAGGCCGGCGAGCTGCTCGCGCCAATAGTCGACTTCGTTCGTCAGCGCTTCGTCCCGCAGCCAGGCGCGCTGCCAAGCCACGAAATCGGCATATTGGATGGCCAGCTCCGCAAGCGGCGAAGGCCGCCCGGCGCAGGCCGCAGAGTAGAGCGCTCCGAGCTCGCGGAGCAGCACGCCCATCGACCAGCCATCCGAGACGATGTGGTGGAGAGTGAGGAGCAGAGCATGCTCCTCCTCGCCCAGGCGCGCGAGAAACGCACGAACGAGCGGTCCCCGTTCGAGATCGAAGGGAGAGAGCGCCTCGCGCCGAGCGCAAACCCGGAGGGTTACCTCGCGCCTCGCCTCCGGCAACGCGGAAATATCGAGCGTCGAGAGCCGGAAGAAACGAGAGGCCGCGGCAATCCTCTGCGTGGGCTTCGCGCCGACCAGCGCGAAGGTCGTGCGCAAGGACTCGTGACGGCGCAAGACCTCGGCGACCGCGGCGCCGAGCGCTGCCGGCTCGAGAGGGCCGGAGAGCCGTGCGACGACCGGGATGTTGTAAGCGGGCGAGCCGGGTTCCAGTCGGTCGAGGAACCAGAGCCGCTCCTGGGCGAAGGAGAGCGGCAGGACGTGCCCACGGGAAATCGGTTCGAGCGGTGGCGACGAAGTCCCCCTCTTTTCTGCCCGAGCGCGGTCGATCACCGCGGCGAGGCCGCCGAGCGTCGGATGGTCGAACACGCGAGGCAGAGGAATCTCGACGTCGAACGTCGCGCGTATCCTGGATGCGACCTGGGTCGCGAGGAGCGAATGGCCGCCGAGGTCGAAGAAGCTCTGATCGCGCGCGATAGCTTCGCGGCCGAGAAGAAGCGACCAGATCTCCGAGAGAACCTCCTCGGTCGGTGTCTGCGGCGGGGCGCCAGAGCCGGGGTCGCCGACTCGTGCCGCTTCCGGACTGGGCAGAGCCCTCCGATCGAGCTTGCCGCTCGGACCGAGGGGAAACGCCGGCAGGAAAACCCAGTCGGCCGGCACCATCGCCTCCGGCAACCGGGCTCGAAGCACCGCGACGAGGCTCTCTCGCAGCGTCCGGGATGCCACCGGATCGTCGAGTAAAGCTGGTTGCCTCGGTACGAGGTAGGCCGCCAACCTCGAGTCGCCCAGCGCGCCTCGCGTCGCGACGACGACCACCGCGGCGATTTCCGGTCGAGCCGCGAGCGCGGCTTCGATCTCACCGAGCTCGATCCGAATCCCGCGGATCTTCACCTGATGATCGATCCGGCCCAGGTATTCGATCGCCCCGTTCGGCAAGTGGCGCGCGAGATCGCCGGTGCGGTAGAGCCGGCTTCCCGATCCTTCCCTCCCAACGAGCTCGCCCGCAAAGGGGTCGGGCACGAAACGCTCCACCGTCAGATCGGTTCGGCCGAGGTAGCCGCGTCCGACCCCGACGCCGCCGATGAACAGCTCACCGGGAACACCTTGGAGCACCGAACGACCATGCGCGTCGAGGAGGTGGATGGCGAGATTTGCAATCGGCCGCCCGATCGGAACGACCGCGGCCTCGGGCACGCAGGAATGAAACGTCACGTCGACCGCCGCCTCGGTCGGACCGTACAGGTTCTCGAGCTCGGTCCCGAGCGCGCCGAAGCGCGCAAAGAAGCGGGCTACCAAATCCGGCGGCAACGCCTCTCCGCTCGCCACGACGCGACGTAACGCGAGACAACCATCGGCTTCCGGCTCATCGAGAAACGCTCGGAGCATCGATGGGACGAAGTGCATCGTCGTTACCTGCTCCTCGACGAGAAACCGTGCCAGATAAGCCCCGTCCCGGTGCCCACCAGGTCTCGCGAGCGCGAGCCGCGCACCCGTCATCAAGGGCCAGAAGAACTCCCAGACCGAGACGTCGAAGCTCGCCGGTGTTTTTTGCGCCACCGTGTCCGCGGCACCGAGCCGATAGGCCTCCTGCATCCAGAGCAAGCGGTTCCAAATCGCGCGATGGGAATTCATCGCTCCCTTCGGCCGGCCTGTCGAACCCGACGTGAAGATCGCGTAGGCGAGGCTCTCCGGAGCGCTCGGGGGCATCGGCTCGAGAGCCGTCGGCGCCGAGGCCTCCCAGGGGCCGTCGAGCGCGATCACGCGCAATCCGCTCGCCGGCAGCACCGCGGCCAGACGGCGGGTCGTCAAGACCACTTTGACGCCCGAGTCCTCGAGCATCCATGCCTGTCGCTCGGCAGGGTATTCCGGATCGACCGGTACGTAGGCACCGCCCGCGCGAAGCACGGAGACGAGAGCGAGCGGCAACTCGAGAGAGCGCTCGAGAGCTACCGCAACCAGCCTCTCGGGACCGACGCCCAAGCGACGAAGGAGCGCCGCAAGACGCTCCGAGCGGCGTTCGAGCTCCCCGTAACTCAGGTGGCCATCCTCGAAGGAAAGGGCCACCGCTTCCGGCGTTCGGCTGGCGCGTTCGACGATGAGCTCGTGAATCGGCCGGAATTCGCCGTGATTGCGCGCCGTCGAGTTCCACTCGATCACCGTTTGCTGCCGTTCCGCCGCATTGAGAAGGCATAGCTCCTCGTAGCGCGCCATCGGGTTCTCGGCCATGGCCGCGAGCGCGGTCGAGAGCATGCCGCCAAGTTGCTCGATCTGTGAGGCGGAAAGACGGTAGGAGTCGTACTCGAGCGTGACCTGCACACCGCGATCGAGATGCCCCGGAGTGAACACCACCTGGAGCGGGTAGTTCGTGCCTTCGCGCCCATCGAACGAAAGCACTTCGATCTCGCCGGTACGAAGCAATCCCTCGACGACATGGAAGTGGATGTAATTGAACAGCACCTCGAACAAGGGTCCGCCATGGCGCTGTTGAAGCACGGCGAGCGGATAGAGCCGCGTCGGAACGAGATCGCGCTCGGCGCGAAACGCCGTTCGAGCGAGATCGCTCCAAGTGCCCCCGCCGAGATCGAGGCGCAGAGGCAGAGAATTCAAGAAGAGGCCGCGCACCTCTGTGCCCTCGGGGACTTCCGGGCGCCCGTTCGCAACCAGCCCGGTCATCACGTCGGTCGTACCGCCCCATGCGGACAGAACCCGCAGATGCGCCGCAAGGACAAGGCTCTTGATCGGAACCGCGGCTTCGCGCGCAAAGCGCCTGAGCCCGGTCGTCACAGCGGGCGGCGCCTGGAAAACGCGCTTCCGCACGCGCGGCTCGCGGCGGTCGAGCGCACTGGGAAGCGGCGGCAGAACGAGGAGCGAAGCGCCTTCGAGAAGCCGATCCCAAACCCTGCCCACTTCCACCGAAGCGAGCATCTCGCGCTCCGCGCGCACGAATTGGCGAAAGGTCAACCGTGGCGGCGGCGGCATCGGCTTCGGCTGCATCGGCAACACGGCGATGCGGTCGAGGTATCGGGCAAAGATCTCCTCGAGCGTCGCGTGCAGGCTCCAGCCGTCGAGGATCGCGTGGTTTTCGGTCACCGTGAGCTGGAAGGCGGTCTCTCCACAGCGATGGATGAAAAAGCGCAGCTGGGGCGCGTGTGTAAAATCGAAGAGACGCCTTTTCTCGGCACGGACGTAGCGCCGAATCTCTCGCTCCTGCGCCGCCGAAACGAGCCCGCGAAGGTCCGCGACGCCAAAGGGTACGGCGACATCCGCATGCACAACCTGTAACGGTTCGCTGAAGCCTTCGAGATGAAATGACGTGCGTAAAGCCGGATGGCGCCTGGCCACTTCGTCGAGCGAAACTTCGAGCGCCCGCGCGTGGAAACGCGCGCGTAAACGCCAGCTGTCGACATTGTGGTAGGGCGGATCGCTCGGCGCGAGCGTCATGTGCAGCAGCATTCCCGCCTGGAGGCGAGCGAGAGGATAGGCATCCTCGGCTCCGGGCACTCGCTGCTCCACACGCCGTCGATCTTCCGCCGAGATCATTTCGAAGGGTTCGCCCTCGGCAACGACCGATTCGGCGCTGGTCCTCTCCGCGTGCTCCGCGAGCTCCGAAACCGTCTGAAAGCTGAAGAGGTCTTGGAGGGTGAACGAAAGCCCTCGCTCGCGAGCGAGAGAAACCACCTGCAGGCTTCGAATCGAATCGCCGCCAAGCGCAAAGAAGTTGTCGCGCACGCCGATTTCTTCGAGACCCAGCACACGGCTCCAGACCGCGGCGAGCACCTCTTCGACTTCGTTCCGTGGCGGCTCGAACCCGACCGCCTCGTCTCGCCCCGCAACGTCCGGCAATGCCTTTCGATCGACCTTGCCGTGAGCGGTGAGCGGTAACGATTCGAGCGCAACCAAACGTCCCGGCACCATGTACTCGGGGAGCCGGTCGCGCAAGTGCTTGCGGAGCTCCTCGCTGCTCGGAAACGTTCCTTCGGTCGGTCCGACCCAGTAGCCGATGAGCATCTCGTCGCGCAGCACCGCAACCGCGTCGCGCACGCCTAGACAACTCAAGAGCGCCGCCTCGATCTCGCCGAGCTCGATCCGAAATCCGTGCAGTTTGATCTGATGATCGATCCGCCCGAGATATTCGATCTCTCCATCGCCCCGAAAGCGCCCGAGATCGCCGGAGCGGTAGAGTCGACCGCCCGTTTCGCCTGCAGGATCGGGAACGAAGCGCTCCGCTGTCAGCGCCGGACGGCCGAGGTACCCAAGCGCAACGCCCGCGCCGCCGATGCAAAGCTCGCCCGGAACACCGATCGGGGCCACCTGCCCTCTCGGATCGAGCACCCGCACGGAGAGGTCCGGAATCGGCTTCCCGATCGGCGTTCCTACCCAGCCGCGAATGTCAGCGGCGGCGAGCTCGCGATGGGTCACATGGACCGTCGTCTCGGTAATGCCGTACATGTTGACCAAGCGCGGCCGCTCATCGCCCCGCCTGTCGAACCACGGGCCGAGGCTCGCGAGGTCGAGAGCCTCGCCACCGAACACCACCGAGCGCAGGGCAAACGGTGCTCCCGCGCGCTCTTCGTCCACAGTGGCAAACTGGCGGAAGGCCGATGGCGTCTGATTGAGCACCGTCACCCCCTCGCGCACTACCAACTCGTGAAACTCCTCCGCGGTCCGGCTCGTCCAGTACGGCACGACGACCAGCCGTCCGCCATGGAGGAGAGCGCCCCACAGCTCCCAGACGGAGAAGTCGAACGCGGTCGAGTGGAACAGCGTCCAGACGTCCCGCTCATCAAAGAAAAACCACGCGTCCGTCGCCGCGAAAAGCCGCGCAACGTTCGCATGTGACACCACAACGCCTTTCGGCTTCCCCGTCGAACCGGAAGTGTAGATCACGTAAGCCGGGAACTCCGGTGAGATCTGACATGGCGGGCTGCTGCTGTCTCCTGATCCCCGGCATGTGGAGCGCAGGTCATCGAGCGTAATGACCCGCGCTCCATGAGCGGGCAGCCTCTCGGCCAAGGATGCTTGGGTCAGGAGAATCCCCACTCCGCTGTCCTCGAGCAGGAACGACAATCGTTCCTGCGGGTAATGAGGATCGAGCGGCACGTACGCGGCCCCGCCTTGCAAGGTACCGAGGATCGCGACCACCATCGCGGTCGAGCGTTCGAAGCAGAGGCCGACGAGATCGCCGGGAGCGACGCCAAGGATCGCGAGGCGGAGCGCAAGCTCGTTCGCCTGGCGCAACAGCTCTCCATACGTCATCTGCTCGCTGGCGAGAGAAACAGCGATCGCGTCGGGCCTCGTCGTTGCTTGCTCCGCGAATCGCTCGATCAGCGAGAACGTCCGCCCCTTGCCGCGCGGCTCGCTCCACGCCGAGATCTGGCGCATTTCTTCCGTGGTGAGGAGAGGCGCTTCGATGGCCGGGCGATCGGGCCGCAGGGCGAGCGCGCCGAGCAGGCGGTCCAAGTGCGCCGCCATGCGGTCGATCGTCGCGGCGTCGAACAAGTCCAAGCTGTACTCGATCCCGCCCTGCACGCCCTGGGCGGTCTCGGCGAGGCTGAGCAGGAGGTCGAATTTTGCGCTCCCGTTGTCGATGGGAAGCGCCTCGGCGACCGGACGCGGACCGTTGCTCGCCACCTCCGTCTCGGCGCGCGCGTTCTGGAGCGCGAACACGACTTGGCAAAGCGGCTGGCGGGAGGGATCGCGGCCGAGCCTCAGTTCTTCGACCAGTTTCTCGAACGGAATGTCCTGATGCTCGTAAGCCGCAAAGGTCTCGTCGCGCACTTGGGCGAGAAGGTTGCGAAAGCCGGGCTCGCCCGCGAACCGCACCCGCAGGACGAGGGTATTGGCGAAGAAGCCGATCAGGTTTTCGACTTCGGGTCGATTGCGGTTCGCGATCGGCGAGCCGATCAGCAAGTCCCGCTGGCCCGTGTAGCGGCGCAGGAGCACCGCGAAGCCTGCGAGCAGAGCCATGAACAGCGTCGCCCCTGCCGCCTGCGCCAAGGCCTGCAGGTTGTCCGCCGTACGATCGTCGAGCCGGATCGGCCGTACGGAGCCGCGAAAGCTCTGCGCGGCAGGCCGGGGCCGGTCAGCGGGCAACTCGAGGAGGGTGGGCGCGCCGAAGAGGCGCGCGCGCCACCAGGCGATCTCCGCCTCGAGCCGTTCTCCCGAGAGCCGTTGCCGCTGCCAGGCGGCGTAGTCCCCGTATTGAATCGGGATCGGCGGCAAGCGCGGGCTTCGGCCTCGTGCGAGCGACCGATAGATCGCGAGAACCTCCCGGAGGAGGACGGCGAGCGACCAGCCATCCGACACGATGTGGTGCATCGTCGCGAGAAGAACGCTGCCGGCTCCTTCTCGCCGCAGGAGCTCGGTCGCGAGGAGAGGACCCCGCTCGAGATCGAACGTCCGCCGAGCGCAGGCGCCGAGAGCGCGCCGCTCCTCCCCGTCGGCGATCGCTCGCGGCAGCACGCCGAGATCGATCTCGCGCAGTGGCAGTCGAAGTTGTGCCGCCACGCTCTGGACGGGCTTCCCGTCGATTTCGGTGAACGTGGTACGCAGCGATTCGTGGCGGCGGACGACCTCGTTGAAGCTGGCGGCGAGGAGCCGTGGCTCGATCGGGATCGTGAACCGCTGGGCTCCGAACAAGTTGTAAGCCCAGCTGCCGCGCTGCCAGCGGTCGAGAAACCAGAGGCGAGCCTGCGCGAACGAAAGGGGCGCGGGCTCGCCGGAGGGACGCGGCAAGATGGCGTCCGCCGAGTCCACGGCGTCGTCGAACAGACCCTCCTCCTCGAGCATGCGCTCGAGCAGCTCCAGGCGGTCCATCGACAGCTCCGCCTTACGGCCCGATCCGAGGTCGCTCATTTTTCGCCGGGTTCCGGATCGCTCCGCTTCTTCGCGAGCAACTCGCGCATCCGCTCTTCGCTCATGGACTCGACGTTGCGGAAGAGCCGCGCGACCTTCTCGGTCCGCCCGGGCTGTGCTTCATGGTCGAGAAGAACCTGCCCGAGCCGCGCCACGGTCGTCCCGCCGAAGAAGCTCCGCAGCGGTAGATCGACGCGGAAGATCTTGCGCACCCGCGAGACCGCGCGAGTGGCGAGCAGGGAGTGGCCACCAAGATCGAAGAAATCGTCTTCGATGCCGACTCGTCCGATGCCAAGCACGTCGGCCCAGATCCCCGCGAGCACCTCTTCGACCGCGTTGCGCGGGGCGACGTAGGTCTTCTCGAGCTGCTGCTGCAATCGCGACGGCGCGGGTAGCGCCCGCCGATCCACTTTGCCGCTCGCCGTCAACGGCAGCGACTTGAGCTCCAGAAACAGCGACGGAATCATGTATTCCGGCAGCCGGCGCCGGAGATGCTCGCGCATCTTCGCGAGCGGCACCTGCTCGCCGACGAACGCCACGTAAGCGACGAGGCGACGCTGCTCGTCGTCGCCGCTCGCCACCACCGCGGCCTGTTGGATCTTCGGATGCTCGGTCAAGGCCGACTCGATTTCTTCGAGCTCGATACGGAAGCCGCGCACTTTGACTTGCTGGTCGGTGCGGCCCAGAAACTCGATCGAACCCTCGGCGCGATGCCGCGCGAGATCGCCGCTCAAGTAGAGCCGACTCCCCGGCCCTCCGAATGGATCCGGCACGAAACGCTCCGCCGTCAACTCCGGGCGATCGAGATAGCCGCGCCCGACCTGTCCTCCGCCGATGGCGAGCTGGCCTGCGTGCCCGATCGGTACGGGCGCCATCTCCCGGTCCAGCAGGTGAATCCGGGTATTCGCCACCGGTCGCCCGATCGACATCGCACGGGCTCCCGGACGGCACGGTTGGTGTGTCACCTCGACCGCGGCTTCCGTCGGTCCGTACAGATTGTGCAGCTCGATCGTTGCGATGGCATCGCTCGCGCTCTTGGCGCCACCCGGGCAAAGCCGTGCAAAGAAACGATCCGAAAGCGCGGCTGGCAGAGCCTCTCCGCTCGCCATCACCCGACGCAGACTCCGCAGGGTCGAAGGCTCCGCCTCGTCGAGGAATGTCCGCAGCATCGACGGCACGAAATGCACCGTCGTCGCCCCTTCCTCCGCCAACAACCGAGCCAGGTACGATGTATCCTGATGCCCACCCGGCACCGCGAGCGCCAGCCGCGCGCCACACAACAGGGGGCCGAAGAGCTCGAACACCGAGACATCGAAACTGAACGGCGTCTTTTGGATGAATCGATCGCGAGCATCGAACCCGAATGTCGTCTCGCCCCAGAGCAGCCGATTGAGCACGGCTCGATGCTCGTTCATCGCTCCTTTCGGGCGGCCGGTCGATCCTGACGTGAAGATCGCGTACGCCAGCTGCTCCGGTAGCACCTCGAGCCCGGGTCGCACCTCGCGCTCCGCCGAGATCGCCGCAGCGTCGCGGTCGAGCCAAACGATCGGAGCCTCGGGCTTCCGATCATCCGGGGGCTTTACCGGAAGCCGATCGACGAGCGTCGAGCGCGTGATCAACGCAGATACCCGGGCGTCCGCGAGCATCGCCGCGAGCCGCTCGGCCGGATAACTTGGATCGATCGGCACGTACCCCCCGCCGGCTTTCCAGGTCGCGATCTGAGCGACGAGCAGATCGAGCGAGCGCTCGAGCGCAAGGCCGACTAATCTCTCGCGCGAGACGCCCCGTCGGAGCAGATGGTGAGCCAACCGGTTTGACCGTCGATCCAGCTCCGCGTAGCTCAGCTGCTCGCCCTCGAATCGGAGCGCGATCGCATCCGGCGTCCGGTCGACTTGCGCCTCGATCGCCTCGTGGATCGTTCGCGCCGTTTCGAGCGAGCGGCCGGTATCGTTCCAAGCAAGCGCAACCTGGTGCCTCTCCGCCGGAGCGAGCAGAGGGAGCATCCGCAGATCCGCTTCGGGGTCGGCGACCGCCGCCGCGAGCAACACGCCAAAGTGCCGTCCAAACCGCTCGACCGTCGCCGGGTCGAAGAGCGCCGTCGCGTACTCGAAGGCACCCGTCACACCGTTCGGCGCGTCGGTCAGCGCCAGCGACAAATCGAATTTCGCCGTCGTCCCCGCAGCACCGAACGGCCGCACCTCGAGACCCGAGAGGGCGATTGATTCCGGCGCCGGGACGAGAGTGAACAGAACCTGGAACAAGGGCGTGCGCGATGCGTCGCGCTCGGGCTTCAACTCCTCGACGAGTTTCTCGAAGGGCAGATCCTGGTGCACCGAGGTGCCGAGCACGGTTTCGCGTGCACGGCCGACGAGATCGCGGAGACCGGTTCCGCCCTCGCCGCTCTCGATTCCTCCGCGCAGCACCAGCGTGTTGGTGAAAAAGCCGATCAGTCCCTCCACTTCGAGGCGCTCACGGTTCGCGATCGGCGAGCCGACGAGCACCTCAGATCGAGCCGCCGCGCGACAGAGGAGAGCCTGGAAGCCGGCGAGAAAGGCCATAAACGGCGACGCGCTCTCGCGCCTCGCGAGAGCCTTGAGGCCGTTCGCCGTCGCGGCCGCAATCGTGACCGGCCGCGAGGCGCCCCTGAAGCTCTGCACCGGCGGCCGCGGCCGGTCGGTCGGCAGGTCGAGCGCCTGGGGCACCCCGGCGAGCCGTTCGCGCCAGAAGCCGAGCTGCGCTTCTAGCACCTCTCCCGTGAGCCAGGATCTCTGCCAGACTGCGTAGTCCGCGTACTGGACCGGTAGCTCGACGAGCGGCGACGGGCGGCCGGCGAGAGCGGCACCGTAAAGCGCCGAGAGCTCGCGAATCAGAATGCCGCGCGACCAGGCGTCCGAGACGATGTGGTGTTGCGTCAGGAGGCCGAGATGATCGTTCACGCCCAGACGCAACAAGGCACTCCGAAACAGCGGACCCCGCTCGAGATCGAAGGGCCGCGCCGCCTCCGCGCCGGCTACCCGCCGCGACTCCGCATCGCGTGCGACCATCGGCAGCTGCCCGAAATCGACGAGCGGCAGCTTCACCCACCCGGCCGGCAGCACCTCCTGCATCGGCTCGCCGTCCCGCTCCGGATGCTCCGGATATCTCGTCCGCAACACCTCGTGCCGGCGGACGATCTCCAGCAAGGCTCCGGCCAGGGCACCGACGTTCAAGTCGCCTTCGAGCCGCAGCGCCAGAGGTAGGTGGTAGGCCACGCTCTCCGGCTCGAGCTGATGCAAAAACCACAGCCGCGACTGAGCAAACGACGCCGGCAGCGCACCTCTCCGCTCGACCGGAAGCAAAGGCGGCGTCTTCGACCCCGCGTCTCTCCGGCGCCCGATTTCGCTCGCCAGACCCGCGATCGTCGGACGCTCGAACACCGACCGGACCGGCAGATCCACCCCGAGCGCCTGCCGAATCCGCGAGACCACCCGCGTCGCCAGCAGCGAATGGCCCCCGAGATCGAAGAAGCTCGACTCCACTCCCACCTGCTCGAGACCCAGCACCTCCGACCAGATCGCCGCCAGCACCTCTTCCACCACTGTGCGCGGCGCTTCGCCTCCTCCGGCGATCGCCTCCGGCTCCGGCAGAGCGCTGCGATCCACCTTGCCGTTCGGCAGAACCGGCAGCGCCTCGAGCTCCATCAGCACGCCCGGCACCATCGCCTCCGGCAGGCGCCGCGCCACGTGCGCGCGCAGCTCCTCCGCCGTCACGCGCAGATCCTGCCGGCCCACCCAATACCCCACCAGGCGCCGGCCGCTGTCCGCTCCCCGAACCGCCACCGCCGTCTGCGCCACCCCCGGATGCGCCGACAGAGCCGCCTCGATCTCACCCAGCTCGATCCGCACTCCCCGTACCTTCACCTGCGTATCGATCCGGCCCAGGTACTCGAGCTCGCCTCCCGGCAGCCAACGCGCCAGATCTCCCGTTCGATACGCCCGCTCGCCCCCGCTCGACCAGGGAGCCGCAACGAACCGCTCCGCCGTCAAGTCCGCGCGCCCCTGGTAGCCGAAGGCCAGGTTCACCCCGCCGATCCACAGCTCCCCCGCGACGCCGATCGGCACCGCCCGCCCTATCCGATCCATCACCGCCAGGTGCACGCAAGAGATCGGCCGACCGAGAGGCACCACCGCCCGCGTCTCGGATCCCACGCGAGGCTTCGACGCCACGTCGATCGCCGCTTCCGTCGGACCATAGAGGTTCACCAGCTCCACCGCCGGCAGACGGCTCGCCAGCCGCTGAGCGACAGCGCCCGAGAGCGCTTCGCCTCCCGCAAACAGATACCGCAAGCTCGTGCAGCTCGAGGCGCTCGGCTCTTCGAGAAACGCCTGCAGCATCGACGGCACCAGCTGCAACACCGTGATCTGATATTCCGTGACGGCTCGGACCAAATACCCGCTGTCCCGGTGACCACCCGGCTCCGCCAGGACCAGCTCCGCGCCCACCGAAAGCGGCAGAAACAGCTCCCAGATCGACGCGTCGAAGCTCCAGGGAGTTTTCTGCAGAACACGGTCTTCGACGGTCAGCGGATACGCCTCCTGCATCCACAGCACCCGGTTCGCGATCGCCCGGTGCGGCACCACCACTCCCTTCGGCACCCCCGTCGAGCCCGACGTATAGATCGCGTACGCCGCGGACCCCGGTCCCAAACTCCACAGCGGACGTAAAGCGCTCTCGCGACCGATCCCTTCCCACTCCTCTTCCAGAGACAGCCACCGCACTCGCTCCGGCAGAGCAATCCGCTCCCGGAAGGCCTGCTGGCCGATGACCGTCCGCACGCCGGAGTCCGCCACCAAAAACGCCAAGCGCTCCGGCGGATACTCGGCATCGAGCGGCACGTACGAGCAACCCGCCTTCAAGATCCCCAACAGGCTCGCGACCAGACGCGGCGAACGCTCCCCGCACAAGCCCACCCGATCGCCCGCGGTCATGCCGTGCCGCCGCAGGTAGTGCGCGACTCGATTCGAGCAGGCTTCGAGCTCCTCGTAGCTCCAGGGGTCCTCCCCCGCCAAACCTGGCACTACCGCCGTGCGGGCGGGATCCCGGTCCACCTGCCGCTCGAACCTCTCGTGCAGGCAGATCTCCCCCGCGTAGCTCCACGGCCGCGCGTTCCATTCGACTTCGACCTGATGCCGCTCCGCCGCGCTCCATAGGTCCAACTCGTCCACCGGCACCTCCGGGTGCGCGAGCAAGCCCCCGAGCAGCCGTTCGAGCTGCAAACCCAGCCGGCTGATCGTCGCCGCATCGAACAGATCGCGGTTGTACTCGAACCCACCCGCCAGAGTCTCCGGCGACAGCGTCAACGTCAGATCGAACTTCGACAGCGGCTCGCCGAGAGACCAGGGCGCGAGCTGTAGACCCGGCAGCTCGAACGCCACGACCGGCGCGTTCTGCACCGCGAACATCACCTCGAAGATCGGCGAGCGCGACAGATCCCGCGACGGCGCGAGAGCTTCGACCACCTTTTCGAACGGCACCTCCTGATGCGCGTAGGCAGCCACCGCCCCGGCCCGTACCCGTCCGAGCAGCTCGCGATAGCTCGGGCCGTCGTCGAATCCGGTTCGCAACACCAGCGTGTTGACGAACAGCCCGATCAGATCCTCGACCTCGGCGCGCGTGCGGCCCGCGATCGGTGTGCCCACGAGCACGTCGTCCTGGCCGCTCCACCGGTGCAGCAGAGCCTGGAATCCCGCCGCGAGACCCATGAACGCCGTCGCGCCCTCGCGGCGGCATTCCTCTTCCAAGCGCTTCGCGAGGTCCGGAGCCAGGCGCACCCCACGGCTCGCGCCGCGGAACGTTTGCACGGGCGGCCGCGGGCGATCGGTCGGCAGAGCGAGCCGCGACGCGCCCGCCAGCCGATCCGTCCAGTAGCCGAGCTCCCGCTCCAGACGCTCACCGGCGAGCCACGTCCGCTGCCACGCCGCATAGTCCGTGTACTGCACCGCGAGAGGCGCCAGCTCCGCCGCTTCCCGCGCGAGCGCCGCGCCATAGAGAGCGACCAGCTCCTGGACCAGGATGCCCAAGGACCAGCCGTCTGAGACGATGTGGTGTAGCGTCAAGACCGCCGCCTGCTCCTCCGCCGCCAACCGGACCACCAGGCCCCGCGCGACCGGACCCCGCGCCAAGTCGAACGGTCGCCGCGCCTCCGCCGTCGCCAACCGCCGCGCCTCCCCCTCGCGCTCCCGAACCGGCAGAAACCTCAGGTCCGCGCAATGCAAGGGGAACGGCTCGATGCCGCCGGTCCGCTGCACCGCCCGGCTATTCACCGCGCCGAAGGTTGTGCGCAGCACCGCGTGCCGGGCGACCACTCCCGTCAGGGCAACCCGCATCGCCGCGACGTCGAGGTGACCCTTCAGACGCAGGGCAAGCGGCACGTTGTACACCGCGCTGCCCGGCGTCAGCTGATCCAGGAACCACAATCGCTCCTGCGCGAACGACAGCGGGGCTTCTCCTTCTACAACGCTCAATCCGGCAGGGATCGCCTCCCACCGCTCCCGGCTCTCGACCCTCCGAGAGTAGCCGAGCCTCTCCGCGAGGTCCCACGTCGGCGCGCCGAGGTCTCCCTCCGCGAGGTCCTCCCGCCAGCCTTCCGCCACCTCGGCCTTGACTCCTCCGTGGCCGAGGAACTTCACGTCCCCCAACATTCGCGACGCCGCGTGCGGGCCGTCCGTCATTCGCCGCGACGAGACCTCTTCGTACGGCGCTGCCATCGACGGCGCGTACTCGAGACCCATCCACGCGCACACGCCCCGCAGCACCCCTTCCGGGTCCCGCACCAGATCCTCGAACACCACCCGATGCTGCCGCTCTCGAGGAACGTCCGCCAAGAGCTCCAGGATGTTTTCCTGGCTCACGTCCCAGATCAGCTCCGCCAGCTCCCGGCGCTCGAACGGGTGCTCCCGGCGGAAGAACACCTGATCCAGCTTCGCCTCTTCGAATGAGCGCACCATCCCGCCCGGATGCCGCACCAGATGCAGATACCGAGCCCCCGCGAATTCCTCTTCTCCTCGACGGAGGATCGCCGGATCGAGCGCGTACGACGGCGTCTTGTCGACCAGCATCCGGTCGCCCAGCTCGGAAGCCAGCACGCCGTAGAAGGCCAGCGTCGTCATCCCCGCCCTCTCGCACGACTCGACGAATTCGCGCGCCGTCTCGACCTCGCACCCGCGCAGCTCCATCACCGCGCGCAAGACCCCCTCGAGCCAGAAGCTGTCACGACCCGAAAACGCCTCCCGGCGCTCCGACATCGTCCGATACGACAGCAGCTCCAGCTCCGGCGGCGCGAAGAGGCGCGGATGACCGCCCAGCATCACGCGCAACAGCGTCGTCCCCGATCGCGGCGGCGACAGCACGAACAGAACCGGCGGATTCTTGACCGACTCCCCTCCGCTCGCCGGCGCGAGCGGACGCACGAGCGATTTGAGCAGAGCCACCTTCGCTTCATCCACCCGCGACGACGACGATCGCTCCTGCGTCTCACCCACCGCGCCCACCAGCCGCGCAACGCCCGCCGGATGCTCCGCTTCGAGATACCGCGCGAGATCCGACAACCGCGATCGATCGAAGATCACCACCACCTGTACGATCTCGCCGAGCTCCTGCTGCAAGCGGTTGATCAGGACCGCGCCGCTGATCGAATTGCCTCCGAGCTCGAAGAAGTCGCCCTCCGCGCCCACGCGCTCGATCCCCAGCACCTCGCGCCAGCGATCTGCCAAATAACGCTCGAGAGCCGTCCGCGGCGCCACCGATTCCGCCGACTCCGGACGCGTCCACTCCGGAGCCGGCAAGGCCCGCCGGTCCAACTTGCCGTGCGCCGTCAAAGGCAATTGCGCCAGCTCGACCAGCGCAGACGGCACCATGTACTCCGGCAACCTCGCCGCCAGGTCCGCCCGCAGCTCCGCGAGCGAGGGCACCGCGTCGCCTACCGCATACGCAACCAGACGTGTCTCACCGTTCGCCTCCGCGCGCGCTAGCACCACGCACTCTCGCACGCCCGGCAAGCCAAGGATCGCCGCCTCGATCTCGCCGAGCTCGATCCGGAAACCCCGGATCTTGACCTGATGATCGATCCGGCCCAGGTACTCCAAATCCCCATCCGCCAAGCGGCGCGCGCGATCTCCCGAACGGTACAGGCGCTCGCCGCCCCTATCGCTGAACGGGTCGGGCACGAACCGTGCGGCCGTCAACTCCGGGCGGCCCAGGTAGCCCAACGCCAATCCGGCGCCACCGACGAAGATCTCCCCCGGAGCCCCGATCGGAGCCGGCTCCAGACCGTTTTGCAGATCCATCACGATCACCGACAGGTCCGGAATCGCCTGCCCCACGACGCTCCCTCGCGCCACGTCCCCAGCGAGCAGAGGCCGGTACGTCACGTGCACCGTCGTCTCGGTGATCCCGTACATGTTGACCAGACGAGGATGCCGATCGCCGTGCCGTGCGAACCAGGGAGCCAAGCTGCCGAGGTCCAACGCCTCGCCTCCAAAGACCACTTCGCGCAATGCGAGAGCCGCGGGGTCCGCCGCTGCGTCCACCCAGATCAGTTGCCGGAATGCCGACGGCGTCTGGCTCAACACCGTCACCCGCTCCTCGGCCAGAAGGTCGAAGAAGCCCGCGGGAGAACGGCTCAACCAGTACGGAACCACGACCAACCGGCCTCCGGACAAGAGCGGACCCCACAGCTCCCAGACCGAGAAGTCGAAGGCCATCGAGTGGAACAGAGTCCACACGTCCTCGGGCCCAAACCCGAACCACGGCGACGTCGCCACGAAGAGCCGCGATGCGTTCGCATGCGTAACGACCATACCCTTCGGCTGGCCCGTCGAGCCCGACGTGTAGATCACGTACGCCGGAAGCTCCGACGCTGACGAGCGCGGAGCAGACGCTCCTGCACCTCCCTGGCCCAGGCCTTTGCGGCGTCCGTCGTCGAGCGTCACCACCTGGGCGCCCTGCGATGGGAGAGCACCGAGCAATGAGGTCTGAGTCAGAAGGATCTGGACTCCGCTGTCTTCGAGAAGGAAAGCGAGCCTCTCCTGCGGGTACTGAGGATCGAGAGGCACGTACGCCGCACTGGCTTTGAGAGTACCTACGACCGCCACCACCATCTCGAGCGACCGCTCGAAGCACAGCCCAATTAAATCGCCCGGAAGGACGCCCAGGCTCTCGAGACGGCTCGCCAGAGCGTTCGCCTGCCGCTCGAGCGCACCGTAGGTGAGCACCGAATCACCCAGGCTGACGGCGATCGCCTCCGGCCGCAGGGCCGCTTGCGCGGAGAATCGCTCGTGCAGACAGAAGGTTTCGAACACGGCCGTCGCCACGCCCCACTCCGCCAGGAGCTGCTCGCGCTCCTCCTCACCCAAGAGCGGCAATTCCGAGAGTCGCCGCTCCGGCTCGGCGACGATAGCGGTCAGAAGCCTTTCGAAGCGCGCGGCCATCCTTTCGATCGTCGCCGGCTCGAAGAGATCCGTGTTGAATTTCCAATCGCCGGACAGCACGCCGCCCCGATCCATGGCGGTCACCACCAGATCGAACTTCGCGCTCTGGCTTTCCTGTCCCATCGGCCGGATCTCGACCCCCGACGCGCCAGTCGCGATGCCGGCATTCGGCAGGGCAGCTGCGGGAGCGTTCTGGAGTTGAAAGAGCACCTGGAAAATCGGTGAGCGAGAGAGGTCACGCTCCGGCTGGATCTCCGCGACCAGCTTCTCGAACGGCAAGTCCTGATGCGCAAAGGCGCCGAGAGCGGTTTCCCGTACGCTGGCCACGAGGGCATCGAAAGGCGGATCGCCCGCGAGGTCGGTGCGAAGCGCCAGAGCGTTGACGAAGAAACCGACCAGAGGCTCGAGCTCTCGGTGCGTCCGTCCCGCAATCGTCGAGCCGACGACGAGATCGTCCTGTCCGGTGAGCCGATGCAGCAGCGCCTGGAACGCGGCGAACAAGGTCATGAAGAGGGTCGATCCGCGCTGGCGGCCGAGCGCGCGCAACGGCTCGGCGAGCGGCCGGCCGATCCCGAGTGGCCGGCTTGCTCCGCGGTAACTCTGGAGCGGCGCGCGCGGGCGGTCGGCCGGCAAAACCAAGACCGGTGCGTCCTCGAGGATGCGACGCCAATAGGCGAGCTGTTCGGCGAGCGGATCGCCGCGGAGCCATTCTCGCTGCCAGACGGCATAGTCGGCGTATTGAACCGGAAGAGCCGGAAGCTCAGACGGCAAGCCCCTCGCGAACGATGCGTAGAGCCGTGCCACTTCCGCGACGAGAATTCCCATCGACCAGGCGTCCGACACGATGTGATGGAGAGTCAGAAGGAGCGCATGCTCGCCGCGCTCGAGCGAGACCAGCGTCGCTCGAACGAGCGGGCCGGTCGCAAGGTCGAACGGTTGGAGCGCTTCGCGGGCGGCGAGATCGCTGAGGTGTCCTTCCGTTCGAACGAGATCCAGGCCGGCAAGGTCGATCCGGCGAAGCGCGAACTGGGTCTCCGGAGCGATCACCTGGACCGGGCGGCCCAGATCGATGCGAAACGTCGTTCGCAATGACTCGTGGCGTCGCACGACCTCGTCGAGCGCCGCGGCCAGCGCCTTGACGCCGAGGTCGCCCGTCAGGCGGACTGCCGCAGGAACGTTGTACGCCGGGGAGCCGGGCTGAAGCCGGTCGAGAAACCAGAGGCGTTCCTGGGCGAACGAGAGCGGTGGATCGCCGTTCCTCGATACCCTGACGAGGGGCGGTGCCAATGCGGCGATCGGGTTCCCGAGAACCGTATCGATCGCCGCCGCGAAGCCCTCCAAAGTTGGGCTGTCGAACAGCACGCGTAGCGGCAGCTCGACACCGAAGGATTCGCGCACGCGGGAAGCCAGCCGAGTCGCGAGCAGAGAGTGGCCGCCGAGGTCGAAGAAGCGATCGTGAGCGCCGACCCCATCGATCTTGAGCACGTCCGCCCACAAACCGGCAAGCACTTCCTCGGTGGGCGTACGCGGTGCCACGAAATCCGCGGTCACTCGCGCCGCCGGCCGGGGAAGAGCCTTGCGATCGACCTTGCCATTGGGCGTCAAAGGCAATCGCTCGAGCGCGACGAAAACGACGGGCACCATGTAGTCCGGCAAGCGCTCGCGGAGAAAACTGCCGAGCTCCAAGTGCCCTGGAACTTCAACTCCGTTGGGCACGACGTAGGCCGCGAGCTGCCGGTCGCCGCTCGCGAGATCCCAAGCGATGACGGCCGCGGCGGCAACTCCCGGATGCGCACCGAGCACCGCTTCGATCTCGCCGAGCTCGATTCGGTAACCTCTCACCTTCACTTGAGAGTCGAGGCGGCCCAGGCATTCGATGCGCCCATCCGGCAGAACGCGAGCGAGATCGCCTGTCCTGTACAACCGCCCACCGTCACTGCCTGGGCCCACCTCGGATGGACTCGGACTCAAACCGTCTGGAATGAACCGTTCGGCGGTGAGGTCGGGGCGCCCTTTGTACCCACGCGCGAGACCCGTGCCGCCGATCCAAAGCTCGCCCGGAACGCCGACCGGCGCGAGCCTTCCGAACGCATCGGCCACGAAGACTCGCGTATTGGCGATGGGCAGACCGATCGTGAAGTCCCCTGCCTTCGAGATTTGTTCGATGGTCGACCAGATCGTGGTCTCGGTGGGCCCATAGAGGTTCCACAGCTCACCGACTCGATCGAGGAGGGTCGCGGCGAGCGCTGGAGCCAGCGCCTCACCGCCGCAAAGGGCCTTGAGCCGCGGTGAGCCGAGCCAACCGGACTCGACGAGGAGACGCCACCCCGCGGGAGTCGCCTGCATCACCGTCGCGCCGCTCGCTTCGATCAATGCGGCGAGGCGCTTGCCGTCGGTCGTCTCCTCGCGGGTCGCCACCACCACGCGGGCGCCAGCGAGCAACGGACCATAGAGTTCCAGTCCGGCGATGTCGAACGAGAGCGAAGTCACCGCGACGAGGACATCGTCCTCGACAAAACCGGGACGCTCGAGCATCGACTGAAGGAAATTCCACAACGCAGCATGGGAGACCTGCACGCCTTTGGGCCGCCCCGTCGAACCCGAGGTGTAGATGACGTAGGCCAGATTGTCGGGCAGAGCGCTGCTCGCGAGAGATAAATCGCCCTCACAGGCTGCGGAAGTTACGAGGACACCGTCCGTCGTGAGCCGCACGACTTCGCCCGCGAAGCCGGGCCAGTCGACGATCGCCTCGTCCGTCACCAATACCGCGACGCCCGAATCCTCGGCCATGAAGCTGAGCCGGTCCGCTGGGTAGGAGGGATCGAGCGGAACGTAGGCGGCGCCTGTGGCGAGTACTCCGAGCGTGCCGACGGCGAGGGCGAGGGACCGCTCGAGGGCAATCCCGACGAGCACCTCCCGGCCAGCACCGAGCTGCCGGAGGAGCCACGCCAGGCGATCCGCCCGCTGCACGAGCTGCCCATAGGTCAGCTCCTCTCCACCGCAGACGACGGCCACGCGGCCGGAAGCGCGCTGCGATCGCTCGGCGATCGCTGCGGGCACGGTCCCCTTCGCTTCGCGAGACCAGGCTCGTTCCGTCGCGTTCAGATGGACGAGGAGCTGTCGCCGTTCCTCTTCAGAGAGCAAGGAGGTCTCGTCGTAGCGCGCATCCGGGGCGTCGGCCATCGCCTGAAGGACTCGCAGGTACGTACCGCCGAACGCCTCGATCTGCTGGCGTCCGAAGATCTCGGCATCGTATTCGAGGGTCACCTTGAGCCCACGGTCGAGATGCCCGGGCGTGCAGACCACGTGCAGCGGATAGTTCGTTCCCTCGCGCCCTTCGAAACCGAGAACCTCAATCTCACCTGATCGCAGCAAGCTCTCGACGACATGAAAGTGGATGTAATTGAACAAAACCTCGAACAGGGCGCCGCCACCCTGGCGCCTCTGCAGCTCTGCGAGCGGCAAACGGCGGGTTGGCAGAAGCTCCCGCTCCGCCTCGAACGCCGTTCGAATCAGCTGCCTGAAGGTGCCGCCCCCCAGCTGGACGCGTAGCGGCAGGGTGTTGAGGAACAACCCTCTCACTTCCGCTCCATCGGGCGCTTCGGGTCTGCCGTTGAAGACGGTGCCGGTGATCACATCCGTCGCGCCGGTAAGGACGGAGAGCGCGCGCAAGTGGGCCGCCAACATCACGGACTTGATGGGCACGGCGACTTCGAGGGCGAGGCGCTCCAAGCTCTCGGAGAGATCCGGGGGCGCCGGGAAGACCTGCGCGTGAACGCGCGGACCGCCTTCCTCTTGTGCCGTCCGCAGGCGTGGCAGGAGAAGAACGGAGGCCCCGGAAAGCTGGTCTTCCCAAAAACGCTCCGCTACCTTCGACGCGACGATCTCGCGCTCGAGCCGCACGAATTCCCGATAGGTCAGACGCGGAGGAGGGGGCAAGGGGGTTTCGTCGCCGCGCTGGAGATCGAAGGCCCGGCCGAACATTTCCCGTAGGGTCGCGTGCAGGCTCCAGCCATCGAAAATGGCATGGTTCTCGGTCATCGTCATCTGAAACAGGTCGCCATCGATCCGATGGATGACGAACCGCAATTGCGGCGATTGGCCGAGCTCGAAGAGATGCCCCTTCTCGCCGCGGGAATAGCGCGCGATCTCGCCCTCTCGAAAAGCGGGAGGCAATCCGCCCAAGTCCGCGATCCAAATCGGCAACGCCGCCTCGCGATGAACGACTTGGAGCGGCTCGCTGAAGCCTTCGAGATGGAACGAAGTGCGCATCGCCGGGTGCCGCGCCGCCACCTCCCGAGCAGCGCGCCGCAAAGCCCAGGGCTGCAGCCGGGCGCGCAGCCGCCAGCTATCGACGTTGTGGTAGGGAGGCTCGTCCGGCGAGAGCGCCATATGGAGCAACATGCCCGCTTGCAACCGCGCGAGCGGATAGGCATCCTCCGCATCCGCAATGCGTACGGAAAGCAGTCGCCGGTCTTCGTCGGAGACCAGGCTGAACGGTCCGCCATCCGACTCGGCCGCAACTTCGTCCGTGCCGACTGCCTGCACGGCCAGCTCGGCGATCGTCTGATGACGGAAGATGTCTTGGACCGAAAGGGACAAGCCCCGCTCCCGTGCAAGCGAGAGAACCTGCAGGCTGCGAATCGAGTCGCCGCCGAGCGCGAAGAAGTTGTCGCCGACCCCCACGACCTCGACTTCGAGCACGCGGCTCCAAACGCCAGCCAGCACCTCTTCGACCGCGGTTCGCGGCGCCTCGTAGCCGACTCCCGCGTCACGCCCTTCGGGCGCCGGCAGCGCACGGCGATCGATCTTGCCATGCACGGTGAGCGGCAACTCGGGCAGCTCCATCAAGCGGCCTGGCACCATGTGCTCGGGAAGGCGGTCGAGAAGAAATTCGCGCAGCGCACGCCCCGGCGGATCTTCTCCCTGGCGCCCAACCCAATACCCGACGAGCGTCTCGCCTCGTAAAACGACGACCGCTTCGCGCACTCCCGGATGGCTCGCGAGCGCCGATTCGATCTCCCCGAGCTCGATCCGGAAGCCGCGCACCTTCACCTGATGATCGATCCGCCCGAGGTATTCGATCTCGCCATCGCCCCGGAAACGCCCAAGATCGCCCGACCGGTAGCGGCGCGAGCCCGCCTCCCCCCAGGGATCGGGCACGAACTTCTCCGCCGTCAGCTCCGGACGTCCGAGGTAACCTCTGGCCACGCCCGCTCCGCCGATAGAAAGCTCGCCGGGGATGCCGATCCCCGTGTTCTCACCTCGCCGATCGAGCACGCGCACGGTCAGGTCGCCGATCCCGACACCGATCGGCGTGCCCACCCAGGGGTGAACGTCCGCCGGTGCCAACTCGCGGTAGGTCACGTGCACCGTCGTCTCTGTGATGCCGTACATGTTGATCAAGCGCGGGCTCGACGCCCTTCGTCTGTCGAACCAGTGGCCGAGGCTCGCAAGATCGAGCGCCTCGCCACCGAACACCACCGAGCGCAAGGCGAGCAGGGCACAAGGGCGCTCTTCGTCCACCCGGACAAACTGGCGGAAGGCGGACGGAGTCTGATTGAGTATCGTGACCCCCTCATTCGCCACAAGGTCGTGAAATTCCTCGGCGGTACGGCTCGTCCAATACGGCACGATCACCAGGCGCCCGCCATAGAGCAGAGCGCCCCACAGCTCCCAGACCGAAAAGTCGAAGGCGTAGGAATGAAAGAGCGTCCAAACGTCCCTCTCGCCGAAGCCGAACCACTCGTCCGTCGCTGCGAACAGACGCGCGACGTTCGCATGCGTCACGGTGACACCCTTGGGTTTCCCCGTCGAGCCGGACGTATAGATCACGTAAGCGGGAAACTCCGGACTGACCTGCGCCAGAGGCATGCTTGCTCGACGCTGGGAGCCGGACCGAACCTCGTCGAGGGTGACCATGCGTGCGCCGCGCGACGGCAGACTCTCGGCCAATCCCGCATGGGCGAGCACGACCCGAACCCCACTGTCCTGAACGAGAAGCTCGCGTCTTTCCTGCGGATAGTGCGGGTCGAGGGGCACGTACGCCGCACCGGCCTTCAAGGCTCCGAGAATCGCGACGACCATCTCGATCGACCGCTCGAAGCAGAGCCCGACGAGGTCACCGGGCTCGACGCCGAGCGAGGTGAGGTAGAGCGCCAGAGCGCTCGAACGAGCCGCAAGCTCGCCGTAAGTCAGGATCTCCGCTCCGAGGGAAATCGCAACGGCATCCGGCCGCTTCGCTGCCTGCTCCGCGAAGCCATCGTGGAGACAAAAAGCCGGCGCGCGGAAGCGTGGAGCGCCCCACGAGGCGAGGGCTCGGCTCTCGGCCTCGGTCAAGCAAGGTATCTCTGCCGCAGGCCGATCCGGCTCGCGGATCAATCCCTCGAGCAGGATCTGCCAGTTGGTGGCAAAGCGGTCGATCGTCGCGGCGTCGAAGAGATCGACGCTGTACTCGATCGCTCCTACCGCTTCTCCCTCCACTTCCGATAGGGCAATCAGGAGATCGAACTTCGCGGTGCCATTCGAGATCGGTAACAATGCGATGGCATCGGCGTCGTCGCCACCACCGCCGCCACGCGAGAGTGCGGAAAGATTCTGGAGAGTGAACAGAACCTGAGCGAGCGGCGAGCGGGACAGGTCGCGCTCCGGCTTCAGCTCCTCGACCAATTTTTCGAACGGAATGTCCTGGTGATCGTAGGCGCTGTAGGTCGCCTCACGCTGGCGGCGGGCGAGCTCGCGGAAGCTCGGCCGGCCGGCGAGATCGACTCGAAGCACAAGCATGTTGACGAAGAATCCAATGACGGTTTCGAGCTCAGGCCGGTTGCGGTTCGCAATTGGCGAACCGACGAGAAGATCGTCTTGGCCCGTCGCATGCTCGAGGAGGATTGCCAAGCCGGCGAGGAGGACCATGAACAGGGTCGCTCCCTCCTCTCGACCGAGAGCCCGCAACGGTGAGACCAAGTCGACCGGCAGCGTGATGTAGCGGACGGCGCCCCGAAAGCTCTGCAACGGCGGCCGCGGGCGATCGGTCGGCAGCTCGAGTACGGTCGGCGCACCTGCGAGACGCTCGCGCCACCACGCGATCTCGGCCTCGAGATGCTCGCCGGAGAGGCGACGGCGCTGCCAAGCCGCGAAATCTCCGAATTGAATCGGCTGCGGCGGCAATGGCGAGGGCCAGCCCGCCGCGAACGCACGGTAGAGCGTGACGATCTCCCGCATCAAAACGCCCATCGACCAACCGTCCGAGACGATGTGATGCATTACGGCAAACAGAATCGAGAGGCTGCCGCCGAGCTGGACGAGCGTGACGCGTAGGAGCGGCCCGCGGCCGAGATCGAAGGGACATCTCGCCTCCACGGTCGCCAGGCGCTGAGCCTCCGCCTCTCGCCTCGCTTCGGGCAGTGAGGAGAGCTCGACCACCGCGAGCGGCGCTGCGAGGTCCGGATTCACGAGCTGGACCGGTCGACCGTCGATTTCGGCAAACGTCGTCCGTAAGGCCTCGTGCCGCCCGACGACCTCTCGCAAGCTCGCCGCCAGGAGACACGGCGAAATCGCGATGGCCAACCGATAGGCGGTGTAGACGTTGTAATTGAAACTTCCCGGCTGCCATCGGTCGAGAAACCAGAGGCGTGCTTGCGCAAACGAAAGCGGCGTGGCCTCGCCGGCCGGGCGAAGCGGAATGCTCTCGCTCTCGGGCGCTTCGATACCTTCCTCCGCGAGCAGCTGCTCATAGAGTGCCAGCTGTTCGTCGAAGAGCGAGCCGGTGCTCGCTAGTTCGTCCACGCTCAAGACAGATCCTTTCTAGGCCGCGATCGGCGCCGTTCGAGCGCCAGTGTCCGCTCCTCATCCGTCATCCGCCGCGACTGCCGGAGCACCTCCGCCATCCGCTCGACTTGGCCGGGTCGCGGCTGGTGGGAGATCAAGACCTCGGCGATGCGCGCAACCGTTGCCGCGCCGAAGAAGCTCTTGAGCGGCAGGTCGATGTGGAAGATTTTCTGAATTCGCGAGACGACCCGCGTCGCCAAGAGCGAGTGCCCGCCGAGCCCGAAGAAGTCGTCTTCGACGCCGACACGCTCGATGCCCAGCACCTCGGCCCACATTAAAGCGAGGGCCTCCTCGAGAGCCGAACGCGGCGCAACGAAGGGGCGCTCACGCTCGAGCTCGTGGCTGCCAGGCTCCGGCAAAAGGCGGCGATCGATCTTTCCGCTCGCCGTCATCGGGAGCGACGGCAATCGTACGACGAGCGGCGGCACCATATATTCGGGTAACGATCTGCGAAGAAAAGCACGGACCTCGGAGCCACCAACGGCCGCCTCGGGATCCGCGGCAACGACGTACGCGACCAGCGCGCGGCGTTCACCCTGGCCGCGAATTGCGACCGCCGCCCGCGCGATGGCCGGGTGCCTGCCGAGCGCCGATTCGATTTCTTCGAGCTCGATCCGGAAGCCCCGCAGCTTGACCTGTTGGTCCACTCGGTCGAGAAACTCGATCGCGCCATCGGCAAGGTGGCGGGCAAGATCGCCGGTGCGGTAGAGACGAGAGCCGCTCGGCCCTGGAACGAAGCGCTCCGCCGTCAGATCCGGCCGGCCCAGGTATCCGCGTCCCACCTGCTCTCCACCGATGAATAGCTCTCCCGAGACACCGGGAGGAACCGGCGCGCCGGCGCCGTCGAGCAGATGGATTTGGACGTTCGCGATCGGCCGGCCGATCGGAGCTCGCTTCGAGCCTGCTCGGCAAATCTGATGGGTCACCTCGACCGCGGCCTCCGTCGGGCCGTACAGGTTGTGCAGCTCGACTGCTGCGAGGTATCCGGACGCCGCAGGCGGAGCGAATCGCGCAAAGAAGCGATCCGCGAGCGCCGCCGGCAAAGCTTCGCCGCTCGCCATGACTCGCCGTACGCCTCGCAACGCGGAAGGTTCCGCTTCGTCGAGGAATCCTCCCAGCATGGACGGTACGAAATGAACCACCGTCACTTCTTCTTCGGCGATGAGGCGCGTCAGATAGGAGGCGTCCTGGTGCCCGCCCGGAGCCGCGAGAGCGAGGCGAGCGCCGCAGAGGAGCGGGCCGAAGAGCTCGAACACCGAGACGTCGAAACTGAACGGCGTCTTCTGAAGGAAACGGTCTCCGGGGCCGAAGTCGAACGTCGTTTGGCCCCAGACCAATCGGTTCAGCACCGCCCGGTGCTCGTTCATCGCTCCTTTCGGCCGACCGGTCGAGCCCGAAGTAAAGATGACATAGGCGAGTTGTCCCGACAGCTCCGCGAGCCCCGGGCGCTCTGCATTTTCGGCGGCGACTTCCGTCGCGCTCGCATCCGCGTGGGCCAGTGTCGCAAGCGACCCTTCCGAAAGGAGACGATCCGAAAGATCCTTTCGCGCCACGAGGACGAGACACTGCGCGTCTTCGAGAACCGTCACGATCCGTTCCGACGGATACCCCGGATCGATCGGCACGTACGCTCCGCCCGCCTTCCAAGTCGCGAGGAGAGCGATCACGAGATCGAGCGAACGTTCGAGGGCCACGCCGACCGTGCCTTCACGCCGGAGCCCGAGCCGGATCAGGTGGCGTGCCAAACGGTTCGCCCGTCGATCCAACTCCCCATAGCTCAGTTGAGAATCCTCGAAGCACAGCGCCACGGCATCCGGCGTCCGATCGACCTGAGCCTCGATCGCCTCGTGAATCGTCCGCGCCGTTGCGAACGATCGAGCGGTGTCGTTCCAGGCGAGAGCGACTTGATGCCTCTCCGCCGGATCGAGCAGACAGAGCGCCCGAAGATCGGTCTCGGGCTCGCCCACTCCCGCCGCGATCAAGACGTCGAAGTGTCTCCCCATTCGCTCGATCGTCGCTGGGTCGAAGAGCGCCGTCGCGTACTCGAGAGCGCCCGAGACCCCGGCCGTGCTGTCGGTCAGGGCGAGAGCCAGGTCGAATTTCGCTGTCTCTCCGGAAACACCAAATGATCGCACGGTCAGGCCGGGGAGATCGACCGGCTCTGGCTCCGGTACCAACGTGAACAGGGCTTGAAAGAGCGGTGACCGCGATGCGTCCCGTTCAGGCTTCAACTCCTCGACCAACTTTTCGAACGGCACTTCCTGGTGTGCGGCCGCCGCAAGGACCGATTCGCGCACGCGGCCGATGAGCCCGCGGAGTCCTCCCTCTCCGAAGCCACCGCGCAGAACCAACGTATTGGCGAAGAATCCCATCAAAGGCTCCACCTCGAATCGCTCGCGATTCGCCACGGGGGTGCCCACCAGCACCTCGCTCTGGTTCGAAAGCCTGCACAGCAGGCATTCGAACACCGCGAGGAAGGCCATGAACGGCGATGCGCTCTCGCGCCGCGCAAGAGCCTTGAGCCCTACTGTCGCCGTCTTTTCGAGACGCAATGTCCGCGTGGCGCCACGGTCGCTCTGCACGGGAGGCCGCTGCCGATCCGTCGGAAGCTCGAGCGCCCGCGGCCTGGCCGCGAGTGCGCGATGCCAGTATCCGAGCTGCTCTTCGAGCATCTTCCCTGCAAGCCAGGAGCGCTGCCAGACCGCATAGTCCGCGTACTGAATCGGTAGCTCGGCGAGTGGCGACGAGCGCCTTGCGACGGCGGCGCCGTAAAGCTCCGAAAGCTCGCGGACCAGGACCCCGCGCGACCAGGCGTCCGAAACGATGTGGTGCTGTGTCAGGAGCCCGATGTGCGCTTCCGCTTCGAGTCGCAGGATCGCTGCGCGGAAGAGCGGACCTCGCGTGAGGTCGAACGGCCGGTGCGCCTCCAGAGCCGCCAGGCGCTGCGATTCTTTCTCGCGCCACGCCGCGGCGAGATTGGCGAGGTCGATTCTCGGCAGAGCGAAGGGCCTCGCGGCCAGCACCTCTTGGATCGGTTCGCCGTCCAGCGCCGGGAAACACGTCCGCAGGACTTCATGGCGGCGGATGATCTCCGTCAGCGCTCCAGCCAAGGCGCCGACGTTCAGATCCCCTTCGAGCCGTAGCGCCAACGGCAGGTGATACGCCACGCTTTCCGGCTCGAGCTGATGTAAAAACCACAGCCGCGACTGCGCAAACGACGCCGGCAGCGCTTTCCCTCGTTCGACCGGACGCAGGGGCGGCAGCGACGGTCCCGCGCCTCGCCACCGCCCGACCTCGTCCGCCAGCCTCGCGATCGTCGGACGCTCGAAAACCGATCGCACCGGCAGATCCACGTGAAGCGCCTGCCGGATCCGCGAGACCACTCGGGTCGCCAGCAGCGAATGTCCCCCGAGATCGAAGAAGTTCGACTCCACCCCCACCTGGTCGAGCCCTAGCACCTCCGACCAGATCGCCGCCAGCACTTCTTCCACCGCCGTCCGCGGCGCTTCGCCTCCGCCGTCGATCGCCTCCGGCTCCGGCAACGCATTGCGGTCCACCTTGCCGTTCGACAGGATCGGCAGCGCGTCGAGCTCGACGAAAACCCCCGGTACCATCGCTTCCGGCAAGAGCCTCGTCGCGTGCGCTCGCAGATCCTCCGCCGTCACCCTCGGACCGCCCACGAAGTACCCCACCAGGCGCCGCCCACCGTCCGAACCCCGGACCGCGACCGCGGCCTGCGATACTCCCGGATGCGCCGACAGAGCCGCCTCGATCTCCCCCAGCTCGATCCGCACTCCCCGCACCTTCACCTGCGTATCGATCCGGCCCAGGTACTCCAGCTCGCCGCCCGCCAGCCAGCGCGCCAGATCCCCCGTTCGATACGCGCGCTCGCCTCCGCTCGACCAGGGAGCGACCACGAAACGCTCCGCCGTCAAGTCCGCGCGGCCCTGGTAGCCAAAGGCCAGGTTCACCCCGCCGATCCACAGCTCGCCCGCGACACCGATCGGCACCGCGCGCCCGGTCCGATCCATCACCGCTAGATGCACCCGCGAGATCGGACGGCCGAGAGGCACCACCGCACGCGCCTCGGAGCCCACGCGCGGCTTCGACGCGACGTCGATCGCCGCTTCCGTCGGACCGTAGAAGTTCACCAGCTCCACGTCCGGCAGACGGCTCGCCAACCTGCGAGCGACCGTCCCGGAGAGAGCCTCGCCCCCCGCAAACAGGTATCGCAAGCTCGTGCAGCTCGAAGCCTCCGGCTCTTCGAGAAACGCTTGCAGCATCGACGGCACCAGCTGCAGCACCGTGATCCGCTGCTCCCTGACGGCCCGGACCAAATATCCGCTGTCCCGATGACCGCCCGGCTCCGCCAGAACCAGCCCGGCGCCGACCGAGAGCGGCAGAAACAGCTCCCAGATCGACGCATCGAAGCTCCAGGGAGTCTTCTGCAGCACCCGCTCGCTCCCTGTCAGGGGATACGCCTCCTGCATCCACAGCACCCGGTTCGCGATCGCCCGGTGCGGCACGGCCACACCCTTCGGTCGGCCCGTCGAGCCCGAGGTGTAGATCAAGTACGCCGTGGACCCCGGCCCGAGAGTCCAACTCGGACGCTGCGCGCTCTCCTGACCGATCTCCGCCCATTCCGCTTCGCAGGAGATCCATCGCGCTCTGTTCGGCAGAGCGATGCTCTCGCGGAATGCCTCCTGGCCGATGACCATTCGCACTCCGGAGTCCGTCGCCATGAAGGCCAAACGCTCCGACGGATACTCCGGATCGAACGGCACGTACGAGCAGCCCGCCTTCAAGATCCCGAGCAGGCTCGCGAGCAGGCGCGGCGAACGCTCCCCGCACAAGCCCACGCGATCGCCCGCCTTCACGCCGAGCCGATGGAGACAGTGCGCGACGCGGTTCGACCACGCTTCGAGATCCCCGTAGCTCCAGGGGCCTTCGTCCGCCACGGCCGACACCACCGCCGTGCGCTCGGGGCCCCAGTCCACCTGCCGCTCGAACATCTCGTGCAGGCAGATCTCGCCCGCGTAGCTCCATGGAAGGGCGTTCCACTCGACCTCGACCTGATGGCGCTCCGCCACGCTCCACAGGTCCAGCTCGTCGATCGGCACGTCCGGCCGCGCGAGCAGGCCCGCGAGAAGGCGCTCGAAGTGAATTCCCAACCGGCCGATCGTCGACGGATCGAACAGGTCGCGGTTGTATTCGAAGCTCCCCGCCAGAGTCTCCGGCGAGAGCGTCAGCGTCAGATCGAACTTCGACAACGGCTCGCCGAGAGACCAGGGAGCGAGATGCAAGCCCGGAAGCTCAAACGTCACGGCCAGCGCGTTCTGCACCGTGAACATCACCTCGAAGATCGGCGAACGCGAGAGATCTCGCGACGGGGCGAGCGCTTCGACCACTTTTTCGAACGGCACCTCCTGGTGCGCGTAGGCGGCCACCGCCCCGGCCCGCACGCGTCCGAGAAGCTCGCGATAGCTCGGGCCGTCGCCGAACCCCGTCCGCAACACCAGCGTATTGACGAACAGGCCGATCAAGCTCTCGACCTCGACGCGCGTGCGGCCCGCGATCGGCGTTCCCACCAAAACATCGTCCTGGCCGCTCCACCGGTGTAACAGAGCCTGAAATCCCGCCGCGAGACCCATGAACGCCGTCGCTCCCTCGCGCTGGCACTCCTCCTCCAAGTGCATCGCGAAGTCCCGAGCGAGACGCACCCCGCGGCTCGCGCCGCGGAACGTCTGCACGGGCGGACGCGGCCGATCCGTCGGCAGCGCGAGCCGCGGAGCACCCGCCAGCCGCTCCGTCCAGTAGCCGAGCTCCCGCTCCAGACGCTCTCCGGCGAGCCACCTCCGCTGCCACGATGCATAGTCCGCATACTGAACCGCGAGCGGCGCCAGCTCCGCTGGTTTCCCCGCGAGAGCCGCACCGTACAGGGCGACCAGCTCCCGGACCAGGATTCCCAGAGACCAGCCGTCCGAGACGATGTGGTGCAGCGTCAGCACCGCCGCCTGGTCGTCCGGCGCCAATCGGATCAAGAGGCCTCGCGCGGCCGGACCCCGCGTCAGGTCGAAGGGCCGACGCGCTTCCGCCGTCGCCAACCGTCGCGCTTCCCCTTCGCGCTCCGCGGCCGGAAGGCGCGCGAGATCTGCACCGTGCAAGGGGAATGTTTCGACAATACCGATCCTCTGCACTGCCCGGCCATCCACCGCGCCGAAGGTCGTGCGCAGCACCGCGTGCCGAGCGACGATCTCCGTCAATGCACTTCGCATCGCCGCGACGTCGAACTGGCCGTACAGGCGCAGGGCCAGCGGCACGTTGTACACCGCGCTGCCCGGCGTCAGCTGGTCCAGAAACCACAGACGCTCCTGCGCGAACGACAGCGGAGACTCTTCTGCCACTCCGCTCTTCCCTGCAGGTATCGCCTCCCAACGCTCCGGGCTCTCGACCTTCCGAGAGTAGCCGAGCCTCTCCGCGAGGTCCCACGTCGGCGCCCCCAGATACCCCTCTGCAAGATCCTCCCGCCAGCGTTCCGCCACACCGGCCTTGACGCCTCCGTGGCCCAGAAACTTGACGTCTCCCAACATCCGCGACGCCGCATGCGGACCGTCCGTCATTCGTCCCGACGAGCCCGCTGCGTACGGCTCCGCCATCGACGGCGCGTAGTCGAGACCCAGCCACGCGCACACGCCCCGCAGCACCCCCTCCGGATCCCGCACCAGATCCTCGAACACCACCCGGTGCTGCCGCTCCCCAGGGACCTCCGCCAAGAGCTCCAGGATGTTTTCCTGGCTCACGTCCCAGATCAGCTCCGCCAGCTCTCTGCGCTCAAACGGGTGCTCCCGGCGGAAGAACACCTGGTCCAGCTTCGCCTCTTCGAACGAGCGCACCATCCCGCCCGGATGCCGCACCAGGTGCAGGTACCGGGCCCCCTCGAACTCCTCTTCCCCGCGACAGAGGACTAGCGGATCGAGAGCGTACGACGGCGTCTTGTCGACCAGCATCCGATCGCCCAACTCGGAGGCCAGGACGCCGTAGAAAGCCTGCGTCGTCATCCCCGCCGCCTCGCATGACGCGACGAAGGTCCGCGCCGTCTCGACATTGCACCCGCGCAGCTCCATCACCGCGCGCAAGACCCCTTCGAGCCAAAAGCTGTCACGTCCCGAGAACGCCGCCCGGCGCTCCGCCATCGTCCGGTACGACAGCAGCTCCAGCTCCGGCGGCGCAAACAGCCGTGGATGGCCGCCCAGCATGACGCGCAGCAGAGTCGTCCCCGAACGCGGCGGTGACAGCACGAACAGGACCGGCGGATTCTTCGGCGCTCGCCCTTCGGTCGTCGGCGCGAGCGGGCGCACGAGCGACCGGAGAAGAGCCACTTTGGATTCGTCGACTCGCGCAGAGGACGCCGGCGCCGGCGCCGCGCCGACCTCGCCCATCAGCCGCGCGACGCCCACCGGGTGCTCCGCCTCGAGATACCGCGCCAGATCCGACAGCCGCGGACGGTCGAAGATCACCACCACCTGCACGATCTCGCCGAGTTCTTGCTGCAGGCGGTTGATCAAGACCGCCCCGCTGATCGAATTGCCTCCGAGCTCGAAGAAATTGTCCTCCGCCCCCACGCGCTCGATCCCCAGCACCTCGCGCCAGCGATCCGCCAAATAGCGCTCCAGGGCCGTCCGGGGCGCGACCGACTCCACCGCCGGCCGCGTCCATTCCGGAGCCGGCAGGGCTCGACGGTCCACCTTGCCGTGCGCCGTCAGCGGGAGCTGCGGCAGCTCGACCAGAGCCGACGGCACCATGTACTCCGGCAACCGCGCGGATAGATCCGACCGCAGCTCCGCGAGCGACGGCACCGCATCACCGACCGCATACCCTACCAAGCGCGTCTCGCCGTTGGCTTCCGCGCGCGCCACGACCACGCACTCGCGAACGCCCGGCAATCCCACGATCGTCGCCTCGATCTCGCCGAGCTCGATTCGGAAGCCACGGACCTTGACCTGATGATCGATCCGGCCCAGGTACTCCAAATCCCCATCCGCCAAGCGACGCGCGCGATCTCCCGAACGATACAGACGCGCGCCGCCCTGCGCACCGAACGGGTCGGGCACGAACCGCTCCGCCGTCAAGTCCGGACGCCCCAGGTAGCCCAGCGCCAATCCGGCGCCGCCGACGAAGATCTCTCCCGGAACCCCGATCGGAGCCGGCTCCAGGCCGTTCTGCAGATCCATCACGACCACCGACAGATCGGGAATCGCGGATCCCACCACGCTCCCTCGCGCCGTATCCCCGGCCACCAAAGGCCGGTAGGTCACGTGCACCGTCGTCTCGGTGATCCCGTACATGTTGACCAGGCGAGGGTGCCGGTCGCCGTGCCGGATGAACCAGGGAGTCAAGCTGCCGAGGTCCAACGCCTCGCCTCCGAAAACAACTTCGCGGAGCGCGAGAGCCGAAGGCTCCGCTGCCTCGTCCGCCCACATCAGCTGCCGGAACGCCGACGGCGTCTGACTCAACACCGTCACCCGCTGCTCAGCCAGAAGATCGAAGAAGCCCGCGGGAGACCGGCTCAACCAGTACGGAACCACGACTAGACGCCCACCGGACAGCAGCGGACCCCACAGCTCCCAGACCGAGAAGTCGAAGGCCATCGAGTGGAACAGCGTCCACACGTCTTCGGGCCCAAACCCGAACCACGACGACGTCGCCGCAAAGAGCCGCGCCGCGTTCGCATGGGTGACGACGACGCCCTTCGGCCGGCCCGTCGAGCCCGACGTGTAGATCACGTACGCGGGAAGCTCCGGGACCGCCGAACGCAACACGGACGCTCCGGGCTCGACACCTTTCCCGCCCCCACCCAGACCCTCGCGGCCGTCGAGCGTCAAGACGCGGGCGCCATGCGACGAGAGGGCACCGAGCGATGAGGTCTGGGTCAAGAGAACCTGGACGCCGCTGTCTTCGAGAAGGAAGGCGAGCCTCTCCTGCGGATACTGAGGATCGAGAGGCACGTACGCCGCGCCGGCCTTGAGAACGCCCAGGATCGCCACCACCATCTCGAGCGACCGCTCGAAACACAGCCCGACGAGATCGCCGGGAAGGACGCCCAAACCCTGGAGACGGCCGGCGAGAGCGTTCGCTCGCCGCTCGAGCGCGCCGTAGGTGAGCACCGCATCGTCGAGACCGACGGCGATCGCCTCCGGGCGTAGCGCCGCTTGCGCGGAGAATCTCTCGTGCAAGCAGAAGGTTTCGAACGTGCCGGTCGCCGCGCCCCACGCCGCCACGAGCTGCTCGCGCTCCTCCTCGCCCAGGAACGACAACTCCGAGAGCCGACGATCCGGATCGAGCGTCGCCGCAGCCAGCAGATGGCGGAGATGCTCCGACCAGCGCACGAGTGTCGAGGCGTCGTACAGATCCGTGCGGAAGATCCAGGACCCAGCGATCCGCTCGCCCACCGCCGTCATGTTCACGACCAGGTCGAACTTCGCGGATGTCGCCTCCGCCGATTCCGCCCGCAACTCGAGGCCCGGCAGATCGAGCACAGCCCCCTGAACCTGGTGAAGCTGGAACATCACCTGGAACAAGGGCGAGCGAGAAAGATCGCGCTCCGGCTGAATCTCCGCGACCACCTTCTCGAAGGGCAGCTCTTGGTGTTCGAACGCGCCGAGCGCCGCTTCTCGCACGCGCGCGACAAGCAGGGCATAGCTCGGGTTTTCCGCGAAATTGGTTCGCAGGGCCAGCGTGTTGATGAAAAAACCGATCAGCGGTTCGAGCTCACGGCGGGTGCGGCCGGCCACGGTCGAGCCGACTGTTACTTCCTCGCCTCCCGCGTAGCGCTGCAGTAGAGCCTGGACTCCCGCCAGCAACGTCATGTAGAGCGTCGCGTGACGGCTTCGACCCAATGCTTCGAGGCGTTCCGCGACGATGCCAGGCACTTCGAATCGAACGAGGCCGCCACGGAAAGAGAGCACTTGCGGCCGCGGGCGGTCGGTTGGAAGCGCGAGAGGGGACAGCTCGGCGAGAGTGCGCCGCCAGTACTCGAGATCCGAGGCGAAGCCACCGGCAATGAACCGGCGTCGCTGCCAGAGCGCATAGTCGGGAAACTGCACGGCCAGCTCGGGCAGAGGCGACGGCCTCCGGGCATGAAAGGCACCGTAGAGCGCCGCGACCTCGCGCACCAGCACTCCCATCGACCAGGCGTCCCCGGCGATGTGATGGAGCGTCAGAAGCACCAGGTGCTCCTCCGCACCGGACCGCACGAGGGTCACGCGCAGGAGCGAGCCGCGTACGAGGTCGAACGGGCGCATCGCGGCAACGCGCGCCTGACGATGCCCTTCGCGTTCCGCAAGCACGGCAGGCAGGGCGGACAGATCCACACGCGGGAGGGGGCACTCGCTCGGGCTTGCGATCACCTGCACGGGGTCGCGACCGACGGTGGCGTAGCGAGCTCGCAACACCGCGTGCCGACGCGCGACCTCGGTGAACACCATCCCGAGAGCCGGCACGTCGAGCGCACCGATCAACCGAACGGCAATCGAGATGTTGTAGGCCGGACTCCCGGGATCGAGCCGGTCGAGGAACCAAATTCGTTCCTGTGCAAACGAAAGCGCGAGAGGCTCGCCCGAAGCCCACGGTACGGAAGGAATCGGAGCCAGTGTCGACTCCGAGGCTTGCCATTCCAAGCTGCGGCCACCCAGCCATCGCGCCACTCCCGTGGCGTGCTCTGCTTCGAGATAACGCGCCAAGCCGGCGACCGTCGAGTGATGGAAGATGGCGACGACCGGGACGCTTTCCGCCAGGGCCTCTTGCAATCGATTGACGAGGACGGCGCCGGTGATCGAGCTGCCTCCAAGCTCGAAGAAGTCTTCTTCCACGCCCACCTGCTCCGCCCCGAGCACCTCACCCCACAACTCCGCCACGAAATACTCCAGCGGAGTTCTCGCTGCCACGTATGCCGCCTTCGCCGACTGCTCGCCTTCCCGTTCGAGCGCTCGGCGATCGACCTTGCCGTGGGCAGTGAGGGGCAACTTCTCGAGCACCACCAAGGCCGAAGGCACCATGTAATCCGGCAGTCGAGCGGCCAGATGCGCTCGGAGCCCTGAGAGAGTGGGCACGCCATTCCCCGCGGCGAAGGCCACGAGGCGCGGCTCACCGCCACCGCCACCGCCCTCCGTTCGCGCGAGCACCACGCACTCACGAACTCCCGGCAAGCCCAGGACCGCCGCTTCGATCTCACCGAGCTCGATCCTGAAGCCGCGAATCTTCACCTGATGATCGATTCGTCCGAGATACTCCAGATCGCCATCCAACAAGCGGCGTGCGAGATCGCCCGACCGATAGCGGCGCTCTCCCTTCGCCCCGAACGGATCGGGAACGAACCGCTCCGCGGTCAATTCCGGCCGCCCCAAGTAACCCAGAGCCAATCCTGCTCCGCCGACGAAGATTTCTCCCGGAACCCCGATCGGCGCCGGCTCGTTCGCGTTCCGAAGGTCCATGACGACGACGGACAGGTCCGCGATCGTCCGCCCGACAAGACTCCCTCGCGCCACGTCGCCCGAAGCCAGCGGTCGATACGTAACGTGCACCGTCGTCTCGGTGATCCCGTACATGTTGGTCAAGTGGGGAACTTGGTCGCCATGCTTCGCGAACCACGGAGCCAGGCTCCCCAGGTCCAACGCCTCGCCGCCGAAGATCACCTCCCGCAAAGCGAGGTCCGGTGAGCCCGCGGCGGCAGCCTCCGCCCACATCAGCTGCCGAAATGCCGACGGCGTCTGGCTCAACACCGTGACCTGTTCTTCGACGACGAGAGAGAAGAGCTCCGCCGGGGACCGGCTCGACCAGTAAGGGACCACGACCAGTCGCCCCCCGGAGAGGAGAGACCCCCATAGTTCCCAGACCGAAAAGTCGAACGACGCCGAATGGAAAAGGGTCCAGACGTCTTCCTCCCGAAGCTTGAGCCACTCCGAAGTCGCCGCGAACAATCGAGAAGCGTTCGCGTGCGTCACCACCACTCCCTTGGGCCGGCCGGTCGAACCCGACGTGTAGATCACGTAGGCCGGAAATTCCGGGCTCAACTCCGCTCTCCGGTCGAGGCCGCTGACGCCTGCTCGCTCTCCGCTCGTCGACTCGAAGATCGATCCGTCGAGAGTCACGACGTGCGCTCGATGGCTCGGGAGGCGATCGAGCAAAGATGTTTGCGTCAGGAGGATCTGAATCCCGCTGTCTTCGAGGAGAAAGGTCAGTCTCTCCTGGGGATACTGAGGATCGAGCGGAACGTACGCGCCGCCGACCTTCAGCGCTCCCACCATCGCCACCACCAACTCGACCGATCGCTCGAAGCACAAACCGATCAGGTCCCCTGGCGCGACCCCGAGCTGCAAGAGACGGTCCGACAGCGCGTTCGCTCGCCGCTCGAGCTCGCCATAGGTGAGGACGCGATCGCCGAGGCAGAGGGCCACCGCTTCCGGACGGCGGGTCGCCTGCTCCGTGAATCGGCCGTGCAGGCAGTACGTCTCGAATTCCGCACGCAAGGAACCCCAGACCGAGACGAGCTGCCGCCTCTCGACTTCGTCCAATAGCGAGAGGTCGAACAAGCAGCGTTCCGGATCGACCGTCAACGCCTGGAGGACGCGCTCCAATTGCGCAGCCATGCGCTCGATCGTCGCGCGTTCGAAGAGGTCGGCGTTCAGCTCCCAATCGACCGTCAGATCACCGCCGTCGATCGCCGTCACGACGAGGTCGAATTTCGCGCCGCGGCCTCCCGTCCGGAAGGGACTGATGCCGAGACCTGATCCGTCGTCCCCGAGAGCTGCGCGAGGCGGTGTCTGGAGCTGGAACAGAACCTGAAACAGCGGCGAGCGGGAAAGATCCCGCTTCGGCTGCAACTCGGCCACCAACTTTTCGAACGGAAGATCCTGATGGGAGTAAGCACCGAGAGTCATTTCGCGGGTTCGCCCGACCAGCTCGCGAAACGTCGGGTTGCCCGTGAGATCGGCGCGGAGCGCCAAGGTGTTGACGAAGAAACCGATCAACGGCTCGATCTCGCGCCGCGTTCGTCCCGCGATCGTCGAGCCGACCACGAAGTCGTCTTGGCCGGACAGACGTGCGAGGAGAGCGTCGAAGCCGGCCAGAAGGGTCATGAAGAGCGTCACACTCAACTCCCGCGAGAGGCGACGCAAGCGTGCGACGTCGTCGGCCGACAAGCCACGGCTGAATCGCGAGCTCGGAGAAACCCGGAGGGCCACGCGCGGCCGATCGGTCGATAGGCTGAGCACAGGCGCGCCGTCGAGCATGTTCCGCCAATAAGCGAGCTGCTCGGCAAGCGCCTCGCCGGTGAGCCAGGAACGCTGCCAGATGGCGAAATCCGCGCTTTGGATCGAAAGCTCGGGCAGGGGCGAGTCGCCACCCTCGATGAAGGCCGCGTAGAGGCGCGCAATCTCGTCGATCATCACTCCCATCGACCAAGCGTCGGAAACGATGTGATGCACGGTCAAGAGCAGAGCGTGGTCTCGGTCCCCGAGACGAACGAGGGTCACCCGCAGCAGCGGTCCGCGCTCAAGATCGAAGCCGAGCGTCGCTTCGCGCGCGGCGAGGGTATCGAGCTCGGCCTCGGCCCGCGAAGCATCCGAGACTTCGAGACCACCGAAGTCGATGCACGGCATGGCCAGAGGTAGCTCGGACGCAACCCTCTGAACCGGCCAACCCGAGACGGCGGGGAACGTCGTGCGTAGCGACTCGTGCCGTCTCCTCACCTCGGCGAACGCACGTTGCAGCGCCTTGACTTCGAGCGGTCCGGAGAGCCGCACGGCCGCCGGAACGTTGTAGGCCGGCGAGAGCGGCTGCAGTCGATCCAGGAACCAGAGCCTCTCCTGGGCGAACGAGAGAGGCGCGTCGCGATCACGAGGGATCGAAACGAGCGGCGGGACGGGCGCGGTCGGCGCGGTCTTCGCTGCCTCGATCGCAGCAGCGAGGGCTGCGAGCCGTGGCCGCTCGAAGACCATCTTGAGCGGCAGCTCGATGCCGAACAAGCCGCGGATCCGCGACACCAGCTGCGTCGCGAGCAATGAATGTCCGCCGAGATCGAAGAAGCTCGCTTCGCGCCCGATGCTCTCGACTCCCAGAAGATCTTCCCAGACTCCCGCGAGCAGCTCTTCGACCGCCGTTCGGGGCAGCGCCGAGCCGGAAGCCGAAGAAAGCTCGAGGTCCGGCCTCGGCAAAGCTCGACGATCGACTTTGCCACTGCCGGTGAGCGGCAGCCGTTCGAGCCTCACGAAGGCCGAAGGCACCATGATCTCGGGAAGAGTCCGGCGGAGCCAGGCGCCGAGAGATGACTCGTTCGCCGGCTCCGCGCCCGGGATTTCGCGCGAAACCCAATAGGCGACGAGCCGCGTGTCGCCTCGCTCGGTCCAAGCATTGACCGCGGCCGCCGCGATCGCCGAGTGCTCGACGAGAGCGGCTTCGACCTCGCCGAGCTCGATGCGATGGCCTCGCACCTTCACTTGGTGGTCGATCCGGCCCAGGCATTCGAGGCGCCCGCCGGTCCGCCAGCGCGCGAGGTCGCCGGTCCTGTACAAGCGCTCCCCGCCGGCTCCGGACGAGCCTTCCGAGCCGGCGAACGGATCGGGAACGAAGCGTTCGGCCGTCAAGTCGGGGCGACCGTGATAACCGCGTACGACGCCGACTCCACCGATCGACAGCTCGCCGAGGACTCCCACCGGTACGAGGCCGCCGAGGCCGCCGACGACGTGGACCTGGGTGTTCGCGATCGGCCGGCCAATCGTGATCGGCTCAGCGGTCTCGACCCGCTCGATGGTCGACCAGATCGCCGTCTCGGTGGGCCCGTAGAGGTTCCACAGCTGGCGCGTCCGCGGGAGAAGAGCGGCGGCCAATGCGGGCGCGAGAGCCTCGCCGCCGCACAGAGCCGTGAGATCCGCCGATCCGGCCCAGCCCGATTCGAGAAGCACCCGCCAGCCCGCGGGCGTCGCCTGGAGA
Source organism: Thermoanaerobaculia bacterium (assembly GCA_035607445.1). Taxonomy (GTDB): domain Bacteria; phylum Acidobacteriota; class Thermoanaerobaculia; order Multivoradales; family UBA5704; genus DASYKS01. The sequence continues at coordinate 28,515 of DATMZM010000208.1, read as the reverse complement.
AGGGTGGCGCCGCTCGCGGCGAGGAGGCGCGCGAGAAGCGTCCCGTCGATCGCCTCCTCGCGGGTCGCGATGACCAGGCGCGCTCCGGCGAGCAAGGAGCCGTAGATCTCGAGGCCGGCGATGTCGAACGAGAGCGAGGTCACCGAGACGAAAACGTCTTCCGCCGAGATGCCTGGACTCTCGAGCATCGATCGCAGGAAGTTCCAGAGCGCTCGATGCGGAACCTCGACACCCTTCGGCCGGCCGGTCGAGCCCGAGGTGTAGATGACGTACGCGAGATCGAGCGGCGACGTCACCGTCGGCAGCGGCATCTCCGACTCCGGGTCTTCGATGGCACCGGCTAGCCTGCCATTCGCCGCCAGCTCCACGATCTCGCCATGGAATCCCGCGATGCGCGGCGCGAGACCCGCTTGGGTCACGAGGACGGCGATCGCGGAGTCCTTCGCCATGTAGGCCAGCCGCTCTTCGGGATAGCCGGGATCGAGAGGCACGTACGCGCCCCCCGCGGCGAGCACGCCGAGAACGGCGACCGGCAGTCCGAGTGTCCTTTCGACCGCCACTCCCACCAACACTCCCGGACCGACGCCGAGCCTGCGGAGGCGCCTCGCCAGACGATTCACCCGTTGTTCGAGCTCGCCCCAGGTCAAACCCTCGCCATCGGCGATCACCGCCAGGCGGTCCGGATCGCGTTGCGCCAGCGCCAAGATCGCCTCGTGGACCCGTCCGTCGGGCAGAGCCCGGTCGGTCGCGTTCCACTCCGAGAGCAGTTGGTTGCGCTCGGCTACGGCGAGCATTGGAAGAGCGGACAACCGCGCCTCCGACCGGGAGGCTGCCCCTTCGAGGAGCGTGCCGAAGTGCCCCGCGAGGCGCGCGATCGTGGCCGCCTCGAAGAGGTCGGTGGCGTACTCCCATACGGTCGCGATCCCTTCGGTCGATTCGGCGACGTAGACCTGGAGATCGAACAGCGCGGAGCCGGCGCGCGGCGCGAGCATCGAAACCCGGAGGTCGCCGGCCTCTTGCGCGACCTCCGGCGTGTTGAGCAAGTTCAACATCAGCTGGAAGAGGGGATTGCGCGACAGATCGCGAACCGGCGCAACGGCTTCGACGAGCTGCTCGAAGGGCAGATCCTGCTGCGCGTAGGCGCCGAGCGCGGTTTCCCTCGCTCGCGCCACGATGGCGGTGAAAGGCGGATCCCCCGATAGATCGGTTCGCATCACGAGCGTGTTGACGAAGAATCCGATCAGCCCCTCGACCTCGCCGTGCGTTCGGCCGGCGACCGGCGACCCGACGACGACGTCCTCGATCCCCGCGTACCGCGCGACGAGCGATTGGAAGCCCGCGAGCAAAACCATGTACATCGAGGCGCGCTGCCGGCTCGCGAGGAGCGCCAGCGCCTCGCGGAGCTCCGGCCGAAAACGAACTCGGCGGCTCGCCCCCCGGTGGCTCGGCACCTGCGGGCGAGGCCGGTCGATCGGCAGCTCGCTCGCCGAGGCACCGTCGAGCCGTTCACGCCAGTACGAGAGCTGGCCGAGGAGGACGTCGCCGGCAAGCCAGCGCCGCTGCCAAGCCGCAAAATCGGCATACTGCACAGGCAGCTCGGGGAGCGACGAGCTCTCGCCCGCGGCGAAAGCCGCATAGAGCCGCGCGACCTCCGCGACCAGAACGCCGGTCGACCAGGCGTCGGACACGATGTGATGAAGCGCGTAGACCAGCCCGTGCTCGCGCGCCGCCAACCGTACGATCAGCGCCCGAAACAGCGGGGCGCGATCGAGGTCGAAAGGAAGCAGGCCAAAGCTGCGAGCGAGCCGCGCCGCCTCGATCTCGCGGCGGATTTCCGACAACGCGGCAAGGTCGGCATACGGCATCTGCAAACGGACGTTCGGCTCGATCTGGAGCGCGGGCCGGCCGGCCCGCTCGCCGAAGCGCGTCCGGAGCGTCTCGTGCCGGCGCACGATCTCGGCGAGCGCACGCAGCATCGCGCCGGCCGCGAGCTGACCTTCCAGCCGTAGCGCGCCGCCCAGGTTGTAGAACGGATCGCCGGGCGCGAGTCGATCGAGCAGCCAGAGCCGCGTTTGGGCGAAGGAGAGCGGCAGCTCGACATCTCGCGAGAGGGGAACGATCGGCGGTCGCGCCGGCTCCTCGCCTGGGGGACCATCGGCCCGACGCAAGCGTTCGATCGAAGCCGCCAAGCCGGCCACCGTCGGTGTTTCGAAAAGACGCCGGAGCGGCAGGTCGACGCCGAACGCCTCGCGCACGCGGGCGACGACGCGCGTAGCGAGCAGCGAGTGGCCGCCGAGGTCGAAGAAGCTGTCCTCGACGCCGACCTCGGCGCGGCCGAGGACCGAACGCCAGATCGCCGCCAGGGACTTCTCGACCGCCGTGCGAGGTGCGATCGAAACCGCTTCGCCCTCCGCTTCCGGCAAGGGAAGCCGCGCGAGCGCCCGCCGATCGACCTTGCCGTTCGGGGTCAGCGGCAGGTGTTCGAGCACGACGAAGGACGAGGGAACCATGTACTCGGGAAGCCGCCCTCGGAGGTGCTCGCGGAGGCCGGCAACCGGCGGCGCCTCGACACCGGCACGCGACACCAAGAACGCGACCAGCCGGCGCTCGCCGGCCGACCGCGGGTCGTCGCGCGCCAGCACGATCGCCTCCTGGATACCGGCGACGCGGCCGAGCTGCGCCTCGATCTCCGCCGGCTCGATGCGGAAGCCTCTGATCTTGATTTGCCGGTCTGCGCGCCCGACGAAGGCGACCTCGCCGTTCGGCAGATAACGACCCAGGTCGCCGGTGCGATAGATCCGGTCTTCGGCAGCCTCCGAGAAATGGTTCGGACGGAACTTGGCTCGCGTCAGATCCGCGTCGCCGAGATAGCCGGCCGCGAGATGGGGGCTTCGGACGCAGATCTCGCCGACTTCGCCGATCCCCGCCAGCCGGTCCGAACCATCGAGAACGAGAAGCTGGACGTCCTCCATGCCCCGGCCGAGCGGCAGGACCTGGCGCGCTCGCGGGGCGTCTCCGGCGGCGATGTCCACCGGCGAGACCTCGTGGAACGAAACCGCTCGCTGCGTTTCGGTCGAGCCGTAGAGATTGACGATCCCGACCCCGGGAGCGAGGCGCTCGAGCCGCGCCGCATCGAGAAGCGTGAGAGCGTCGCCCACCAGGAGCACCCTGCGCAAATGGGGCGCTCGCGCAGGCTCGGCTCCCGCCGCCGGCTCTGTCACGAGCTGCGCCATCGCGGGCGTCAGATGGGCGACCGTCACGCTCGCGCGCGCCATCCAGGCCGCGAGCCATCCCGGCGTGCCGATTTCGTCCGGATCGGGAACGACGATCGCGGCGCCCAGGGAAAGCGGCGTGAAGAGGTCGCGCTGCAGCGGATCGTGCGCGAGGCCGGAGAGCAGGCTGAAGCGGTCGTCTTCGGTCAAACCGAAACGCGCGCACTGCCAGGGCAGAAAGTGCGACAGCGGGCCGTGCCGCCCGAGGATTCCTTTCGGGACGCCGGTCGATCCCGAGGTAAAGGCGACATACGCGATGTCGTCCGGTCCGACTTCGATCCGGTCGCGTGTGTTCCCCTCGAAAGGGGGCAGCCCGGCAAGGAGCGCGCCGGGGCCGCCGCGAGGCAGCTCGAGGACCGTTCCGGGCCCGAGATCTTCGGCCCAAGCCGCAACTTCCTTCGGGAGAGGCCCCGCCGCCGCGAGGTGGAGCATCGCCCTCGGCGCCGCGAGGCGGAGCATTTCGACCAGGCGAGGAGGGGGATACGCCGGATCGAGCATGACGAAGGCGCCGCCCGCCGCGAGAACGCCGAGCACTCCGGCGGCCACAGGCGCGCTCCGATGGGCGTAGATCGCGACGGCGTCGCCGCGCTCGACACCGGCGGCGGCGAGCGCCGCGGCGAGTCGGCCGGACACGGCGGCGAGATCGCCATACGTCCAAGCGCCATCCTCGTCGATGATCGCGAGCCGCTCCGGCGCCGCGTCGGCCTTCCGTCGGAACAGATCGTGGACCGCCCCTCTCCAGGCAACGCCGAGAGGAGCGGCCGGATCGGGCAAGACAGCCCGCGCCGCCGCCGTGAGCAGCGAGATCTCGCAGATCGGCCGTTCGGGCGCGGCCGTCGCCTGTTCGAGGATCGCTCGATACTGAGCCATCATCTCGCGGACGCGCGGGGCATCGAACAGATCCGCGTTGTAAGTCCAGCCCAGGTGGATGCCGGACTCGACCTCGCGGGCATAGACGGTCAAGTCGAACTTCGACTCCGGCTCCGGCAGGTCGAGCGGCAGGATCGCGAGATCCGCGAGCCGCAGGCTCGGCAACGGCAGGTTGACCATGTTGAAGAAGACCTGGAACAGAGGCGTCCGCGACAGGTCGCGCTCGGGGTTGAGCGCTTCGAGGAGCCGCTCGAAGGGCAAATCCTGATGCGCATAGGCGCCGAGGGCCGTCTCGCGTACGCGAGCGACGAGCTCGCGGAAGCTCGGGTTTCCACCCAGCTCGAAGCGAAGCACCAGGCTGTTGAGGAAGAAACCGATCAACCCTTCGGTCTCCGGTCGATGGCGACCCGCGATCGGCGTCCCGACCGCCAGATCCTCTTCTCCGGCGAGCCGCCCGAGCAGCAGTCCGAACCCGGCGAGGAGGGTCATGAAAATCGACGCTCCCGAGCCTTGCGCCAACCGGCGCAAGCTCGCCGCGAGCCGTGGCGACAGGAGCAGCGATTCGCCGGCGCCGCGGAAGGTCTGTACCGCCGGTCGCGGACGGTCGAGCGGCAGCTCGAGCGCCGGGGGCAGTCCCTCCAACCGCTCGCGCCAGTAGTGAAGTTGCGCGTCGAGCACGGCACCGAGCCGCGCCCGCTGCCAGATCGCAAAGTCGGCGTACTGCACCGCGAGCGGCGCGAGCGGCGGCGCCTCGCCCGCCACGAACGCTCCGTACAGGACGCCCATTTCGCGGACCAGGATCCCCATCGACCAACCGTCGGAGACGACGTGGTGAATCGTCAGGAGAACGCGATGCTCGCCGGCTTCGAGGCGCAGCAGGCACGTGCGGAAAAGGGGGCCGCGCGCGAGGTCGAAGGGCCGCTCGGCTTCGGCCGCCGCGAGCCGATTCGCTTCGCTCTCGCGCCTGTCCTCGGCGAGCGCGGCGAGATCCGCCAGCGGCAGGGGCCGGAGCGGATCGGGCGGATCGATCGCCTGGACGACCGTCACCTCCGAATCCGCTCTCTCTTCGAACCGAGTGCGCAGCGACTCGTGCCGTTGGACGAGTCGGGCGAAACTCTGGGCGAGAGCGGCGACGTCGAGACGGCCGGCGAGCCGCACCGACCCCCGCATGTTGAGCGTCGAGGCGCCGGGGCTCAAACGGTCGAGGAACCAGAGCCGTTCTTGCGAGAACGACAGCGGGATGTCGGCGGCACGGGGCGCGGCCTCGATCGGAGGCAGCTCGAGGCGAAGACCGGCCGAGCGCGCTTCGACGATCGCCGCCGCGAGCCCCGCCACCGTCGGCGTCTCGAAGAGGCAGCGCAAAGGCAGCTCGACCCGGAACAGCTCGCGCGCCCTCGAGACGATTCGCGTCGCGAGGAGGGAATGACCGCCGAGCGCGAAGAAATCGTCCTCGGCGCCTACTCTCTCGAGCCCGAGCACCTCCGCCCAGACACCGGCGACGATCTCTTCCTCCGGGGTGCTCGGCTCTCTGCCCGCGGCGGCGCCGACCTCCGCGAGGTCCAGAGGCTGCTGCTCGAGCGCCCTCCGATCCACCTTGCCGTTGACGTTGAGCGGCAGCGCCGCGAGCGCGACGAAGGCCGCCGGCACCATGTAGTCGGGCAGGCGCTCGGCGAGACGGGCGCGCAAAGCCGGCCCATCCACTGAATCGCCATCCTCGCCGACGACGAAAGCGATCAGCCCGCGCTCGCCGGAGGGCAGCTCGCGCGCCACGACCGCGGCCGCCGAGATGTCGCGTCCCGCGAGGAGCGCCGCCTCGACTTCGCCGATCTCGATCCGGAAACCGCGGACCTTGATCTGGCCGTCCCGGCGACCGATGAAGTCGATCTCGCCTCCCGGCCTCCGGCGAACGACGTCACCCGTCCGATAGAGGCGTTGGCCCGGCTTGCCGTCGGCGGCGGCAAACGGGCTCGGCACGAACCGCTCCGCGGTCAAATCCGGCCGCTTCAGGTAGCCGCGCGCGAGACCGTCGCCGCCGAGGAAGAGCTCGCCGAGAACGCCGAAAGGAACCAAACGAAGATCGGCATCCAGAACGTGCGCCGTGGTGTTTCCGACCGGCTGGCCGATCGGCAGCGAGGCCGTTCCCACGTCGACGGTGTGGACCGTCTGCCAGGTCGCGAACGTCGTGGATTCCGTCGGTCCGTAGACGTTGAGGAATCGGTCGGGCCGCCCTCGTTCGAGGGTTTCGCGCACGGTGCCGGGATCGAGCGCTTCACCGCCGACCAGGAGATGGCGAAGGCCATGGAACGTCTCCGGCAGGTCGCGCAGCACCTGAGTCACTCGATTGAACAGCGCCACGGTGATGAACGCAGCGGTGACCTGCCGCTCCACCAGGGCCCGGGCCAGCACCCGCGGTTCGAGCGTGGTCTCTCGGCTGATGCCGACCAGCACGCCGCCGTGGAGCAATGCGCCCCAAACCTCGAACGTGGCCGCGTCGAACGAGGCATTCGCGATCTGCGCGACGCGGTCGTCGGGCCGGAGCTCGATGTAATCGGTCTCGAACAGGAGCCGCACGACCGCCGCGCGCGGGATGGCCACCCCCTTGGGCCGGCCGGTCGAGCCGGACGTGTACATTACGTAGGCGAGATTCTCGGGCAGCGCCGGGACTTCGAAGGCGCCGTCATCTTCGGCCGCGATCCGCCCGATGACGCGATCGAGGAAGACGGTTTGGATTCCCGAAGACAATGCCGGGAGCCGGTTGTCGGCGCGAGCGACCACGATCGGAGCCTCGCCGTCTTCGAGCATCCAGGCCAGACGCTCGGGCGGGTAGCCGGGGTCGAGCGGCAGATATGCGGCTCCCGCCTTGACGATGGCGAGGAGAGCCACCACGAGGTCCACCGAGCGTTCGAGGTAGACACCGATCAAGACTTCGGGCCCGGCGCCGAACCGGGCCAGTCGGCGAGCGAGCCGGTTCGAGGTGGCGTCGAGAGAGGCGTAGGAAAGCTGTTCGGAACCGAAGTCGAGCGCCGTCGCATCGGGAGCCCACGCCACTCGATCGGCGAACAGAGCGGCCAGCGTGCGCTCCCGGGGATAGGCACTCTCGGTCGCATTCCATTCCGCGATCAGCTGATGCTGCTCCCCGGCCGAAAGCAGCGGCAGGTCCCGCAAAGGGATCTCGGCTGTCCCGGAGATCCCTTCCGCCATCCGCACGAGGTGACCCAGCCAGCGCGCGATGGTGGCGGCATCGAACAGGTCGAGATTGAATTCCGCGCTGCCTGCGAGGCCCGCCGGCCCCTCGCCGAGCGTCAAGAGAAGGTCGAACTTGGAGGTCGAGACCGGCAGCTCCAGCGAGACGAGCGCGAGCCCCGGCAGCTCCGCCTGCATCCGGCGCGGGCTCTGGAACGAAAAGACGACCTGCACCAGCGGCGGGCGCGCCGGATCGCGCGCCGGAGCCAGCTCCTCGACCACCCGTTCGAACGGCAGATCCTGGTGCGCGAACGCGCCGCGCGCCGCCGCGCGAACCCGGCCGAGCAAGGTCCGGAAGGAGGGATTCCCCTGCGCGTCGGTACGGATCGCGAGCGTGTTGACGAAGAACCCGATCAACCCTTCGAGCTCGCTGCGGGTGCGGTTCGCGATCGGCGTGCCGACGGCGAGATCGTCTTGACCCGCGAGCCGGTGAAGGAGGGCCGCAAAGAGCGCGAGCAAGACCATGAACGGCGTCGCGCTTTCGCGCTGGCCGAGGGCCGTGAGCGCCGCGGTCACCTCCGGCGGCAGCGAGAGAGGGCGGCTCGCGCCGCGGAAAGTCTGCCTTCGCGGGCGGGGCCGATCGGTCGGCAGATCGAGCGGCTGGAGGCCGGCGAGGTCCGCGCGCCAATAGGCGAGCTCCCGGTCGAGCGCCTCGCCCGCGAGCGCGGCTCGCTGCCAGAGGGCAAAGTCGGGATATTGGATCGGCAGCGGCGCCAACGGCGACGGCCGCCCCGCCGCGAAGGCGGCATAGAGCGCCGCCATTTCGGCGACCAGGACCCCCATCGACCAGCCGTCGCCGACGATGTGGTGGAGCACGAGGATCGCCGCATGCTCGTCCGCTCGAAGCCCGAGCAACAAGGCCCTCGCGACCGGGCCCTGTTCGAGATCGAACGCCAGAGCGGCGAACGCGCTCGCGAGCCGCAGCTCCTCGGCCTTCTTGCGAGACGTGGCGAGCGCTCCGAGATCCGCCAGCGGCAGCGGCAGGTTTCCGGCTTGCGCGACCCTTTGCACCGGTCGCCCGGAAATCTCGCCGAAGGTCGTGCGGAGCGCCGCGTGGCGCTGCGCTAGCTCGGCGAGAGCGCGCGCGAGGGAAGGCACGGCGAGAGTGCCGGTGAGCCGGACCGCGGTCGGAATGTTGTAGGTCGGCCGTCCCGGGTCGAGCCGGTCGAGGAACCAGAGTCGCTCCTGCGCAAACGAGAGGGGGAGGGGCTCGCCGGGCGCCCAGTCCGCGCGCGGCACCGAGACGCAGGTCGCATCGGAAGGCGAGTCCGGGGACCGAAGATCCGCGGGCCGGACCCCCCAGGCATAACCGAGCCGCTCGGCGAGCTCCCGCGTCGGCTCGCCCAAGGAAGCCTCGTCGAGACGCTCGCGCCAGCGCTCGGCCACGCCGGAATCGATCTTCCGGTGCTCGAGGAACTTGACGTCGCCGAGCATGCGAGATTCGGGCAGCGGCCCGTCCGTCATCCGGGCCGAGCCCGCGCCGTAGGGGTCCCCCATCGCCGCGTCCGGATCGATGCCGAGGAAGGAACAGATCTCCGCGAGGGCACCCTCCGGCTCGCGCACCAAATCCTCGAAGCGCACCGCGTGCTGGCGCTCGGCGGGCACTTCGGCCAGGAGGTCGAGGATGTTGAGATGGCTATCGAGCCAGATCAGCTCCGCGAGCTCGCGGCGAGAGAACGAGTGTTCTTGGCGGAAGAAGATCTGATCGAGCTTCGCCTCTTCGAAGGAGGTGATCATGCCGCCCGGATGGCGCAGAAGGTGGAGGTAGAGCGGCCTCTCGAAACCCGCTTCCGCGCGCTTGAGGATCTCCGGGTCGAGCGCGTACGACGGCGTCTTGTCGACCAGCGTCCGAGGGCCGATCCAGGATTGGAGCGCGCGATAGAACTCGAGGGTGGTCCGACCCTCGTCCTCGAACTCCTGGACGATCTCCTTCGCCGCCTCGGCGTCGCAGCTGCGCGCCTCCATGACCGCGCGCACCGCCCCTTCGAGCCAAAAGCTGTCGCGGCCGGTGAACGCGGCGCGCCGATCGGCCATCGTCTTCCAGCTCAGCAGCTCGAGCTCGGGCGGCGCGAAGAGCCGCGGATGGCCGGCGAGCATGACGCGCAGAAGCGTCGTTCCCGACCGCGGCGGAGCGAGGACGAAGATCACCGGCCGGTTCTTCGATCCGCTTCCGGCGCCTCCCGGGCGCAGGCGGCGCCGCATCTCCTCGAGCATGCCGCGGTCGATGCGCGTCTCGGGGGCGGGCGGCGGCGGCGCGACGGCGACCGCGGTAGCCTGATCACCGCCGGATGCTCCGAAGCGCCGCTCGACCGCGTTCGCGTGCTGCTCCGTCAGATAGTGGGCGAGCGAATCCACCGACGGCGAGTCGAAGATCGTCACGACGTGCACGATCTCGCCGATCTCGCGTTGAATGCGGTTGATCAGCACCGCGCCGCTCACCGAGTTGCCGCCGAGCTCGAAGAAATCGTCCGCGACCCCGACCTGTTCGATCCGCAGCACGTCGGCGACCAATTCCGCCAGGAACTTCTCGAGCGGCGTCCGCGGCGCGGTCCAGACCTTCTCGGCCGGACGCGTCTCTTGCGGGACCGGCAGCGCCTTTCGGTCCACCTTGCCGTGCGCCGTCAGCGGCAGCGCCTCGAGCACCACCAGGGCCGACGGCACCATGTACTCCGGGAGCTTGGCCGCGAGAGCCGACCGCAGCTCCGACAGCGCGGGCACGGCATCGCCCACGGCGTACGCCACCAGGCGAGGCTCCGAGCCGCCATCGGCGCGAGCGAGGACCGTGCACTCGCGCACACCTGGCAGGGCGGCGATCGCCGATTCGATCTCCCCGAGCTCGATCCGGAATCCGCGCACCTTCACCTGGTGATCGATGCGGCCCAGATATTCGAGATCGCCGTCCGCCAATCGGCGCGCGAGATCCCCCGAGCGGTAGAGCCGCTCACCTCCCTTCTCGGCGAATGGATGGGGAACGAACCGTTCCGCGGTCAGGTCCGGGCGTCCGAGATAGCCCGACGCCAGCCCCGCGCCGCCGACCTGGATTTCCCCCGGGGCGCCGATCGGAGACGGCTCGACGCCCTGCCGCGCGTCCATCACGAGCACCGAGAGATCCGGGATGGCGCGGCCGACGAGGCTCCCTCGCTCCGCGTCGTCCGCCCGCAATGGCCGCGCGGTCACGTGGACCGTCGTCTCGGTGACGCCGTACATGTTGACCAGGCGCGGGCGCAGATCTCCGTGCTTCGCAAACCAGGGCGAGAGGCTCCGCGGCTCCAAGGCTTCGCCGCCGAAGATCACCTCGCGCAGGGCCGACAAGCTTTCGGGATTCGCACCCTCCGCCCAGGTCAGCTGCCGGAAGGCCGACGGCGTCTGATTCAGCACCGTCACCCGCTCTTCGGCCAGCAGATCGACGAATCCCGCCGGAGAGCGGCTCACCCAGTAGGGCACCACCAGGAGCCGCCCGCCGAAGAGCAGGGCGCCCCAGAGCTCCCAGACCGAGAAGTCGAAAGCGATCGAGTGGAACAGCGTCCAGACGTCCCGCTCGTCGAATTCGAACCATCCCGCCGTCGCAGCGAACAGGCGCGAGGCGTTCGCGTGCGTCACGACCACGCCCTTCGGCCGTCCGGTCGAGCCCGAGGTGTAGATCACGTAGGCTGGCAAGCCCGGTCCCATCATCCCCCGGGAAGCGACCCGGGTCGCATCGCGCACGCACTCGGAATGGGCTCCGTCGAGCGTCACCACCCGCGCTCGGTGCGGCGGAAGATTTCCGAGCGATGCCGTCTGCGTCAGGAGGACCCGAACCGCGCTGTCCCCGAGGAGGAACGCCAGCCTCTCCTGCGGGTATTGGGGATCGAGCGGCACGTAGGCCGCCCCGGCCTTGAGAACACCGAGGATGGCGATCACCATCTCGATCGAGCGCTCGAAGCAGGTTCCGACCCGATCCCCCGGCACGACGCCGATCGAGGCGAGGTGACCGGCCAGGGCGTTCGCCCGCGCTTCGAGAGCGCCGTAGGTCAGCCGCTCCTCGCCGAGCGAGACCGCCACCGCATCCGGCCGCCGCGCCGCCTGCTCCGCGAGCCGCTCGTGCAAGCAGAAAGTTGGGAGCTCGCCCGCGACGGCGCCCCACTCGGAGACCAGCTGCCGCCGTTCCTCCGCGCTCAGGAGCGGCAGCTCCGACAACCGCAAGTGCGGGTTCTCCGCGATCGCTTCGAGCACCCGCTCGTAGCGCCGGGCCAGCCTTTCGACCGTCGGCGGGTCGAAGAGATCGGTGTTGAACTTGAGGTCGCCGCCGAGACCGCCGCCGACCTCGAGCAGGTTCAAGACCAGGTCGAACTTGGCCGACTGCGCCTCGAACGGCACCGGCGCCAGGACCAGGCCCGGCACCTCGAGAGTGCCGGCCGGCACGTTCTGGAGCTGTACCAGCACCTGAAACAGCGGCGAGCGCGAAAGGTCGCGCTCCGGCAGCAGCTCGGCCACCAGCTTCTCGAACGGCAGGTCCTGATACGCATAGGCGCGGAGGGCCACCTCGCGAACGCGCTCGAGGAAGACCGCGAAGGGCGGATCGCCCGCGAAGTCGGCCCGAAGCGTGAGCGAGTTGACGAAGAAGCCGATCAGCGATTCGAGCTCGCGATGGCCGCGGTTCGCGATCGACGTACCGACGACCAGGTCGTCCTGCCCGGTGAGGCGGTGCAGCAGCGCCTGGAATGCCGCGAGGACCGTCATGAAAAGGGTGGCGCCGCGGCGATGGCCGAGCCGCAGGAGGGCAGCCGACGGCGCGGGCCCGAGGGCCAACGGCAGGCTCGAGCCCCGATAGGTCTGGAGCGCCGCGCGGGCATGGTCCGCCGGCAGCTGCAGCGCCGGCGCTCCCGCGAGCGCCGTGCGCCAGGCAGCGAGCTGCTCGGCGAGCGCGGCGCCGCGCAACCAGTCTCGCTGCCAGATCGCGAAATCGGCGTATTGAATCGCCAGCTCGGGCAGCGGCGACGGCCGTCCGGCGTCGAAAGCGGCATAGAGAACGGCCAGCTCCGTCATCAGCACGCCCATGGACCAGCCGTCGACGGCGATGTGATGGAACGTGACGAGGAGCGCGTGCTCCTCCGTCGCGAGCCGGACGAGCGCGGCGCGCAGCGGCCGCTCGCGCTCGAGGTCGAACGGTCGCCGCGCCTCGCGCGTCGCGATCTCGCTCACCGCCCCCTCGCGAGCGCCCTCGGCCAAGCCCCCGAGATCGAGTCGCGGGAGGGGGACGGACCGCGGCGGAGAGATCACCTGCACCGGCCGGTCGCCCGCGAGCGCGAACGTCGTCCGAAGGACCTCGTGCCGGCGGACGACCTCGGATAACGCGGCGGCGAGGGCCGCGGCGTTCAGACGACCCGTCAGGCGCACGGCGCTCGGCACGTTGTAGGCGGCGACGCCCGGCTGGAGGCGATCGAGGAACCAGAGTCTCTCCTGGGCGAACGAGAGCGGCGGCAAGGCGGTCCGCGGCACCGGCACGAGAGGCGGCGGCACGAGCCGCGGCCCACCCGCCCGCGCCTCTTCGACCGCCGTCGCGAGGCCGGCGATCGTCGGGCTTTCGAACAGCAGGCGGAGCGGGAGCTCGACGTGGAACGCCTCGCGCAGGCGCGCCATCACCTGCGTCGCGAGAAGCGAATGACCGCCGAGGTCGAAGAAATTGGCTTCGACGGAAGGTTTCCCGGCCGAACCGGACGGGAGAAGCTCCGCCCAGATGCCGGCGATCACCTCTTCGACCGGCGTCCGCGGAGCGATTTCGGCACCGGCCGGGGACGAGCCGGCGGTCTCGGCGGCGAGAACGGCGAGGGCCCGCCGATCGACCTTACCCGCCGTCGTGAGCGGCAGCGATTCGATGGTCCGGAACGCGGCCGGGATCATCGGCTCGGGCAGTCGCCGCCGCAGCCAGGAGGCGAGGTCCTGAACCGGCTCGCTCGCCACGAGGAAAGCCACCAGCCGCAATTCGGGCCCATCTCCGTCCGCCACGACCGCCGCCGCAGCGACCTGAGGATGACTCGCGAGCATCGCTTCGATCTCGCCGAGCTCGATCCGGAATCCGCGCACCTTGACCTGCCGGTCGATCCGGCCGAAGAACTCGAGCTCGCCGTCCGCCCGGAGGCGAGCCAGGTCTCCGCTCCGGTAGAGTCGCGCGCCGGGCTTGTCTTCCCTGGCGAACGGATCGGGCACGAACCGCTCCGCCGTCAGATCCGGCCGCCCGAGATAACCACGGGCGAGCAGACCGCCCAGGTGGAGCTCCCCCGGCACGCCGATCGGCTGGAGCCGCCCCTGGCGGTCGAGCACCCGCGCCGAACGGCCCGGCAGCGGGCGGCCGATCGGCACCGCCGGAGCACCGCCCAGGTTCTCCGCCGAGTCGACGATGAATCGGGTTGCGGTGATCACCGCCTCGGTCGGGCCGTAGGCGTTTTCGAGCCGAACGCCGCCAAGCGGGCTGGTCTGCCAGCTGCGCGCCGCCGCATGCGACATCGCCTCGCCGCCTGTCAGCACCCTGCGCAGTGCCATGCCTTCGACCGGCCGGTCACTTCCCTCGCCCAGCCACTGTTCGAGAAAGGCGGTGGGCAGGTCGGCGATCGTGACGCTCCGCAGTGAAAGCTCGGCGAACAGCTCGGCCGGAGTCGGGAGGTCGGCCCCGCGAAGCACGAGCGTCGCGCCCGCGCCCAGCGCCGGCAACACCTGCTCGAGCGCGATATCGAAGGCGGGCGAGGCGAAATGGAGCTCTCGATCGGCCGGTCCGAGCCCCCACTCCCTGAGGATCGTTTCGCCGTGCTCGGCAGCCACGCCATGGGAAACGACGACGCCCTTGGCTCCGCCTGTCGAACCGGAGGTGTAGATGGCGTAGGCCGCCTGTTCGGCACCGGCGACCCGTTCGCCCCGTACGGCGCGCCGCGGAGCCGGATGCCCCTCCCCATCGGCGGCGAACATCGGGACCGGTCCCTGCGAGCCGTTCCGTTCGGCGACCAGCGCCCAGAGCTCGGGGCGGGTGACCACCACGGCCGCCCTGGCATCGGCGAGCATCCGGCGCAAGCGCTCCTCCGGGTGGGCCGGATCCAGCGGCAGATAGACACCGCCTGCTCGGAGGACCCCCAGGAGAGTGGCGACTCCCTCCGCCGAGCGCTCGAGGAGGACCGCGACGACGACCTCGGGTCCGACACCCGCGTCGATCAACCGCGCGGCGATCCGCTCGGCGCAGGCGGCCAATCCGCCGTAGCTGAGAGCAAGCGGACCGGCTTCGAGAGCGATCGCGTCCGGGGCAGTCGCCGCGCGACGGAAAAACGCCGCGTGGAGCGCCGATTCGGACCCTGCGGCTTCGGGCGCCGCCGGGCCGATGCCGGCCGCGAGCACCTCGCACCGCTCCGCCTCGTCGAAGAGCGGCACGTCGGAGAGCGGCCGGACCGGCTCGGCGAGGGCCACGGCGAGCAAGCGGCCGAATTGCGCCGCGAGACGCGCCGCGGTCGCGCGGTCGAAAAGGTCGGCGGCATACTCGAGCTCACCCTCGAATTCGGCGCCATCGCTCAGGGTCAGGCCGAGATCGAACTTGACGACGTCGGATTCGATCTCGAGCATTTCGATGGCGAGGCCGGGGAGGCGGAGAGCTCCCGCCGGTGCGTTCTGGAGGGTGAACAGCGCCTGGAAGAGCGGCGTCGCGCGCAGGTCGCGCACCGGCGCCAACTCTTCCACGAGGCGCTCGAATGGCAGGTCCTGACGAGCGAAGGCGGCGAGCGCCGCACGGCGGGTGCGCGATGTCAGCTCTTCGAAGCCGGGATCGCCCTCGAGGTCGGCGCGGAGCGCCAGGGTGTTGACGAAGAGGCCGATCAGGGGCTCGGTCTCGAGCTGGTTCCGATTCGCGATCGGCGTGCCGACCACGACGTCGTCCTGGCCGCTCCATCTGCCGAGGAGCGCCTGAAATCCGGCCAGCAGGAGCATGAACGGCGTAGCACCCGCGGCTCGCGCTCTCTCTCGCAGAGCCGCCGAAGCAGGTGCCGGGAGGGCGACCGGTACACGACCGCCGCGCGGGCTCCGCGGCGCCCTGCGCGGCCGATCGGTTGGCACTTCGAGAAGCGCCGGGGCGCCCGCGAGCGCCTCCCGCCAGGTCGCGAGCAGCTCGGCCAGAGGAGCGCCGGCCAGCCGCGCGCGCTGCCAGACGGCGTAGTCCGCGTACTGGATCGGCAGCTCCGGCAGTTGCGCCGGGCCGCCGGAGGAGGCCGCGGCATAGAGCGTCCCCAGCTCGCGCACCAGCACGCCGAGCGACCAGGCGTCGGAGACGATGTGATGAAGCGCGAACAGGGCGAGGTGCTCGTCCGGCGCGAGACGCAGGAGCCGCGCGCGCAGGGGCGGTCCCGCCGCCAGATCGAAAGGCAACGCGGCGTCCGCACGCGCGGCCCGCCGCGCCTCGGCGTCGCTGAGGGCAGCGGGCAAAGCCGCGAAGTCGGCGAGCGGCAGCTCGGGCGCGCCGCCCGGCCGGACCACCTGCGCCGGCCGACCCGCGACCTCGGGGAATACGGTGCGCAACGCCTCGTGCCGGAGGCAGAGCGCACGAAGGCTCGCGGCGATCGCTGCGCGATCGAGCCGGCCGCGCAAGCGGAGGGTCGCCGGCACGTTGTAGGCGCTCGCCCCCGGCTCGAGCCGATCGAGGAACCAGAGGCGTTCCTGGGCGAACGACAGAGGGAGCGGATCGGGCCGCGCCGCGAGCCGGGGAATGACCGCTTCCGCGCGGGCGGGACCGGCCGGCGCCGCGATCTCGTCGCGAGGCATCGCCCCCGCGGCGAGAAGCTCGGCAGCGACGCCTTCGACCGTCGGTCGATCGAACAGGCGACCGAGAGGCAATGCGACGCCGAACGTCGCGCGCAGCCGGGAGGCGAGCTGGATCGCCGAGAGCGAATGCCCGCCGAGAGCGAAGAACCCATCGCGCGCCCCGACACGCTCGACGCCGAGGACCTCCGCGAACAAGGCCGCGACACCCGTCTCGATCGGGCCGCGCGGCGGCGAATCGGCGGTCTCGGCCGCGCCGGAGGGCGTGGGCAGAGCGGAGCGATCGACCTTGCCGTTCGCGGTCAACGGCAGAGACGGCAAGACGACGAACGCCGCGGGCACCAGCGCTTCCGGCAGGCGGGAGCGGAGCCAGGTCGCAAGCTCTGCGGCGAGCGCGGGAGCCGCCACCGCCTCGACGTAGGCCACCAGCCGCTTGAGACCTCCCGTTTCGCGCCCTACGACCACGACCGCGCGGACGCCGGGATGCTCGGCCAAGACGGCCTCGATCTCCCCCACCTCGACGCGGACGCCGCGGATCTTCACCTGCCCGTCTCGCCGGCCGAGGAACTCGAGCGCTCCGCCCGCGCCCCAGCGCACCACGTCTCCGGTCAGGTAGAGGCGCTCGCCCTCCGGGTACGGAACGAAACGCGCGGCCGTCAGATCCGCTCGCCCCAGGTAGCCGCGCGCGACGCCGGCGCCGCCGATCGCGAGCTCGCCGGGAGCGCCCGCAGGAAGCGCAAGCCCACGGCGGTCGAGCACGTAGGCCCGGGCGTTTCCGATCGGCCGTCCGATCGGCGGCGCGAGCGCGCCGGGCGCCACCGCGCCCGCGGTCGCGACCACCGTCGTCTCGGTCGGCCCGTAGTGATTGATCAGCGCGAAGGGATGCTCCGGCCGCGATCCGCGGTGGAGGCGATCGCCACCGGTCAAGAGAGCCCGCAGCGCCACCCTCTCCGGCCAAGCCTCCGCGAGCGCGGCCTCCGCGAGAGAGGTCGGCAGGAAGGAGAGCGTGATCTCCTCCCGCGCGAGCCAGTCGATCAAGGCCGCCGGATCGGTCCTCACCGTCTCCGCCGGTATGTGCAGGCTCGCCCCGGCCACCAGATAGGGCCAGATCTCCCAGACCGAGGCATCGAAGCCGGGCCCGGCGATCAGCGTCGCCCGGTCGCTCGCCGCGACTTCGTAGGACCGAACGTGCCAGTCGACCAGGTTCGCAAGGGCTCGGTGGGAAACGACGACCCCTTTCGGCTGTCCGGTCGAGCCCGACGTGTAGATGACATAGGCCGCCTGCTCGGGGAGCGCATCCCGGAGCGTCAAGCGCTCGGCCGCCGTCTCCGCGGCCGGATCGACCGGCCCATCCAGAACCACGAAGACCGGAGACCCGGCGCCGGCCGCCGAGGGCTCGATCGCCGGCCGCAGGGCCTCCCGGGTGATCACCGCGACGGCTCCGCAGTCCGCGATCAGCCAGCGCAGGCGCTCGGTTGGTGCGGTGGGATCGAGAGGAACGTAGGCGCCGCCGGCAGAGAGCACGGCGAGAGCGGCGAGCGCCAGCTCCGGCGAGCGTTCGAGGACGATCGCGACCCGCGCTTCCGGACCGACGCCGAGGCGTGCGAGGCGCAGGCCGAGACGCGCCGACCGCTCGTAGAGAGCGCCGTAGGGGAGCCTGGTGACGCCGGACGCGATCGCGAGCGCGGCGGGATCGGCCTCGGCCGAGTCCCCCACCCGCAGGTGAACCGGTCGCCACGGCCCGGCCGATCCGGCCGGCTCGGCCGTCGCATTGCGCGCGACGAGCAGCTCGCGCTCCTCGACGGCAGCGAGGAGAGGCAGCTCCCAGAACGCTCTCCCCGGAGCGGCGAGAGCGCCCGCCAGCAGGTTGCGGAAGTGCTCGGCCACGCGCTGCGCTCCCGAGGGGTCGAACAGATCGGAGCTGTATTCGACGACGCCCCGATAACCTTCACCCCCGGGCTCGTCCTGAAAACCGAGCGTCAGATCGAAGCGCGCGACGACGCCCTCCGGCTCGAGCAGCTCGGCGGAGAGCCCGGGCAGTCGGAGCGGCGGCAACGCCGGCTGGAGCGAAAAGACCGCGCGGAACAGCGGCGAGCGCCCGCCCGGACCGTAGGGCGCGAGCTCCGCCACCAGTTTCTCGTACGGCAGCCCGCGATGGGCGAAAGCGCCGAGGACCGCGGATTTCGAACGCTCGATCAAGGCGTCGAAACCGGGTTCGCCGCCGAGGTCGAGACGCAACGGCAAGAGGTTGAGGAAACAGCCGGCGAGCGGCTCGAGCTCGACGCGCCCGCGGTCGGCGACCGGCGCGCCGACCACCAGATCCTCGCGCGAACCATAGCGGGCGAGCTGCGCCGCAAAGGCCGCGAGCAACGCCATGAAGGGCGTCGCACCCTTCCGGAGAGCGAGCGCGCGGAGCGGCTCGGCGAGGTCCGCGGCGAGATCGAAGCGATGGCGTCCACCGCGTCCGCTCGGTTCTCCCGATCCCGCCGGGCGGAGCCGGTCGACCGGCAGCTCGATCTCGTCGGAAGAGCCCGCGAGCTGGCCTCGCCACCAGGCCAATTGGTTCTCGAAGATCGACCCCTCGAGCTGGGCACGCTGCCAGACGGCGAAGTCGGCGTACTGGAGGCCGAGCGCGGGCAACGCCGCCGGACGCTTCTCGACCGCCGCTCGGTAGAACGTCGCGATTTCGCCGGTGAGGAGCGCGGCCGAAGCGTCGTCGCACGCGATGTGATGAAGGGCGAACAGCAGCTCGTGCTCGCCGGCGGAGAGACGGACCAGGAGCGCGCGCAGCACCGGCCCGCGCTCGAGATCGAACGGCAGCCCGGCCTCGGCGCGGGCGAGCCGGCGGGCTTCCTTCGAGCGCGCCGCTCGCGGCAGCGCGAGGAGATCGGCGAACGGCAGCCCCGGCGGAACGGACCGCTCCACCCCGGCGATCCGCTGGAACGGCCGGCCGCCGGACTCGGGGAAGGTGGTCCGCAGCACCTCGTGCCGCGCGACGACCGCGCCGAGCGCCGCGGCCAGCGCGGCCGGATCGAGCAGCGAGCCGGCGCTGCGAAACCGGATCGCCGCGGGAACGACGTAGGCGGCGCTGCCGGGGTGGAGCCGATCGATGATCCAGAGTCGCTCCTGCGCGAACGACAGCGGCAGCTCGCGGCCTCGCGGCACTCTGGAGAGGGGAATGGAGTCCGCGCTTTCCGGCTCACCGGCGGCTTCCACGCTCCGAACGCTTTCGAGCCAGGCCGCCAGGCCCGCGACCGTCGGATGCTCGAACAGCGATCGCAGAGGCAGCTCGACGCCGCGCGCCCGGCGCAGGCGCGAAGCGAGCTGGATCGCTCGCAAGGAGTGGCCTCCGCAGGCAAAGAAGTCGTCCTCCGCGCCGAGGCTCTCGGGAGCGAGCCCCAGAACCTCCGCGAAGAGCGAGGCGACGAGAGCCTCGGCTCCGATCGCGGGCCGCCGCCGCTCCCGCTCGCCGGCATCGAAAAACGGACCCGGCTCGGGGAGCGCGCCGCGGTCCACTTTGCCGTTGGGGCCGAGAGGCAGCGCCGCGAGCGTAACGAAGGCCGCCGGCAGCATGAACTCGGGCAACCGGGCGCGCAGGAAGGCTCGCAGCTCGGCGCTGTCCGGAGCTTCGGCGCCGGAGGGCACGAGGTAGGCGACCAGCCGGCGCTCGCCCGGAGCGCCCGAGGGATCGATGCGCGCCTCGACGACCGCCTCGAGCACCCCGGAGTGGTGGGCGAGCGCCGCCGCCACCTCGTCGGGCTCGACGCGGAAACCCCGGATCTTCACCTGGCGATCGATGCGGCCGAGGAACTCGACGCGGCCATCGGCGAGATGCCGGCCGAGGTCGCCGGTCCGGTAGAGCCGGGCGCCCGGCACCAGGCTCCAGGGGTGCGGCACGAACCGTTCCGCCGTCGCGTCCGGCCGCGAGACGTAGCCGCGCGCGGTGCCGCGGCCGCCGAGGAGGATCTCGCCCGGCGCGCCGATCGGCACCGGCGTGCCGTCCGGCCCGCAAAGGTAGACCTCCGCATTGCCGAGCGGCCGGCCGAGCGGCAGCGTCGCGGACGGCGGCTCGACGTCGCCCGCGAAGCCCGAGAGCGCGCCGACCGTCGTCTCGGTCGGGCCGTAATGGTTGAGCACGCGAAGCCCAGGAGCCGCGGCGCGCACCCGCACGACGTCCGCCCAGGTCGAGGCCTCGCCGCCGAGAACGAGCAACCGGCGCGGCAGCGGCCCGCGACCGGGCAGGGCGGCCCAGAGGGCGGTCAAATGAGAGGGGACGATCTTCAGGCAGTCGATCTCCCGCTGTGCGAGATACGCGGCGAGCCCCACCGGATCCGCCGCCAGCCCGCGGCCGATCCAGTGGAAGCAGCCGCCCGCGAGGCCGGGGAAGAGCGCGGTGTAGCCGAGATCGGCCGCGAACGTCGAGACCGCGGCGAAGCTCGGACCGCGTCCGCCTTGCCGGGAGAGGGCGAGACGCTCGAGGATCCGCGCCAGGTAGTGCGCGAGCTGGCGGTGCTCGACCGCCACCCCCTTGGGCACGCCGGTCGAGCCCGAGGTGTAGATCACGTAGGCGAGGCTCGCGGGATCGAGCGAGCGCGGCAGCGCCGGGCCGAGATCGAGACCGGCGTCGAAATCGATCTCGTCGAGGCACAGCACCGGCACCCCGAGCGTTCCGAGCGCCGCCGCCGAACGTTCCGCGGCGAGCGCGAGCACCGCTCCGGAGTCGGCGATCACGGCCGCGGCCCGCTCGCGCGGCCATTCCGGATCGAGCGGCAGATAGGCTCCCCCCGCGCGCAACACCGCGATCAGGGCGACGAGCGCGTCGAGCGTCCGTTCGAACGCCAGCGCGACCGGAGCCTCCGGGCCGATGCCGAACCCTACGAGGCGGCGCGCGAGCCGCTCGCTCCGCGCCGCGAGCTCGCCGTAGGTGATCTCGCCGTCTCCTGCCACCGCCGCCACCGCGTCCGGTCGCAGCTCGGCCGCGGCGAGGAAGCGTTCCGGGAACAGGGGGGCGCCGCCGCTCGCCGCCGCGTCGTTCCACTCGACGAGGAGCTGCGCCCGTTCGGGCGCGGCGAGAAGCGCCAGCTCCCCGAGCGGCGCTTCGGGAGCGGCGACGGCGGCGACCAGCAATCGAACGAAGCGGCCGGCCAGGCGCTCGGCGGTCGCGGGATCGAACAGCTCGGTCGCGTACTCGAGGCGTCCGGAAAGCCCGGCTACGGTTCCCGGCGCGTCGCCGAGCGACAGCGTGAGATCGAATTTCGCCGCCGCCGCCGGGACCTCCTCCGGCACGATCGCGAGACCGGGCAGCTCGAGCGGCGGCAGGCCGAGATTCCGGAACGTCAGCATGGCCTGGAACAGCGGCGTCCAGCTCGCGCTCCGGGGTGGCGCCAGCTCCTCGACCAGGCGCTCGAACGGCACGTCCTGATGCGCTTGCGCTGCGAGCGCCGACCCGCGCACGCGCTCGACGAGAGCGCCGAAGCCCTCGTCCCGGTCGATCCTTCCCCGCACGACCAGGGTGTTGACGAAGAAGCCGATCAGCGGCTCGGTCGCGAGATGGGAACGGCCGGCGACCGGCACGCCGACGCAAACCTCCTCTTGACCGGCGAGGCGCCCGAGCAGGGCCTGGAAGGCGGCGAGAACCACTTGGAAAGGCGTCGCGCCACGGTTCTTGCCGAGCTCCTCGACGGCGGCCGAAAGCTCGGCCGAGAGCTCGACTTGCCGATCGGCACCCCGCCGGCTGCCACCCGCTCGACGCGGCCGATCGGTCGGCAGCTCGAGGACGCTCGGCGCACCGGAAAGCTCGCGCCGCCACCAGGCGACCTGCTCCGCCAGCGCCTCCCCGGCCAGCTGCTCGCGCTGCCAGAGAGCGAAGTCGGCGATCTGGATCGGCAGCTCGGGAAGAGGCGAAGGAGCTCCGGCGACGCAGGCCCCATAGAGCGCGCCGATCTCTTTCACCAGCAGCCCAGCCGACCAGCCGTCGGACACGATGTGGTGGAGCGCGGCGAGGAGAGCGTGCTCGCGGTCGCCCAGAACGAGCAAGACGGCACGCAGCAACGGCCCGCGCGCGAGATCGAACGGCGCCCACGCGACCGCCGAGGCGAGCCGGCGCCGCTCGGCCGCTCCGCCCGTCCCGGGCAGCGCCCGCAGATCGACGCCCGGCAGAGGAACCGCAGGAGAGGACGGTGCCGCAGGCGCGACGCGCTGCACGGGATGGCCGTCCACCTCCGGGAAGCGGGTGCGGAGACCCTCGTGCCTCCTCACCACCTCGGCGAGGCTGGCGGCGAGGGCTGCGGAATCGAGGCGGCCGAAGAGGCGCAGGGCGACCGGGATGTTGTAAGCGACGCTTCCGGGCTCGATCCGGTCGAGCAGCCAGAGGCGCTCCTGCGCGAAGGTCAGCGGGGCGTCGGTCTCGCGCTCGCGCCGCCCGATCCACACCGGGCCGGTCGCGCGGCCGGAGCGGCGGATCGCCTCGGCGACCGCGGCCGGGGTCGCCGCCTCGAACAGGAGCTTGAGCGGCAGCTCGACGCCGAGCGCCGAGCGCACTCGCGCGAGCAGCTTCGCGCCGAGCAGGGAATGCCCGCCGAGGTCGAAGAAGCTCTCGCCGGCGCCGACGCGATCGCGGTCGAGAACCTCGGCGAACAGCGCGCACAACCGCGCTTCGAGCGGCGTCCGAGGGGCCTCGTCCGTGCTCGTTCCAGAGACGACACCGGCCAGGCTCGCGGCCTTCGAGATCAACCCTCGCCGGTCCACCTTGCCGCTCGGAAGGAAGGGCAGCTCCGGCAGAGCCTGCCAGAGCGACGGCACCATCGCCTCGGGCAGCCGCCGCCGCACCGACGCGCGCAGGTCCAGGAGATCCTTCTCGTCGAGCGCCCGGCCGCGCCGCGGCACCACGAAGGCGACCAGCTCCGTGACGGCGGGACCCGGGCGCGGCACGACGGCCGCGGCGCGCACGGCGGGCTCCGCCGCGATCACCGCTTCGATCTCCTCGGGCTCGATGCGGAAGCCGCGCACCTTGACCTGGCCGTCGACGCGGCCGAGAACCTCGATGTCCCCGTGGGGCCGCAGCCGCGCGAGATCGCCGGTGCGATAGCTCCGCGCTCCCGGCCGCGGCACGAACCGCTCGGCGGTCAGGTCGGGGCGACCGAGGTAGCCGCGGGCGAGCAGGCCCGAAAGCACCAGCTCGCCCGGCCAGCCGACCGGCTGCAGCCCGCCCTGTCCATCGAGCACGGAGGCGGTGCGGTGGTCGAGCGCCCGGCCGACCGACACCGCCTGTTTTTTCGTCCCGCGTCCCGATTCGACCGGGCCCGCCGTCGCCGTGATGACGGCCTCGGTCGGACCATAGGCATTCAACAGACGCGGCCCGCTCGCGCTCCGCTCGATCCAGAGCCGTGCCGCGTCCACCGCCATCGCCTCGCCGCCGGCGATCACCAGCCGCAGCCGCGCGGGCAGCGGCCCGGCGATTCCCTCGCGCACCCACGCGTGCCAGTACGCGGTGGGCAGGTTCGCGACGGTCACGTCCCGCGCCTCGAGATAGCCGCCGAGCTCGACCGGCGCGGGCAGCTCGTCGCCGCGGACGACCAGCGTCGCGCCCGAGGAAAGCGTCGCACCGATCTGCTCGATCGAGACGTCGAAGCTCGCCGCCGCGAACTGGAGCACGCGATCGCCGGCACCGAGGCCGTACTCCCTCGCCGCCGCCATGAAATGGGCCGCCGCATCCGCGTGCGGCACCGCCACCCCTTTCGGCGCGCCGGTCGAGCCCGAGGTGTAGATCACGTACGCCAGGTGCTCGGGCGCGAGCTGCGCCGGGCCGCCGCGGGCTTCGGGCTCCTCCGCGCGGCGCTCGAGATCGTCCTCGTCGAGCGGGACCAGGGCGGGAGGCTCGCCGTCGAACGCGAGATCCGCCAGGAGCGAGGCCCGCGCCAGCAGGAGCCCGGCTCCGGCCTGCCGGAAAAGCGCGGCGCGCCGCTCGGCGGGGAGCTCGGGATCGACCGGAAGGTAGACGCCGGAGGACTTCCAGATCGCGAGCAGGCCGATCACCCGCTCGATCGAGCGCTCGACCTCGAGACCGATCAGGATCTCGGGGCCGGCGCCGGCCGCGCGCAGGCGCCGCGCCAGCCGCTCCGCGCGGCGATCGAGCGCACCGTAGGTCAGGCGCCGGTCACCCTGCTCGACCGCGATCGCTCCAGGATCCGCCGCCGCCCTCCGCTCGAACGCGCGGTGCGCAAGCTCGGGCACGGCCACCGGACCGGCGTCCGCCCATTCGACCGCGAGCTGATGCCGCTCGGCGGCGCCGAGGAGCCTCAGCTCGGAGAGGCGCGCCGACGGCCGGTCGAGCGCGCCGGCCAGGAGGCGCGCGAAGCCTTCGGCGAGACGCGCGGCGGCCGGCGGATCGAACAGGTCGGTCGCAAAGTCGAGCGCGGCCGAGAGACCTTCCGCGCTCGCGAGCAGCGAGAGCGCGAGATCGAGCTGGACCGCCGCGATCTCGACGTCGACCAATTCGACGGCAAGGCCCGCGAACGTGGGCGCCGCGGGCACGGTCTGGAGCGACAGCAGGACCTGGAAGACCGGCGCGCTCCGCCCGTCGCGGGCCGGCGCCAGATCTTCGACCAGGCGTTCGAAGGGCAGGTCCTGGTGCCCCTGCGCGTCGAGCACCACCTCGTGGGTCCGCGCGACGAGATCGGCGAAGGCCGGATCGCCCGAGAGGTCGCCGCGGAGAGCGAGCGAATTGACGAAGCAGCCGACGAGCGGCTCGCTCTCGGAAAGGGTTCGGTTCGCGAACGGCGTGCCGACGACCAGATCCTCGACTCCGCAGGCGCGCCCGAGGAGCGTTTCGAAGGCCGCCAGGAGGACGACGAACGGCGTCGTTCCGAGCCGCCCGGCGAAGGTCCGCAGCTCCGCCGCGAGCGGCGCGTCGAAAAGGATCGACCGCCGGGCGCCGCGGCCGGTGCGCCGCGCCGGGCGCGGGCGGTCGGACGGCAAGTCGAGAAGGGGCGGCGCGCCCGCGAGCCTCCCCCGCCACCAGGCGAGCGCCTCGTCGAGGGCCTTGCCCTGGAGGCTCGCGCGTTGCCGGCGCGCGAGATCCGCCGCGCGGACGGGGAGCGGCGGCAGAGCCGCGGAGCGCCCGGTCGCGATCGCCGTGTAGAGCGCCGCGAGGTCGCGCGCGACGACGCCGAGCGACCAGCCGTCGGCGACGATGTGGTGAAAAGCGAGGAACAGCGATCGGCGCTCGGCGCCGAGCCGCAGGAGCGCCGTCCGCCAGAGCGGACCGGCGGCGAGGTCGAACGGCCGCGAGGCCTCGAGCCGCAGCAGCCGCCCGGCCTCGATCTCGCCGAGCGCGGAATCGAGCGCGGCGAGATCGATCGCCGGCACGCCGACTCCGCGCGCTTCGGCGATCCGCTGCACCGGCCGGCCGGCCACGTCGGGAAACGTCGTGCGGAGCGCCTCGTGGCGCGCCTGCAGCCCCGAAAGCGCCGCGGCGAGAGCGGGCACGGCGAGCGGCCCTTCGAAGCGGAGCGCGATCGGCACGCAATAGGCCGCGCTCTCGGAGTCCGGCCCCTTCAGGCGGTCGAGCAGCCAGAAACGCTCCTGGGCGTAGGACAGCGGCTCTCCGTCCGGATCGTCGAACGCCGTCGAGACCGCCGGGACGGCGTCGCCGGCCGGAGCCCCCGTCTCGGGAGGGGCCGACACCAGGCCGGCGACCGCGACCGCCAAGCCGGCGACGGTCGGCGCCTCGAAGATCGCCCGCACCGGCAGCTCGATGCCGAACCCGTCGCGGACCCGCGACGCCACCTGCGTCGCGAGCAGAGAATGGCCGCCGAGATCGAAGAAGCGGTCGGCGCGCCCGACGCGCCGAGAGCCCCCCGGATCGATCTCGAGCACGTCCTCCCAGATCCGCGCCAGCCGCTCCTCGATCTCGCCCTGCGGCCGCTGCCAGGCGGCGTCCGCGGCCGGGGCTCCGGGCGCCGGCAGCGCCCGCCGGTCGAGCTTGCCGTTCGGGGTGCGCGGCAGGGCGGCGAGCCCGACCCAGGCGGCCGGCACCAGGAACTCCGGCAGCCGCGCGCGCAGGCGATCCCGCACGCGATCGAGGGCGCCGGGCGCCGCCTCCGCGAAGACGACATAGGCGACCAGCCGCTTGCCCCGCTCGCCCCGACCGCCGGCCTCGCGCGCCACCACCGCGGCCTCCGCGACCTCGGGATCGGCGAGCAGGGCGGCCTCGACCTCGCCCGGCTCGATGCGGAAACCGCGCACCTTCACCTGGTGATCGAGCCGGCCGAGGAACTCGATCTCGCCGTCCGGCCGGAGGCGCGCGAGGTCGCCGGTCCGATAGAGGCGCTCGCCCGCGAGATCCGCGGCGTTCCCGGCCAGGCCGTCGGGCACGAACCGTTCCGCCGTCAGCTCCGGCCGCCCGAGGTAGCCGCGCGCGAGCCCGGGGCCTCCGAGGTAGAGCTCGCCGGGCACGCCGCACGGCTGGAGGATCTGGCCGGGATCGAGCACGTAGGCGCGGCCGTTCGGCAGCGGCCGGCCGATCGCCGGCTCGCGCGCGGCGCCGGGATCGACGCGGGTCCAGGTCGAATAGGTCGTGTCCTCGGACGGCCCGTAGAGATTGAAGATCCGCACGCCCGGGCTCGCCGCCGCGATCCGCTCGACCAGGGAGCGCCGCAGCGGCTCCCCCGCCAGGTTGACGACGCGCAAGCTCGGCGGCAGGCCGCCCAGGCGCAGCAGCTCGGCGAGCGCCGAGGGCACCGTGTTGAGGAGCGTCGCCTCGGCGCGCGCCGGATGGCCGGCCGAGGCGGCGAGCGCGAGGGCATCCTCGACGACGATCGCGGAGCCTCCCGTGGCGAGCGGCACGAAGATCTCGAAGACCGAAAGGTCGAAGCAGATGGACGTCGCCGCGAGGACGGCTGCGAGGTCGGCCGGCTCGAACGCGCCGCCCGCCCACGCGATCAGCTCGACGGCGCTCCGGTGCTCGATCGCGACGCCCTTCGGCCGGCCGGTCGAGCCCGACGTGTAGATGACGTAGGCGAGGCCGCGCGGCGAGGGCGCTCGACCGGCGGCGATCGAGGCCGAGGCCGGAGCCGGGAAATCGAGCCGATCGACGAGCAGCAGCGCGCCGCCGAAACCCGCGAAACGGCCGGCGAGCGCCGAGGTCGTGAGCAGCGCCCCGGCCCCCGAGTCGGCGAGCATGAAGAGGAGGCGCTCGTCCGGATAGGCCGGATCGAGCGGGACGTAGGCGCCGCCGGCCGAGAGCACGGCGAGAAGGCCCGCCACCATCCCGGGATCGCGCGGCAGACAGACGCCGACCGGCACCTCGGCCTCGACGCCGGCCGCGCGCAGGTGTCCGGCGAGATGCGCGACGCGCGCGGACAGCTCGCGATAGCTGAAACGTTCCCGCTCGCCGATCACCGCCGTCGCCTCCGGGCTCCGCGCGGCCTGGGCGGCGAACAGGCCGTGCAGGCAACCGGCGGGCACGTCTGCGGCGGCGCCCCGGCCGAGCGCGAGCAGCTCGTCCCGCTCCGCGAGCGCGAGGAGCGGCAGCTCGGAAACCCGCCGCTCGGGATCGGCCACGGCGGCGGCGAGGAGCGTCCGGAACGAGCCGAGCCAGCGGGCCGCGGTCGCGGCGTCGAACAGATCGGCGTCGTACTCGAGGGCCCCCGCGATCTCGGCGCCCCGAGGCTCCAGCGACAAGGTCAGATCGAGCCGCGCGCCGCCGCTCTCGACCGCCAGGGGCTCGAGCGTCACTCCGGCCAGCTCGACCGGCGGAGCCGGCTCGTTCTGGAGCGCGAGCATCACCTGGACGAGCGGGTTGCGGCCCAGGTCGCGCGCGGGATCGAGCTCCGCGACCAGCTTCTCGAACGGCAGGTCCTGGTGGGCGTAGGCGTCGAGGGTCGCCGCCCGCAGCCGCGCCACGAAGCCCGCGAACGGCGGATCCTCCGAGACGTCGCCCGCGAGGGCCAGGGTGTTGACGAACAATCCGATCGACCCCTCGGTCTCCTCCCGCGTCCGATTCGCGACCGGCACGCCGACGAGGAGCCGGGGCACGCCGGCCAGGCGCGCCAACAGCGCGTCGAAACCGGCGAGGAGGACCATGAAGAGCGTCGCCCCCCGGCGCCGCGCCACCTCTTCGAGCCCGGCCCGGAGCGGGGGGGAGAGGGAGGCCGGGACCCGCCCGCCGCGCCCGGTCCGCAGCGCCGGGCGCGGCCGGTCCGCCGGCAGATCGAGGCCCACCGGCACGCCGGCCAAGCGCCCGCGCCAGTGCTCGACCTCCGCCGCGAGACGCTCGCCGCGCAGCCATTCACGCTGCCAGAGCGCATGGTCGGCGGGTTGGACCGCGAGCGGCGGCAGGGGCGAGGCGGTACCGGCGACCGCC
>DATMZM010000239.1:0-5668 GCA_035607445.1 Thermoanaerobaculia bacterium | reverse complement strand
GCCCCGCACCCTCACCGGAGCCGCGCATCGCCCGGCCTACGGCTCGGACGGCGACTACTGGTCGAAGCCGAACGCCGAATCCATCTTCGACGCCGTCTACGCGATCGCCCACGACTGCGACCCGCGGCGCTGGCCGGCGCTGTAGGAAGATTCCGCGCTCGCGTGGGGGAATGCCCCGGCGTCACCCCTCGCTCGGCGCGCCCCCGGCTTCGAGCTCCTCTTCGATGTAGTCCGAGAGGGTCCGCTCGAGCTCTGGGGGGAGGCCTTCGAAGGCGACGCCGACGCGGAAGCGGCGGGCGCGGGGGGCCCGGCGGTCCTCGCCGACGAAGATCACCTTGCCGCCGGGGCGGAACGGCGAGCCGCGGAACGAGAGATCGAGGTCCACGGCCTGGCCGAGGCGCGGCTCGAGATCGGTCGCGACCAGCATGCCGCCCCGGGAGAGCTGGAGCACCACGAACTCGCTGCGGGTGGTCAACCCGCCTTTCAGCCCCGCGACCTCGTA
Organism: Thermoanaerobaculia bacterium; assembly: GCA_035607445.1. Classification (GTDB taxonomy): domain Bacteria; phylum Acidobacteriota; class Thermoanaerobaculia; order Multivoradales; family UBA5704; genus DASYKS01. The sequence goes on along the minus strand of DATMZM010000239.1, from coordinate 5,166 downwards.
GCGCGGGAACCGCCGTCGGTCCTGCTCCATCGCCTGTCCTCCCATCGCCTCTCGATCGCCCACAGATTAGCAGTCATCTTAACTCTCAGAGTGCCGCCGGTGCGCGCGGACGGGACCGCGGTTTATCATCGGGGCGACGCGATCGACGTCGCGGGCTCCGGGCGCGAAGCCGGGGACCTCGGTGTCGAAGCAGGAAACGGCAGGGGGAGCGATGGACGAGCGGCGCTACGACGTGGTGATCCTGGGCGGAGCCTTCAGCGGCGCCTCGGCGGCGCTCCTGCTGCGCCGCGAGCGGCCGGAGCTCAAGGTCCTGGTGGTCGAAAAGCAGCCCGCGTTCGACGCCAAGGTGGGCGAGGCGACGACCGAGATGTCGGCGATGTTCATGACCCGCCGCCTCGCCCTCTGGCGGCACCTCGAGAGCGAGCACCTGCCGAAGGAGGGCCTGCGCTACTGGTTCTCGAACGAGAAGGTGAAGAGCCACGCCGAGGCGAGCGAGACGGGAGCCTACCAGCGCAGCAACGTCCCCTCCTTCCAGCTCCGCCGCGACGTGCTCGACGAGCACATCCTGGCGACCGCCGTGGCCGAGGGCGCCGAGCTGCTCCGGCCGGCGCGCGCCGTCGACGTCCTAGTCGGCCGTTTCGATCATCGGGTGACGGTCGACCATCATGGCCGGAGCGGGGGACGCGAGGAGATCTCCTGCCGCTGGCTCCTGGACGCCACCGGGCGGGCGACCGTTCTCGGCAAGCGCCTGGGCCTGATCGAGCGTAACGAGGCGCACCCGACGACCGCCGTCTGGTGCCGTTTCAAGGGCGTGCGCCACATCGACGACCTGGTCGTGCACGAGCACGATGGAGTCGCGCGCGGCAACGTCTGCTCGCGCCGGCTCGGGACCAACCACTACACGGGCTACGGCTACTGGATCTGGGTCATCCCTCTCGGCAACGGCGAGACCTCGGTCGGGCTCGTCTTCGACCGGCGCATGGTCGACCTCGACGTCTCGGGCAGCGGGCGCTGGGCGGCGTTCGAGGGCTTCCTCCAGGGGATCCCGGCGCTCGCCGAGCTGCTCGAAGGCGCCGAGGCCCGGCGCGAGGACCTCCGCTCCTATTCGCACCTCGCGTTCGCGACCCGGCAGTACATGGGCGAGGGCTGGGCGTTGATGGGCGACGCCGCGGCCTTCCTCGACCCCTACTACTCGCCGGGCCTCGACCACGCCTCCTTCAGCGTCGACGCCACGGTCAAGATCGTGCTGGCCGAGACCGCCGGGGAGGACGTCGCGGCCCGCACGGCGGAGCACAACGCGGCCTTCGTCCGCTCCTACCACCGCTTCTTCGCCGCCGTCTTCCGCGACAAGTACGCCTACATGGGCGAGGGCGACCTGGTGTCTGCGGCGACGCTCCTCGACACCGCGCACTACTACATCTTCCTGGTCATCCCGGCCTACCGGATCCTCAAGCAGTTCTACTGGATGCCGGTCCTCGGGCCGCGGCAGGCGGCGCTCAGCTATCGCCTGATGTGCCTGTACAACCGCCGCTTCGTGGCGATCGCCACGGCGCGGCGCGCTGCCGGGGAGGAGGGGCGGCGCAACGACGGCCGGCGCATCGTCCTCCGTTTCGATCTGAACGTCGCGCCGTTCCGGATGGGGTTCGTCGGCACGAAGATCTGGCTCGCGGCCGAGCTCGACCTGCTGCGCCTGAAGCTCAAGGCGCTGTTCGGCCGGCGCAAGGCGGAGGCGCCCGAGGCGCTGCCCGCTACCGCAGCATCCGGCGGCGGACCGTCGGCTTCGGCTTGAGCTCGACCCAGGGCTCAACGCCGGGCACCGTGCAGCGGGGGATCTCGAGGCCGAGGGTCTTTTCGATCTCTTTGATCGTCGGCTTGTCCTGCCAGGTGGCGATCGAGGAGACCAGCCCCTCCATCGCGCCGCGGGCGGTGCGGCCGGCGCGGTGGATGTAGTCCTCGACCCGTTCCGGCAGGTCGAAGTGGATCACGTGCTCGATCGTCGGGATGTCGAGACCGCGGCCGGCGACGCCGGTCGCGACCAGGATCCGGGTCCTCCCCGCGCGGAACGACTCGAGCTCGTGGACCCGCTGCGCCTGGGTCAGGTCGGCATGGATCCGGCCGACCTTGTGGCCTTCCTTTTCGAGCAGCTGGGTCAGCCATTCGGCGTCGCTGCGGCGGCGGATGAAGACGAGGGTCCGGCCGAGGTTCATGTGGACCAACGCGATCAGGCAGGCCTTCCGGTCCTCGGGCGCGACCATGTAGACGCGGTGGGTGAGGCCGGTCGCGGCGCCGCCCTCGGGGAGGATGTCGACCCGGACGGGATCCTTCAAGATCCGCTGCGCCAGCCTCTCGATCGGCGGCGGCATGGTGGCCGAGAAGAGGAGCGTCTGGCGCACGGCCGGCAGCTCGGCCAGGATGTCCTGCACCTGGGGCATGAACCCGAGGTCGAACATGTGGTCGGCCTCGTCGAGCACCAGCTCCTCGATCGAGTCGAGGCGGATCGTCCGGCGCGAGAGGTGGTCGAGCAGGCGCCCCGGCGTCGCGACCACGATGTCCGGGCCGCGGCGCAGCGCCTCGAACTGCGGCCCCATGCGGACGCCGCCGATCAAGCAGGCGGTGTCGAGCTGGTGGTCCCGGCCGAAGAGGTCGAGGAAGGCCTTGGTCTGGAGCGCGAGCTCCCGCGTCGGCGAGAGGATCAGACCGCGCAGCCCGCGGCCGTGGAACAGGCGCTCGGCGAGCGGCAGGCAGAACGCCGCGGTCTTGCCCGAGCCGGTCGCGGCGAGGCCGATCAGATCGCGGCCGGAGAGCACCGAGGGGATCACCGCGGCCTGGATCGGCGTCGGATGGAGGAAGCCGATCTCGCGGACGACGCGGAGCACCGGCTCGGAGAGCCCGAGATCGGCGAAGGACTTGTCGGTCGTGGCGACGGGGTGCTGGGGGATGGCGAAACTCTGCATTCACCGGGGTTTATAGAACAAAAGGCGGCTCGGGACAAGGAACTCTGCCGCGGGGCGGCACATCGCATAGACTCGGGCGGTACGGAAATTCAGGTTGGTCCCGCCGCTCCGGCCCGCTGCCTTCCGAAGACCGCGGCCGCGCGGCATCGGCCGCTGCGATGATCCCGAACCCTCCCTCCGGCCTGACCTTCAGGCGTCTGACCGAGCCCCGGGAGCTCGAGCAGGTCCATCGCCTCAACTACAGGACGTTCGTCGAGGAGATCCCGCAGCACGGCGAGAACGCCGAGCGCCTCCTGCGCGACCCGCGGCTCGACCGCAGCGTCCCGTTCGGCGCGCTCTCGGGCGACCGCCTGTGCGGGATGATGGCGATCAGCGCCGAGCGGCCGTTCTCCCTCGATGCGAAGCTGCCGGACTTGGACGGCTACCTGCCGCCTCACGAGAGCCCGTGCGAGATCCGCCTGCTCGCGGTCGAGCCGGATCGCCGCGGGGGCCGGATCTTCGCCGGCCTCCTCGGCTGCCTGGTGGCTTACTGTCGCGAGGTGCGGCACGATCTCGCGGTGATCTCGGGGACCGAGCGGCAGGCGCGCCTCTACGCCCATCTCGGCTTCGTGCCCTTCGGCCCGCCGATCGGCACCGAGCGGGCGCCGTACCGCGCCATGTACCTGACCTGGGACCGCCTGGCGCCGTCGGCGTTCGCGCTCGCCGAGCGGAGCGGATCGGAGCGCGGCGCGTGATCGCGACGGAGCGCGCGATCAACTTCCTGCCCGGACCGGTGCCGGTCCATCCGGAGGTGCGGCGCGCCTTCGCGGGCGAGGCGATCTCCCATCGCGCGGCGAGCTTCCACGCCCGGCTCGGCGACGTGCGCCGCCGGCTCGGCGAGATCACCGGACTGCCCCGGGTCGAGATCCTGGTCGGCTCCGGAACCCTCGCCAACGACGCCGTGGCGGCGCAGCTCTCGCTCGCTCCCGGGCGCGGGCTGATCCTCGCCAACGGCGAGTTCGGCGAGCGCCTGATCGAGCAGGCGGGCCGCTTCGGGCTCGACTTCGAAGCGCTGCGCTCGGAGTGGGGCGAGCCGCTGGACCTCGACCGGGCCCGGGACGTCTCCGGTCCCATCGCCTGGGTCTGGGCCGTCCACTGCGAGACCTCGACCGGCGTGCTCAACGACCTGCCGGGCTTCGCGCGGCTCGCCCGCGAGCGCGGGGCGAGGCTCTGCGTCGATGCGATCAGCTCGGTGGGGAACACCTCGGTCGACCTCTCGGCGGCAGACTTCGCGACCGCCACCTCCGGCAAGGGGCTGGCGGCCTTCCCGGGCTTGGGGCTGGTCTTCCATCGGCAGGAGATCCGGCCGTCGCCGCGCCTGCCGCGCTACCTCGATCTCGGGCTCTGGGCGCAGGAGAGGGGAGTGCCGTTCACCGCGTCGTCGAACCTGCTCGCGGCCCTCGGCCGGGCGCTCGAGCTGCGGACGGCGGAAGCCCGGTCGCGGCTCGCCGCGCTCGCCGCCTGGCTCCGGCCACGTCTCGAATCGCTCGGATTCCGCATCCTCGCGCCGCCCGCGATCGCGGCGCCCTGGGTCCTGTCGCTCGTGCCGCCGGGAGGCGTCGACGCCTTCGCCCTCGGCGAGCATCTGGAGGCGGAGGGGATCCTGCTCTCGTACCGGAGCGGCTATCTCGTGCGGCGCAACCTGATCCAGGTCTGCCTGATGGGAGAGCACGACCGCGCCGAGCTCGAGCGGCTGCTCGACGCGCTCGAAAGCGCGCTCCACCCCTGACCTCGCGGAGCCGGCGCGTCGAGGTGTGGCTCGCGATCCGGTCCTGCGGGGTGCGGAACGCTCCGCCGGGTCCGGGAGCGATCCGTGGGGGTCCGGGAGCGATCCGCGGGGAGCCGGAAGGCTTCCGCGGGGTCACGGATGCGATCCGCGAGGGGTCGGAAGCCGTCCGTGGGGGTCCGGAAGGCTTCCGCGGGGTCGCGGATGCGATCCGCGGGGGGTCGGAAGCCATCCGGGGGGTCGCGGATGCCTCCCAGCGACGCCGGGAACTTCCCGTCGACGCCGGGAGCTTCCCGGAGGCGCCGGGAGCTTCCCGGCCAGGAGCGGCAGCGTCCCGCTGACGCTGGGAGCTTCCCGGCCGCGCTGGGAGCTTCCCGGCGGCGCCGGGAGCTTCCCGGAGGCGCCGGGAGCTTCCGGGCAGCGGCGAGAGGTCGCGCGCTTGGCGCA
>DATMZM010000315.1:0-2148 GCA_035607445.1 Thermoanaerobaculia bacterium | reverse complement strand
GGGCGGCCGTTTCATTATTTCGCCTGCGGTGCGGCGGTGAGCGAAGTCGAGGTCGATGGCTACACGGGCATGCATCGCGTGAGCCGCGTGGACATTCTCCATGACGTGGGCGAATCGCTGAACCCGGGAGTGGATCGCGGGCAGATCGAAGGCGGCTTCGTGCAGGGCATGGGCTGGCTGACCCGCGAGGAGCTGCTCTGGGACCGCGAAGGCCGGCTCCTCACCCACAGCGCGAGCACCTACGCGATCCCCGCGGTGAGCGACGCGCCGCTCGCGTTCCGCGTCACGCTGCTCCCCGACGCCGCCCAGCCGGGCGTCGTCCACGGCAGCAAGGCGGTCGGCGAGCCGCCGCTCATGCTCGCGATCTCGGTCCGCGAGGCGATCCGCGACGCGGTCTCGGCCTTCGGCGCGCCCGGCGGCGAGGTGGCCCTCTCGGTGCCCGCCACCTGCGAGGCGATCTTTTCGGCCATCGCGGAACGGGAGAGACGGCCGTCCCCGGTCGAATCCGAAACGGCGGACGGCCCCGGGGTTCTCGCCGCCGGTGCGGGCCTGGCGGTCGCCCGCCCGGAGTAGACGGATCGACCGGAACCACCCGGATAGAATGGGGGCGTCATGCCGCGCGCCGACTCTTCGCTCGCCGAGAAGCGCCGCCTGCTGCAGCTCGAGACGCTCTACGACCTCGCCCTCGCGCTCCAGGCGCAGCGCGACGAGCAGGACCTGGTCGACGAGCTGCTCGAGAGGGTCTGCGCCGTGCTCGATCCCGCGGCGGCGGTCGCGGTCACGCGCGACGCCTACGGCGGGCCGAAAGGGGTCGCCTCGGTCGGCTGGACCGGCCCCCGGTTGAGCGGCGCGGCTCTCCTCGGGGCTCCGCTCTGGCGCGAGCTGCTGACCGAGGGGCGCCTCCTCGCCCGCACCAGCGGCGACCTAGCCGGGCGGCCGTATCACGACCTCCTCGCGACGCCGCTCGCCTATCGCGGCACCTACCTCGGCTATCTCGCTGTGCTCGACAAGGAGGCGCGCGGCGACTCGGAGGCCGTCTTCTCGGCCGACGACCGGCGCTTCCTCGATTCGGTCGCGGCGCTCGCCGGCGTCGCTCTCGACGCGGCGCGCCAGGTGGAGCGGCTCGAGGCGCAGCGCGAGCGGCTCGAGGAGGAGAACAAGGCGCTCAAGGACCGGCTGACCGAGGAGGTCGGCGGCCAGAGGGTGATCGCCGGAACCCCGGCCATGCGCCGGGTGCTCGACATGGTCGAGAGGGTGGCGCCGCGCGGGGTCTCGGTGCTCGTCCGCGGCGAGAGCGGCACCGGCAAGGAGCTGATCGCGAAGCTCCTCCACCTGCGCTCGCGGCGCACCGGGTCGCTGATCGCCCTCAACTGCGCGGCTCTCCCCGAGTCGCTCCTCGAAAGCGAGCTGTTCGGCATCGAGGGCGGGGTCGCGACGGGAGTCCAGGCGCGGCCGGGCAAGTTCGAGCTGGCCGACTCGGGGACGCTCTTCCTCGACGAGATCGGCGACATGCAGACGTCGCTCCAGGTCAAGCTGCTGCGCGCGCTCCAGGAGCGGGAGGTGGTCCGCCTGGGCGGGCGCCAGCCGATCCCCGTCGACGTGCGCCTGATCGCGGCCACCCACCGCGACCTCGAAGCGATGGTCGCCCAGGGGGCGTTCCGGGAGGACCTCTACTACCGGCTCAAGGGGGTCGAGGTCGACCTCCCGCCGCTGCGCGAGCGGCGCGCCGACATCCCCCACCTGGTGCGCCATTTCCTCGAGGAGTTCTGCCGCCGGGAGGCGATCGCCGTGCCCCACATCCGGGCCGAGGCGCTCGCCCTGCTGCTCAACTACGACTTCCCGGGCAACGTCCGCGAGCTGCAGAATCTGGTCGAGGGAGCCGCGTCGCTCACCGACGGGGACGTCGACGCGGGCCTGATCCGCTCGCTCCTGGGCGCGTCGGCGCCGGTCTCCGCGCCCGAGCCTCTCGACCTCGAGAGCCTGGAGCGGCGCCACATCGCGCGGGTGCTCAAGCTGACCTCGGGAAACAAGAGCGAAGCGGCGTCGATCCTCGGCATCGATCGCAAGACCTTGCAGCGCAAGGGTTTCTGAGCCTCCAACCGGCGCATGCGACAAAATAGACCGAGCGGGACATTTTGTCTCTTTCGG
>DATMZM010000393.1:0-5665 GCA_035607445.1 Thermoanaerobaculia bacterium | reverse complement strand
GGCGGGCATCCGGAGCGGCGCGACCGGGAGCGGCGGGGTCGCCGGAAGGTTCGGTTTGGGCAGCGGCAGAGGTGCCGAGCGCGCGGCGGCCTGGGTTTCGCCCGGGCGCCCGAGGCGCTTCTTGAGCGAGACGAGCGTCAGCTTCGAGATGCCCTTGAGCGTCTCGAACACCCCCTGGCCGGTCAACGCGGACGACTCGAAGTGGAGCCAGCCGTTGCGATTGAGGCCGCGGGTGAGCTCGTCGACCGTGCAGATGTCGGGCAGGTCGCGCTTGTTGTACTGGAGGACGAGCGGCAAGCTGTCGACGGACAGGCCCATCTCGGCCAGGTTCTCTTCCAGGTTGCGGAACGACTCCTGGTTCGCCGAGAGCATCGCGCGCTGCGAGTCGGCGACGAAGACCACTCCGTCGACCCCCTTGAGCACGAGCTTGCGGGTCGTGTTGTAGAAGACCTGGCCGGGGACGGTGTAGAGCTGGATGCGGGTCGAGAAGCCGGCGATCGTGCCGACGTCGATCGGCAGCAAGTCGAAGAAGAGCGTGCGGTCGGTCTCGGTCTCGAGCGAGACCATCTCGCCGCGCGAGTCGCCCGCCGTGTGCTTGTAAATGTAGTGGAGGTTGGTGGTCTTGCCGCACAGACCGGGGCCGTAGTAGACCACCTTGGCCGCCATCTGCATCGTGCTGTAATTGAAAAACACCATATGCGAGCCGACCTCAGGGACGGGTGTAGAAGCATAACACCAAAAATTTGAGGCGCAGGAGGGCGCGGCGCGCGGTCCTGCCGCCTCGTCCCTCCCATGGCGCCGATGGCGCCGGGCCGCCCGATCGGCCGCCTTGGCTCAGCCCTCCTCGAGGAGCTCGTCCAAGAGCCGGCGCTTCGCGCCGTCCGAGGGCTCGGCGGCGGTTTTGCGGCGGATCGTCTCGGCGGCGAGGGCGCGGGCCCAGCCGGTCATCTCGGGGGCGACCGCGGCCAAGGCGGCGAGCTGGGCCAGGACGGTCTCCCGGTCTCCCCGGGCTGCCGGCCCGGTGATCGCGGCGGCCGGATCGCCGCGCTCCCGGGCGGCCTCGACAGCGCCGCGGGCGAGCTCCAGGTAGCCGCCGGCGACCCCGGTCGGAAGCTCGAGCCGCGCGGCCAGCTCGGCCGCGGCGGCGAGGAGGGTAGTCACCCCGCCGGCCGCCAAGGTGGCCGCGAAGTGATAGAGCAGGCGGCTGCTTCCGGGGATCACGCCGCTCCGAGCCCCCCAGGCGGCGGCGATCCGCGCGCCGAGGGCGACCGCCGCCGCGTCGCCGTCGAGCCCGAAGAAGACGCCCCGAGCCTCCTCCGGGTTCGGGCGGAGGCTGGGGAACGCCTTGAGCGGATGGAGCGAGCCGACCGCCGTGCCGTGCCCGCGCAGCGGCGCGAGCGCCTCTGCGGTCCTGCTGCCGGAGGTGTGGAGGGCGACCGCCGCCTGGCGAGAGGGGGCGAGAGCGGCCGCCACCTCGTCGAGCGCCGAGTCGGCGACGGCGATCAGGAGGAGGTCGTCGCCATCGCTCGCGATCTCGGCATAGGGAAGGAAAGGGGCGGCCGAAAGGGCGGGGAGAGCGGCGAGATGCGGGCCGGGACCGCGTCCCCCGATCGCCCGCAGGCGGGCTCCGGCCGCGACCGCCCACCCGGCCAGGCTGGCGCCCACCCGTCCCGGACCGACGAGCGTGAAGGTCAATCCGGCGAGCGGCGGAGAGGAGGTGGCCACTGGGTTACAATACGAGTGCGTTTTCGGCCATGGCAAGGGGGCGTGTCAAACGGCGAGCCGCGCTGCCGCGCGGGTGGAGAGACGACCGGGTGAGGAGAGATCAAGCTCTGTCGTTTCAACGGTTTGGGCCTGCCGATTGCTTGACAGGCGGCGGCTTGGCGTTTACCATGCCCTTAGCACTCTCGGGCCGAGACTGCTAAGGCATCTCTCCGATTCAGCCTCTCCACAAGACGATCATGGTCGACCGCCCGGACCCCCGCAAGCTCTCGCCTCGCGATCGCGAGGTCCTCCGCCAGGTGGTCGCGACCTACATCCTGAGCGCGGAGCCGGTCTCGTCCCGCTCGGTGGCGAAGCAGGCCGACCTCGGCCTCTCGGCCGCCACCATCCGCAACGTCATGGCGGATTTGGAGGATTGGGGCTTTCTGGCGCAGCCGCACACCTCGGCCGGCAGGGTGCCGACCCGCGACGCCTACCACCTGTTCATCGAGTCGCTGATGGAGGTGCGGAGGGTCCCGGCCTGGCAGCGGCGCTACATCGAGGATCATCTGTCCGGCGCGCCCGGCGACGCCGAGCAGATCATGGGCGCGGCCTCGCATCTGCTCTCCGAGCTCTCGCATCAGGTGGGCGTCGTGGTCACCCCTTCGCTCGCCGAGACCGTGCTCAAGAGCGTCGAGCTCGTCCCTCTGTCCGGCCGCAAGGTGCTGTGCGTCCTGGTCTCCTCGGCCGGTTTCACCGACACCAAGGTGATCGAGGTGCCCGAGGTGGTGCCGCGCGAGGAGCTGATCCGGATCGCGAGCTACCTGACCGAGAACTTCGCCGGCGTGTCGATCCGCGAGGCGCGGGACCGCCTGCTGCGCATGCTCGCCGAAGAACGGGCGCAGATGGACCGCCAGCTGGCGCTCGCGATCGAGTTCGCGAAGCACGCGCTCGCGCTGCCCGGAGATCCCGGCATCCTGGTCGACGGCGCCTCCGAGCTTCTGGCCCATCCGGAGCTGGCGGACATTTCTCGCGCCCGGCGGATGTTCGACACCTTTGCCGACAAGACGCGGATGGTGTCGATCCTGTCGCGTTGTCTGCAAGGCGGCGGCGTCCGGGTCTGGATCGGCGAGGACACCGACCTGACCTCGGAGCTCGACTTCAGCCTGGTGGCGACGACCTACGGTTTCGGCGAGCGGCCCCTCGGGGCGCTCGGCATCCTGGGACCGTCGCGGATGGAATACGAGAAGGTGATCCCCCTGGTCGACTACCTCGGCGAGGCGCTCTCCCGGGCCCTGGCCGAGACCTTCGCGGGGCGCACGGAGTGACGGTGGAGGACGACATGGCGAACGACGAGACGAATCCGGCCGCGCATGCCGCGGCCGAGCTGGACCTGGACGAGGCGGGCATCGACGTGGACGCGGCGATCCGGCGGGCGGTCAAGGCTGTCGAGGAGGTCGAGGCGTCCGCGGAGCGAAGCGAAGAGACCTCCGAGGAGGAGGTCGCGAAGCTCCGGCGCGAGCTCGAGGAGGCGCGCGACCGCTCGATCCGCACGCTCGCCGACTTCGACAACTACCGGAAGCGCAGCGAGCGCGAGCGCGAGGAGATGCGCCGCTACGCGATCGCGGAGGCGACGCGCGAATTCGTCGGCGTGGCCGACAACCTCGAGCGGGCGCTCGACGCCGGAGGCGCCGCCGAGGACCTGAAGCGGGGCGTCGAGCTGATCCTGCGCCAGATGCAGGAGAGCCTGAAGCGCGTCGGCGTGCGCGAGGTCGCCGCGCTCGGCGCGCCGTTCGACCCGGCGGTCCACGAGGCGGTGGCGCGCGAGGAAAGCCGGGACGTGACCGCGCCGACGGTGGTCGCCGAGTTCCAGCGCGGCTACCTGCTGCACGATCGCCTGCTGCGTCCGGCGATGGTCAAGGTCGCCGTTCCGGCGGAGAAGACCGCCTCGGCTGCCGCGGCTGAGGACACCCCGCCGGCGAGCGCGGAGTAACGGTGGAGGCGATCTTGAGCCGGACCCTTCCGATCGGGCGATCCGCCGAGGGGCGAGGCGGGGCGTGAGCAAGATTCTCGGGATCGATCTCGGGACGACGAACAGCTGCGCGGCGATCGTCGAGGCCCTGACTCCGCGCGTGCTGCCGAACCGGGAGGGCAGCCGCACCACGCCGTCGATCGTGGCCTTCGCCGACGAGGGCGACCGGCTGGTCGGCCAGATCGCGAAGCGCCAGGCGATCACCAATCCGCAGAACACGATCTTCGCCGTCAAGCGCCTGATCGGCCGCAAGTACAGCTCGCCCGAGGCCTCCCGGGCGCACGAGATCCTGCCCTACAACCTGGTCGCGGGAGGCAACGGCGACATCAAGATCGAGATCCGCGACCGCCAGTACAGCCCGGAGGAGATCTCGGCCTTCGTCCTGCGCGAGATCAAGGAGTTCTGCGAGGAGACCCTCGGCGAGTCGATCCGCGAGGCGGTGATCACGGTACCGGCCTATTTCGACGACTCGCAGCGCCAGGCGACCAAGGACGCCGGCCGGATCGCCGGGCTCGAGGTGCTGCGGATCATCAACGAGCCGACCGCCGCCGCCCTCGCCTACGGGCTCGACAAGGCCGACAGCAACAAGAAGATCGCGGTCTACGACCTCGGGGGCGGCACCTTCGACGTCTCGATCCTCGAGTTCGCCCAGGGGCTGTTCGAAGTCCGCTCGACGGCCGGCGACACCTACCTGGGCGGCGAGGACTTCGACCTCCGGATCATGGACTGGCTGATCGGCGAGTTCCAGGGCGAGACCGGCATCGACCTGCGGCTCGACCGCATGGCGCTCCAGCGCTTGAAGGAGGGGGCGGAGCGCGCGAAGTGCGAGCTCTCGACGGCCGACGAGGCCTCGATCAACCTGCCCTTCATCTCGGCGGACGAGAACGGCCCGCGCCACCTCGCCCGCGCCTTGACCCGCAGCCACTTCGAGAACCTCGTGCGCGAGCTGGTCGAGCGCACGGAGGGCCCGTCGCTCGACGCGCTCAAGCAAGCGGGCCTGCGCGCCGACCAGATCGACGAGGTCCTGCTCGTCGGCGGCCAGACCCGCACCCCGCTCGTCATGCGCACCGTCGAGCGGATCTTCGGCCGCACCGCCAACCGCGAGATCAACCCGGACGAGGTGGTCGCGATCGGCGCCGCGATCCAGGGCGGCATCCTGCGCGGCGACATCAAGGACCTGGTGCTCCTGGACGTCACCCCGCTCTCGATCGGCGTCGAGACCCACGGCGGGCTGTTCACCAAGCTGATCGAGCGCAACTCGACGATCCCGACCAAGAACACGCAGATCTTCACCACCGTCGTCGACAACCAGGACACCGTCGCGATCCACGTCCTCCAGGGCGAGCGCCAATTCGCGGCGGAGAACCGCTCGCTCGGCCGTTTCGAGCTGGTCGGCATCGCGCCCTCGCCGCGCGGCACGCCGCAGATCGAGGTCACCTTCGCGATCGATTCGAACGGCATCGTGAGCGTGACCGCGCGCGACCTCGCGACCAACCTGTCGCAGAGCGTCCAGATCAATCCCGCCGGCGGGCTCTCCGAAGACGAGATCAAGCGCCTGATCGTCGAGGCCGACCGGAACGCCAAGACCGATCAGGACCGGAAGGAAATCCGCCAGCTCAAGAACCGGCTCGAGGGGCTGATCTACAGCAACGAACGGGTCTTCGATCAGTTCCGCGACATGCTGCCGGAGGACGACCGCCAGAGGATCCACGACGCGATCCTCCAGGCGCGCGTCGCGATCACCAACGAACAGAGGGCGGACATCGAGGGCGCGCTCTTCGATCTGACCTCGGTTTCGCGCCTGCTCTCGGACGCCATGCTCAACAAGGCGTCGGGCTCCGCGCACTTAGAGACACGCTAGAAGGGTTCGCGAGAAATGGCAGCGAAACGCGACTATTACGAAGTCCTGTCGGTGACCCGCGAGGCGTCCGA
>DATMZM010000362.1:0-13989 GCA_035607445.1 Thermoanaerobaculia bacterium | reverse complement strand
GAGCGGCGCGGCGAGGGGGCAGGCTCTTTCGCCGAGCGATCGCCGCTCTCCCCGGAGGCGGAACAGCCGGAGGTCGCCGCGGAGCGGGAAGCCGCCCGCGACTTCCGCCGGCTCGGCCGGCTCGCCCCCAGGGAGCGCCGCCAGCGCATCGGACGCTCCCGGAGCCGGTTCCGGAGCCCCGCGCTCGTCCGCCTGTTGTTGGCGGAAATGCGACGTCTTCTCCTTGACGATCCTTCCTCTGTACATCACTTCGCCGAGCTTTCCTGCCGGGTCGCCGAGCATCTCTCTTCCCTGAAGGCAACGGATGGGCTCGTTCCCTTGGCCGTCGCCGAAAGGGTAGACACGCTACGGCTACTCGACGATCATCGCGAAGCGCTCGCCGCTCTGCGCCTGTTCCAGCAGGCGGGAGCCCAGGAAGCCTGAACTGCGAAGGGGCGCGACCTGGGCCGCGCCCCTCGGAATGCCTTGACCGGACCTGCGGATCTCTAGAACGGGATGTCGTCGTCGTCCGGGCCGCCGCCGAAGTTGCCGCCGCCGGGCGCCTCGTCGTAGCTCGGCCCGCCCGCGCTCGCGGGGTGGCCGCCGCCGCCGTGATGGTCGGCGTCGCTCCGGCTGCCGAGCATCTGGAAGTTGTCGCAGATGATCTCGGTGCGGTACTTCTTCTCGCCGCTCTGCTTGTCGTCCCAGGAGCGGGTCTGGAGCCGCCCTTCGAGGTAGATCTGCTTGCCCTTGGTCAGGTACTGGCCGGCGATCTCCGCCTGCTTGCCCCAGACGACGATGTTGTGCCACTCGGTCTGCTCCTGGCGCTGGCCGCTCTTGTCGCGCCAGCGTCGGGTCGTGGCCAGGCTGAAGCTCGCGACGGGCTGACCCGAGGGTGTCGAGCGCACTTCCGGATCGCGGCCCAAATTGCCGATCAGGATCACTTTGTTGACCATGCGTCGGTCCTCCTCCACTGCGGAATGGGGTACGGTATCACAGCGCTTTCGCCTCTTTCTGAGCGCGTCGAGCGCCGGGTCGCGAGCACGCCGCTCGGCGACCTCCACAGATATAGACGGAAAACGGGGTCCTGAATCTAGCAATACCCGGCCAATGCGTCTCGTTTTGCAAAGGGTCAAGTCCGCGTCCGTCCGCGTGGCCGGGGAGACCGTGGGCGCGATCGAGCGCGGAATCCTCGTCCTGGCCGGGGTCGAACGGACCGACGGCGACCGCCAGGTCGAAGCCGCGGTCGAGAAGCTCTCCGGCCTCCGGATCTTCGAGGACGAAGCCGGCAAGATGAACCTCGACCTCGCCCGAGCCGGCGGCGCGTTCCTCGTCGTCTCGCAGTTCACCCTCGCCGGCTCGCTCGCGCGCGGACGCCGCCCCTCGTTCGACGGCGCCGCCCCTCCCGACGCGGCCCGGCCGCTCGTCGAGGCCCTGATCGAAGGTCTCCGCCGCCGCGGCCACCGGGTCGAGACCGGGCGGTTCCGCGAAACCATGGAGGTCGAGCTGGTCAACGACGGCCCGGTGACCTTCGTGCTCGAGGTGTAGCTACCGGAGGGCCGGGATCACGATCTCGCGCATCGGCAGCGGCGTGAACGAGAGGATCAGGATCACGAGCGCGAAGATCGCGAGCGCGCGGCGCCGGGCGTCGAGCGGCTGGGCTTCGTCGATCACGGGCGGATGGCGCAGGCCGATCGCGAGGGTGATCAGGCTCCACAGGCCCCAGCCCGGCCAGACGAAGGTGAGCGCGGCGAGGATCACCCAGAGCGGGCGCGCGAGCTGTCGTTGCCTGCGCCCGAAGACGGCGTAGAGCAGGTGGCCGCCGTCGAGCTGGCCGAGCGGCAGCAGGTTGAGCGAGGTGGCGAAGAGCCCGAGCCAGGCGGCGAGCGCGAGCGGATGCGGCTCGAGGATCGAGCCTGAGGGCACCGGGCCGTGGAAGGCGCGCACCGCGAGCTCGAAGGCGAGCGGATGCCCGGGGACGATCAGGACGACCGGCTCGGCGCGCGCGACGGCCGTGAGCGGCACGATGCGCGACCGGGCGACGCCGTAGAGGAGCGCGGGGACGAGCGCCACGAAGCCGGCGATCGGTCCGGCCACGCCGACGTCGAACAGCTCGCGCTTGGAGGAGAGCTGGCGGCGGATGCGGATGAAGGCGCCGAAGGTGCCGAGCGCGACCGGGCTCGGCAGGAAGTAGGGGAGGGTCACCGGCAGCCGATACCTCCGGCAGGTGAGGTAGTGCCCGAGCTCGTGCACGAGGAGGATGCCCAGGGCGCTCGCCGAGAACAGGAAACCCTGGGCGAGGAGCGCGGGATCGCCCCAGACCGCGCGGATCGCCGCCGGGGTCAAGAGCAGGTCGAGGCCGGTCGTCACGTCGGTGCGGGTCAAGAGGACGTAGACCGCGCCGAGGGTGGTCGCCGAGAACAGCGAGAGGAGGAAGAGCGAGAGGGCGAACAGGTAGCGCGGCTTGACCTCGCGCGGGTCGTTCGCGGGGCTCGCGCCCGGCGGTGGCAGGAGCTCGACGAGCGGCCGGCGGAGCGCCTCCGGTTCGAGAGGTGCGGCGGTGGGCTCGCTCACGTCGCGCGGGGGATCAGAGGTTCTTCAAGTCCTTGCCGGGCTTGAAGCGGACGGTCTTGCCCGGGCTGATCGCCACCTCGACGCCCGTTTTCGGATTGCGCCCGACACCCTTCTTGCGGTCGCGGACCTGGAAGACTCCGAAGCCGCGCAGCTCGATGCGCTTGCCTTCGCACAGGGCGCTCTTCATCGCCTCGATGATCGTGTCGACGGCCTGTGCGGCCTTGACCCGCGGGACGTCCGAGGATTCGGCGATGCGCTCGACGATGTCCGATTTGATCATCGCTGCTCCGAGGCGGGCGGGAGCGCGGCGGCCGCTCCCGGGGGTGTCAACGAAGTCCTGCAAAGAGATGGACTTGGAGGTTTCACGGCCGCCGACTCTATCGCGATCGTTCGCGGTTGTCCGGCCTCGACCTCGCGAATCGTCCTGGCACGGAAACGCGATGCCGCGGGCCCTATCGTCTCGATCGTCTCGCGGCGTGCCCGGGTCGCTCTCATGCGGCGCCAGGCTTCGCCCTGCGGAGGAGGATGCGGCGCTCGAGGGCCGCCGAGGAGACGGTGCGCACGCGGTTCAGGGCGTCGAGACCGAATCCGGCCCAGGCGTCGTCCCCGCCGTCGACGTAGATGACGGCGATCATGCGTTCGCCGACCCGGACCGGCAGCATCGCCGTGCGGCGCGGCATGTCGCCGCCCCAGGTCTTCGCGAGCTCGCGGTGGGCGGGCATCGGCGGCAGCGGCCCGAGATAGAGATTGTTGCCGCGCTCGAGGTTCAGGAAGATCGACGGCTGGTCGAATCCGACCTCGTAGCGCGCGAACGCGTCGGGGTCGACGCCGCGGCCGTACGCCAGCCAGCCCGAGACCTTCTCGCGCGCGACCTGGAACAGGGCCGTGCGCTCGAACCGCCGCGCCAGGAAGCCGAGCAGCGTGCGGGCGATCTCGCCCGGGTCCGCCGCGGTTTCGAGAGCGCTCTCGAGCTCTCCGAGCGTCGTCGGCGCGGTCTCCGGGTCGATCTTGATCGCCGCGCCCGCGAGCGAGCTGCGCTCCGCATCGGTCAGGGCGATCGTCCGCGGGGGAGAGGGAGGCGCCGGGCGGGCGGGCGTCTCCTCGGCGGCCGCGGGTGCGGCCGGGGGCGGTTCTTGCGGGCGAGGAGCCGGCTCTTTCGCGGTCTCGGGCGCTGCCGCGGCCGGGGCGGCCGGAGGTGTGGCCGCTGCGGGCGCCGGGATGCTGGCTGCGGGCGCTGGAATCCTGGCGGGCGCCGGGATGCCGGGCGGGGGCGGCTGGATGCGGGGTGCCGGGGTCGGAACCCCGGGCGCCGGCCGGGCGGCGACCGGCAGGTCGAGCAGCGGCCCGCGCGTCCTGGGGGTTGCCGGAATCGGCAGGTCGGGAAAGCGATCCAGGCCGTAGGGCGAACGGCGCGAGGGAACGAGCGGCTCGGGCGGGGGCTCCTCGGCTTCGGCCTCGCGGGCTTTTTCCGACCAGAGGTAGCGCGCGCGGTTCAGGCGGTCGAGGAGGAGCGTGAACCGCGACGGGCACTCCTCGCCGTAGTAGCGCTCGAGCGACTCGAAGATCCGGATCTCCGGCGCCACGTGGACGCGCACCCTCCGGCCGGAGGCGAAGGCCACCTCGTCGTGCCAGGCGAGATTGCGCGGATCGAGCATCGCGACGTCGAGCCGATTGCCCTCCAGCCGGAACGGAATGGCGTGGCAGCGGCGCGCGACTTTGGCCGGCAGGACGCCGATCACCTCTTCGGCGACGGCGTGGAGCTGTTCGATGCCCGCCGAGGGCAGGCCGAGCTGCTCGGAGAGGCCCTTGGCGAGCTGCTCCTCGGCGAGGGCGTCCATTTCGAGCAGGCAGGTGCCGAGCCGCCCGCCGACGACGCTCTGGTTCTTGAGCGCGCGGGTCAGCTGCGGCAGGCTGATCCAGTTGCGCGAAAGCAGGAGTTGTCCGATCTTGCCCACGGTCTTCTTCGTATCCTCGCCGCGAAGCGCCGCCCGATTTCCTGATGTTCGATCTAAGTTCAAGACGGGCTTTCAGTTAGGCGCCAAGAAGGGAGATCATAGGAGGGAGCTGCTCGGCTTGGCAAGCGGGAGGCCCGCTGTTAGTCTGCGGCCATGAGGTTTTCTCGGGTTTTCACCCTCGCCGCCGCCCTTTCACTCGGAATCGCGGGTGCCCGCGCGCTCCCTGCGGCCCCCGCCGTGGACCCTGCCGCCGCCCTGTCCGGCGAGGCGGCCGCCGCCTTCCGCTTTGCCGTCGCCAAATCGCTCGCCGCCGAAGGCTCCTATGCGGAAGCGCTCGCGGCCTTCGACGAGGCCGAGCAGCTGGCGCCGAACGATCCCTTCGTGCGCGCCGAGCACGCCCTCCTGCTCGCGCGCATCTCCCAGTCCTCCGGCAAGGCTTCGGGCGGCCTCGACCACGCCGCGGACGAGATCGAAAAGGCGCGCGCCCTGGCGCCCGACGACCTCGACGTTCTGCGCACCGCCGGCCAGGTCTATCTGACGATCGCCTCGCGCTCGCCCGAGGCGCTCGATCGGGCGATCGCCGCGCTCGAGGAGGTGCGCAGGAAGGATCCGTCCGACCTGCCCTCGATGCTGCCGCTCGGCCGCATCTATCTCGATCGCGACGAGCCGAAGAAGGCCGCCGAGGTGTTCTCCGACCTGGTCAAGTTCGTTCCCAGCAGCCGCGCCGCGACCGGGCTGCTCGTCGAATCGCTCCTGCGCTCGGGCCAGCTGGCCGAGGCGGAAAAGGCGCTCGGCGAGATCCTCGCGTCCGATCCCGCCTCCCTCGAATCGCGCCTGACGCTGGCGGATCTCCTCGCGCGGCGCGGCGAGACGGCGGCGGCCCTCGAGACGCTGCGCGCGGCGCCCGAGAGCGTGCGGTCCGATCCCCAGCTCAATCGCCAGCTCGCGTCGAGCCTCTACCTGTCGGGCGATCTCGACGGCGCCCTCGCGAAGGTCGACGCTCTGCTCGCCAGCGCCAAGACCCCGGACGAGAAGACCGACGGCCTGCTCCTGCGCTTGCGCGGCTTGATCCTCGCCGCCCAGGGGCGCAACGAGGAGGCGATCGAGGTCCTCGGCAAGCTCGCGAGGAATGCGCCGGACGATCTGCCGTTGGCGCTCGCCCTGGCGCGGAGCCTCGACCGGGCGGGCAAGCCCCGCGACGCCGAGAAGGCCCTCCTCGGCACGAGCGAGACGCTCGCCGCGGCGGGAAAGGCGGGGCCGGCGGCCTCGGCGCGGATCGAGCTCGCCTCGCTCCTCGCCGACGACAAGGACTGGGCGCGCGTGCGCGAGGTCCTGCGTCCCCTGCTCGAGCCGAGCGCCCTGGGCGCTCCGGTCGCTCCGAGCGAGCCCAACGAGCCGGGCGGTGCCAAGGACGCGAGCCTCGCGGAGCTGCGCGAGCAGGCCGTGCTGCTGTCGGCCGACGCCGCGGGCAACGCGGGCGAACCGGCCGCCGGGCTCGATCTGCTCGATCGCGCCGCGGCGACGGGCTTGGCTCCCTCGGCCGCCCTGGCGGGCAAGCGCGCGGAGCTGCTGCTCAAGCTCGGGCGCGACGCCGAGGCGAAGGCCGAGGTCGCCAAGCTCGAGGCCGGCGAGCCGCCGGCGGTGATCGCGGCGGCGCAGGTCTATCAGCGCCTCGACCGCTATGCCGAGGCGGTGCCGATCCTCGAACGGCTGACCGCGGCCCATCCCGATCTCGCCCCGGCGCAGTTCCTGCTCGGCGCGGCGCTCGAACGGTCGGGCTCGCGCGAAGCGGCGACCGCCGCCTTCCGGCGCGCTCTCGCTCTCGAGCCGGACTTCCACGCCGCGCTCAACTACCTCGGGTACATGTGGGCCGAGAAGGGGGAGAACCTCGACGAGGCCTTGACCCTCGTGCGCCGGGCGGTGGCGCTCGATCCCGAGAACGGCGCCTACGTCGATTCGCTCGGCTGGACGCACTTCCAGCTCAAGCAGTTCGGCGAGGCCAGGAGCGACCTCGAGCGGGCCTCGCGCCTGATGCCGGCCGACCCGACGGTGCACGAGCACCTGGGCGACCTCTACCGGGCGGTCGGCGACGTCGCCCGCGCCCGCGAGGCCTATCGGCGGGCGCTCGAGCTGGCCGACCAGAAGGAGTCGGTCGAGGTCAAGCGCAAGCTCGCCGAGCTGCCCAAGAAGTGACGGCTCGCCCGCGGGGTGCCTCCGCCGCCGGTCTCCTCCTCCTCTCGGCCGCCTGCGCGTCGATCCCCGCGGCGCGCTCGGCGTCCGGGCCCCCGGTCGCCGCCTGGGCGATCCCGCCAGCGGATCTGGGCACGCAGCGCCTGTTTCGCATGAGCTACTCCGGGCCGCGCGGCGAAGGCTCCTTTCGCCTGACGCTGCGGCTCCTGTCGGCGGAGCGGTATCAGGCCCAGGCCGTCGATCCCGTCGGCCGCGCGCTCTGGAGCCTGGACGCTGACGGCGAGCGCGGGCTCTTCCTCGACCATCGGGCTCACGCCGCCTGCGATCTCCCCGGCGAGCTGCGGATCGCGGGCGCCCCGCTCGAGCGGATCGCGCTCTCCGCCCTGCCGCGGCTCCTGCTCGGGCGCGCTCCCGCGGAGCCGGCCTCCCCGCCTTCGATCCAGGGGGGCGCGATCGAATTCGGCGGCGCCCCGGGGGAGTTCTGGCGGGTGGTCGAGGAGCGCGGCCGGCCGGTCCGGTGGACGCTCCTCCGCGCGGGCGTGCCCGCCGTCTGGTGGCGCCGGAAGGAGGCGGAGGCGATCCTCTCCGATCGGTCCGGGGCGCAGCTGCGCTGGCGGGAGGCGGTCTCCGAACCTCTCGCCGCGGGGCTCGCGCCGCTCGAGACGCCCGCCGACTACGCGCGCGGGGGTTGCCCAGCGCTCACCTTGGGCTCTCCGGGCTCCCCGCGAGAGCCCGGGAGCTCCCACCCCCGGGGCCCCGCGTTTGACAGCTCGGCGCCCCGACTCTAGGATTCGTCGTCGCAGGTTCGGGGAGGCATCCTCACCCTGAGATCCAAGTTCGCTCTCTTCGACCCCGTCGGGGCTGGTTCGCTCCGCTAGGGGTCCTCGTGTCGCCGCGCGTGGGACTTCCGGGAACCCGGGCGGCTTGTTGCTCATGACGTCGGCGCGCTCGAGTTGCGGCCCGGCGGGGGATGGGATTCACCGTCCGCGGACTCCGGGGACGGTGCGGGGGGCCGTGATGCCTCTCGTCTCCTAGGGACCTCCGGTCGCATCGCGTCCTTAAAAGCGACGCCGGTCCATCGGTAGGGATGACGAGAGGACGCGGACATGGAGATCACGGAGGTCAAGGTCTTTCCCATTCAGGAAGAGAAGCTCAAGGCGTTCGTTTCCGTCGTCTTCGACCAATGCTTCATGGTCAAC
This sequence comes from Thermoanaerobaculia bacterium, assembly GCA_035607445.1. Taxonomy (GTDB): domain Bacteria; phylum Acidobacteriota; class Thermoanaerobaculia; order Multivoradales; family UBA5704; genus DASYKS01. The sequence continues at coordinate 6,092 of DATMZM010000362.1, read as the reverse complement.
GACATCAAGATCATCCAGGGGCGGGACGGCCTGTTCATCAGCATGCCGAGCCGCAAGAAGAAGAATGGGGAGTTCAAGGACGTCGCCCACCCGCTCAACAACGAAACCCGACGGGTGATCGAGAACAGGATCCTGTCCGAGTACGACCGGACGCTCGGCGGGACGGGCGCGGAGCCGCTGGCTGAAGGCCGGCCTGCGATCTCCGCGGAGCGGAGCGAGCTCGGCAACGGGCAGGCGCGGACGCTCGAAGAGGTCGAAGAGCTGCACCTGAGCGATTCTTTCTGGAGCGTGAGCTAAGGGGAGAGCGGCTCGCGGGACGGCGGCGGGGAACTGGGGCGTCGCCAAGCGGTAAGGCACCAGACTTTGGCTCTGGCATTCGGAGGTTCGAATCCTCCCGCCCCAACCATGCACAGCGAGGAGGGAGAGGACGGATGGCCGGCGAGCTGAAGATCTTCGGGGGGCGTGCCCACCCGGCTCTGGTGCAGGAGATCTGCGAATACCTCCATCTCGAGGCGGGGCACGTGCGCGCCCTCAACTTCTCCGATGGCGAGATCTTCTGCCAGATCACCGAGAACGTGCGCGGCTCCGACGTCTTCGTCGTCCAACCGACCTGCGAGCCGGTCAACGAGAACCTGATGGAGCTGCTGATCCTGCTCGACACCTTCAAGCGCTCGTCGGCGTCGCGGATCACCGCCGTGCTGCCGTACTACGGCTACGCGCGCCAGGACAAGAAGGACCAGCCGCGGGTGCCGATCACCGCCAAGCTGGTGGCCGACCTGATCACCAAGGCGGGCGCGCACCGCGTCCTCACCATGGACCTCCACGCCGACCAGCTGCAGGGCTTCTTCGACATCCCCGTCGACCACCTCTTCGCGGCGCCCGTTTTCTTGGACGCGCTCAAGGAGATCGACGTGCCCGACCTGATCATCGTGTCGCCGGACGCGGGCGGCGTCGAGCGGGCGCGCGCTGTGGCGAAGCGCTTGGGCGTCGGCCTCGCGATCGTCGACAAACGGCGGACCGCCCCCAACGAGGCCGAGGTGATGCACATCATCGGCGACGTCGAGGGCAAGAACGCCCTCATCTTCGACGACATCATCGACACGGCGGGCACGCTCACCAAGACCGTCGAAGCGCTCAAGAAGAAGGGTGCGGAGCGCATCCTCGCGGCGGGGGTGCACGGCGTGCTTTCCGGGCCGGCGCTCGACCGGATCAACGAATCTCCGCTCGAAGCGATCCTGACCACGAATACCATCCCGGTGGAGCAGAAGCTCGCGCGTTCGGCCAAGCTTCGCACGCTGTCGGTCGCCCCGCTCCTGGGCGAAGCGATCCGCCGGATCCATGAAAACAGCTCCGTGAGCTCGCTCTTCGTCTGAAGCGGCTCAAGGTAAGGTAGAGGCGATGAACGAGTTGACGATCGAAGTCGAGAAGCGCGAAGAGACGGGCAAGAATGCAAACCGCCGCCTGCGGGCGTCGGGCGTCGTCCCGGCGGTCCTCTACGGGGCCGAGCGGGAGACGATGGCGATCCAGGTGGGGCGGAAGGCGGTCCTCGACCTGCTCAAGAAGTCGGGCAGCGAGAACCCGATCTTCCTGCTCAAGCTGTCCGACACCGGCCAGGAGCGCCACGCGATGGTGCGCGAGCTGAAGAGCAACCCGATCACCCGGGAGCTCGAGCACGTCGATTTCCAGCGCATCCTGATGACCGAGAAGCTGCGGGTGCAGGTCTCGATCGAGATCCGCGGCACGGCCTACGGGGTCAAGACCGATGGTGGCATCCTCGACTTCGTGACGAGAGAGGTCCACATCGAGTGCCTGCCGGCGGACATCCCGAAGAGCATCGCTCTCGACGTCAGCGACCTGCGCATCGGCCAGCACGTCGAGGCGCGGGAGCTCGAAGTGCCCGAGGGCGTCGAGCTGCTGGAGGAGCCCGATCGGGTGATCGTCTCGATCTCGCACGGCCACACCGAGGCGCCGGCCGGCGGCGGCGAGGGTCTGCTCGAGGCGGCCAAGGCCGAGCCCGAGGTGATCAAGCGCGGCAAGGACGAGAAGGAAAAGGACAAGGACAAGGACAAGAAGTAGGTCCGAGAAGCGGTTTCGACCGCGCGGCCGGAGCTGTGCTCGCTCCGGCCGCCTCCTGCTTTCCCGCTCGCGATGGCGCGCTTGATCCTCGGTCTCGGCAACCCGGGCCCCACCTACCGGGAGACCCGCCACAACGTCGGCTTCCGCGTCGTCGAGGAGCTCGCGCGGCGGCGTGGGTTGGCGCTCGATCGCGCGGAGTGCGGGGCGCTGACCGCGTCGTCCCCCGACCTGACGCTCGCGAACCCCCAGCTCTACATGAACCGGAGCGGCTACGCCGCCCGCTGCCTGATCGAGCTCTACGGCTTCGCGCCCGAGGAGATCCTGGTCGTCTACGACGAGGTGGCCCTCCCGCTCGGACGCCTGCGCCTGCGCGCGAGCGGCAGCCCCGGCGGCCATCGCGGGATGGAGTCGATCCTCGAGCAGCTGCGCACCGATCAGGTGCCGCGCCTGCGGTTGGGTGTCGCCGGAAGCGAGGGGCCGCCGCTCGGGGAGGGGCTCGCCGACTACGTGCTCGGGCCCTTTCCCGACGACGAAAAAGAGGCGGTCGAAGCCATGATCCTGCGCGCCGCCGACGCCTGCGAGGCTTGGGCTTCGGAGGGGGCCGAGGCGGCCATGTCGCGTTTCAACGGCTGAAGGGCGCTTGCCTTTCGGCGCAATCGAGGTAGAATTCGCGGCTCTGTCGAGCCGGAAAGCGTTTCCGGCCCCACCAGCACACCTCTCTGCTCCGTGCTTCGCGCCGGGGCCGATCCAGTCCAGAGGGAGGATGTTCACTCAAGATGCGCGTCTATGAGCTTTGCTTCATCGCCGATCCTCGTCTTTCCGACGAGGAGGTCGTCGCCATGGCCGACGACTACAAGACCATGCTCACCTCCCGCGGTGTCGAGATCACCAAGGAAGAGAACTGGGGCCGCCGCAAGCTGGCGTACCCGATCAACAAGCTGACCGAGGGCAAGTACATCCTGATCGTCTTTCAGAGCGAGGACGCGAGCCAGGCGATCCCGGCGGTCGAGCACCGCATGCTCCAGAACGACAAGATCCTGCGCTTCCTGACGGTGCGCACCGACGAAGACATCAAGCGCGCCGCCCGCGTCACCCCGCGCCGCGGTCCGAGCGCCGTCGCGGAACCCGATCGCGGCGACCGCGGTGATCGTGGGGATCGCGGCGACCGCGGCGATCGCGGTGAGCGCGGCGACCGTAGCGAAGGTTACGCCGCCGCCTCTTCGAGGGAGGACTGATCGATGGCCCGTCCGAAGAAGGTCTTCTTCCGCCGCCGCAAGGTCTGCAAGTTCTGCGCGGACCGCATCGAGCACGTCGACTACAAGGACACCAAGCTGCTCCAGGGGTTCGTGCCGGAGCGCGCGAAGATCCTGCCGCGGCGCATCTCGGGCACCTGCGCCCGGCACCAGCGGCTGCTCCAGCAGGCGATCAAGCGGGCTCGGCACCTGGCGCTGGTGCCGTTCACCACGGATTAAGGGAAACCGAGCCATGCAAGTGATCCTGCTCTCCGATCAGCGTACCCTCGGCAAGCGCGGCCAGGTGGTCGACGTCAAGCCCGGCTACGCCCGCAATTTCCTCGTGCCTCAGGGCTTCGCGCTCGAGGCCACGCACGCGAACAAGCAGTACTTCGCGCAGCAGAAGAAGAAGATCGACGCCCGGCACACGCACGAGCGCGACGCCGCGGCGGCGGTCGCCGCCGAGATCGCGAAGGTCCAGATCTCGATCCCGAAGCGGGTCGGCGAGAACGAGGTCCTCTACGGCTCGGTGACCGCTTCCGACATCGCCGAGGCGCTCGAGGCCCAGGGCATCACGGTCGACAAGCGCCGGATCGACCTCGAAGGCGGCATCAAGAGGCTCGGCGATCACCCGGTGCGGATCGACCTCCACCCGGAAGTCACGGCCGAGGTCGTCGTCTCCGTCGTCGCGGACCACTGACGCCGGCCGCCGGCTCGAGAGGCTCGAGATGGGAGCGCGCGGCGAGGGCGAGCGGCCGAAGAACGAGGTCGCGCCGCCCGCGCTCCGCACGCCGCCCACCCCTCCCGGCATCGGCGATTTCCTGGTCGAGCCGACGCGCAAGATTTCCGACTGGCGATGGCTGTGGAAAGGGGATGAACCGTTCCCCATCCGCAGCCATCGCGGTTTTTTCGGGCGCCTCCTGGTCCTCTGGAAGCGCCTCGTCCGCCCTCTCGTCAAGGTGCCGCAGAACGATCTCTGGGAACGCCAGCGGATCTTCAACCTGATCCTGCTCGAGCACCTCGAGAGGATCGACGACGAGCGCGCCCGCCATCACGACCGGCTCGCCTACTTGGAAGAGCTGGACGAAAAAGGCATCCGCGAGCTGATGGAGCACAACGACGCGCTGTTCGCGCGCGTCGACCAGAAGCTCGACCGCGTTCGCCGCGAAGGGCGCGATCTCCTCGCGAGCTTCGGCTCGGCGCTCGCGGTCGCGGAGGGTACGGCTCCGGCCGCAGGCCCGAGCGGATCCGCGCCCCAGCCCGCCGCGCCGCAGATCGAGGATCTCGTCCGCCTCCGCGACGAGCATGCCTACCTCGAGCTCGAGCGCCGCTATCGCGGCACCGAAGAGGAGATCGGCGAGAGGATCTCGATCTATCTCCCCTGGCTCGAGACCCGGTCTCCCGTCCTCGATCTCGGCTGTGGCCGGGGCGAGTCGCTCGCCCTTCTGCGCGAGAAAGGGATCGCGGCCCGCGGCGTCGATTCCTCCGCCCGCATGGTCGCGCTCTGCCGCGAGCGCGGGCTCGAGGCTGCCGAGGGGGATCTCTTCGGGCACCTCGCCGGCCTGCCGGAAGGGGAGCTCGGCGCCATCGTCTCCTTCCACGTCATCGAGCATCTGCCCCCCGAGTCGCTCGACCGCCTCGTCCGCCTCGCCTATCGCGCGCTCCGGCCCGGCGGCGTGCTGATCCTCGAAACGCCGAACCCGCTCTCGTTGGTCGTCGCCGCGCGCAACTTCTGGCTCGACCCGACCCACCGCCGGCCGGTCCATCCGGAAAGCCTGAAGCTCCACTTCGAGCTGGCCGGGTTCGACCCCATCGAGCGCCTCGATCTCCGCCCGTTCCCCCCGAGCGAGCGGCTGCCCGAGATCGACCTCGCCGAGATCCGCGAAGACCAGCGCCTCCTCGCCGACCGGGTCAACCGCCTGCGCGACCGGATCGACGAGCTGCTCTTCGGCTACCAGGACTACGGCCTGGTGGGCGTCAAACCGGGGCGGTGAGGCGTCGGCCGCTACGGGTATAATCGCGACACCATGAGCCAGGTCAAGCAGCTGGAGCAGAACGTTCAAAAGCTCTCGCCCAAGGATCTCGCCGAGTTCCGGCGCTGGTTCCTCGAGTTCGACGCCCGCCTTTGGGACGAGCAGATCGAGGCGGATCAGCGGGCCGGCAAGCTCGACGATCTGCTCTCGGAAGCGCGCGCGGATTTCGCGGCCGGCAAAGCCCGCGAGCTTTGAGACATTTCTCCTCGCCCCGCTTCTGGGCCTTCTATCGCGAGCTTCCCGCCGAGATTCGCGACCTCGCGGACAAGTGTTTCTCCATCCTGAAGCAGAATCCGCGGCATCCGTCGCTGCGTCTCAAGAAGATCGGTGAGCTCTGGGCGGTGCGAGTGGGCGAGCACTATCGGGCTCTGGGAACCGACGCCGAGGGTGGCATTTATTGGATCTGGATCGGCTCTCATGCCGAGTACGACCGGATGACAAGCCGGACTTGAACCGCCCATGAACCTCCACGACCTCTTCGCGATCCCGCTCGCCGAGGCGCCGGCCAGGGCCGCTCTGCGATTTCGCGAGGCCGATGGGCGGACGACCGCGTTCTCCTACGCGGAGCTGTTCGCCGCGGCGGAGCGAACGGCTGCAGGGCTTGCCGCGTGCGGGCTCGGGCGGGGCGACCGGATCGCATTCTTCCTCGGCAACCGGCCGGAGCTCGTGATCGCTTATCTCGCGGCGATCCGGCTCGGCGCGATCGTCGTTCCGATCAACCTGGCGTATCGGAAGGTCGAGCTGGGGCACA
>DATMZM010000073.1:0-2150 GCA_035607445.1 Thermoanaerobaculia bacterium | reverse complement strand
GGTAGATCTCCTCGACGTTCCGGCCGCGGTCGGGGAACGGGGCGAGGAGCCGATCGAGCGCGCCCTGGTCGATCCGCGCGAGCGGGAAATCGGAGGGCGTGAACCCCCCCGCTTCCGGCTGCCGGCAGTGCTCGACGATCGCCCGCAGCTCGCGGGCGAACGCGTCGAGCAGGCGCTCGATCGTCGCCCGCCGGTGGACGTTCCCGCCGAAGGTCGCCGTCAGCTCCATCCGGCCGCCGAGCACGCTCGCCGCGACGTCGAGGAGGAAGCGGCGCGGCTGGGCGGGATCCTCCGCCGGGCCGGCGTTCTCGCGCGCGAGGAGGAACGGGCTCGCCTCGGGGAGAGCCTGGTCGAGCTGGCCGAGATAGTTGAAGCTGATCTCGGAGGCCGGTGCTCGGGAGAGCGCGGCGCGCGCCTCCTCGTCGCCCAGGTAGCGCAGGAGCCCGAAGCCGAGCCCCCGGTTGGGAATCGCGCGCAGCCGCTCCTTGACGGCGCGCAGCGCCCCGCCCGGTCCCGCTCCCGATCCCTCGGCGGTGCCCGCGAGATCGAGCCGCACCGGATAGAGCGCCGTGAACCAGCCGACCGTGCGCGAAACGTCGAGATCGGCGGCGATCTCCTCCCGGCCATGCCCTTCGAGATCGACCTGGATCGCGGCGGAGCCGGTCCATGCCGAAAGAGAGCGCGCGAAGCCCGCGAGGAGCACGTCGTTGACCTGCGTCCGGTAGACCGGCGGCACCTCGGCGAGGAGAGCCCGCGTCGCTTCGGCGTCGAGCCAAAGGGAGGCGACCTCGGCATCGCCCGCCGCGTTGGCCCCGCGCTCGCCGTCGATCGGGATCGGCGGGACCGCTCCGAGCGTTCCGAGCGCGCCGTCCCCGGCCCAGAACGGCAGCTCGGCGCGCACCTCGTCGCTCCGCGCGTGGAGCGCCAGACGCTCGGCCCATTCGAGGAACGAGGTCGTCTTGCCCGGCAGCGCGACCGCCTCGCCGCGCGCGAGCTGGCCGTAGGCGATCTGCAGGTCTTCGAGCAGCAGGCGCCACGAGACGCCGTCGATCGCGAGATGGTGGGCGACGATCAGCAGGCGGCCGTTTCTCGCCGCTCCGAGATCGAACGCGACGGCGCGCAGCAGGTTGCCGGCGCCGAGGTCGAGGCTCGCCTGCACCGAGGCCGAGACCGCTTCGATCGCGGCGGAGGCGCGCGCCGGATCGCTCGCCGCGACGCGGCCCAAGTCGACGCGCCCGAACGCGCGCGGCCCGGCTCCGGGCGGCAGGATCTCCTGCGTCCAGCCCTCGGCGCCCTGGCGGAAGGCGAGCCGGAGCGCGTCGTGATGGAGCAGGAGCGCGTCGACCGAATCGCGGACGAGCCCGGGATCGAGCGGCCGGGTCGCTTCGAGCAGCAGCGACTGGTTCCAGTGGTGCGCCGCCGGCAGCTCCTGCTCGAAGAACCAGCGTTCGACCGGCGTGAGCGGCGCCGCGCCGGTGACCGCTCCCTGCTCGGCGCGGACCGTGGGCGCCGACTCGGCGACCGCCGCCAGTTCGGCGATCGTCTGGTGCTGGAAGACCTGGCGGGCGGTCAGGTGGAGCCCGGCCTGGCCGGCGCGCGAGATGATCTGGATCGACAGGATCGAATCGCCGCCTAGCTCGAAGAAGTTGTCGTGGACCGAGACCCGGTCGAGGCCGAGCAGCTCGCCCCAGATGCGCGCGAGCAGGCTCTCGGCGGCGGATGCCGGCGGCGCGTAGTCGGCGCCGCCCGCGCGCCGCGCCGCGTCCGGCGCGGGGAGGGCCTTGCGGTCCACTTTGCCGTTCGCGGTGAGCGGGATCGCGGCGAGCGCGACGAACGCCGAGGGCACCATGTACTCGGGGAGCCGGGCGTGAACCCAGGCGCGCAGCTCCTGCGCCCCTGGCTCCGGAGCGCCTTCCGGGGCGCCCTCCGCCGGCACGAAGTAGGCGACCAGGCGGCGGTCGCCCGGGGAATCCTCGCGCACCGCGGCGACCGCCTGGGCGACGCCCGGGTGCTCGGCGAGCACCGACTCGATCTCGCCCAGCTCGATCCGGAAGCCGCGGATCTTGACCTGGAAATCGAGCCGGCCGAGGAACTCGAGGTTGCCGTCCGGCAGGTAGCGCGCGCGGTCGCCGGTCCTGTACATCACCGCG
>DATMZM010000097.1:0-2351 GCA_035607445.1 Thermoanaerobaculia bacterium | reverse complement strand
ACCACGGAGAAGCGCTTCCTCTCCTCGACGATCGCCGCGTACGGCAGCCAGATCGGGCGCGCCGTCGTGCGGGCCGGGTCGGACATCCTGCTGGCGCGCCTGATCCTGCCCAAGGACCACGGGCTGTTCGAGCTGGCTCTCGGCGTGGCCGTGATCGCGGGGATCTTCCGGGACCTCGGGCTGACCTATCAGCTAGTTCGCGACGAGCGGCAGCCCTACGGCACGGTGCTCGCCTGGACCGGGGGGGTCGGGGCGATCCTCGCGGCGGCCGTCGCGCTCGCGGCGCCTCTTTTCTCGGGCTTCGGCGGCGGGCGGCTGCCTGCGGTGCTGCCCTGGTTCTCGCTCTACATTCTGCTCGACGGCCTTTCCGTGGTGCCGAAGCTCTGGTTCGAGCGCCGGCTCGAGGTCGGCCGGCTGGTCCTGCCGGAGCTGCTCCGGGGCCTCACGATCGCCGCCGTCGCGATCGCGCTCGCGTTCCGGGGCGCGGGGGTGTGGGCGCTCGTCGCCGGGGAGCTGACCGGCGCGGCCCTCTACGCGGTTCTCCTGTGGCGGCGCGCCTGGGGCAAGATCCCTCTCGACGTCGACCTTTCGCTCCTGCCCGGCCTGCTCTCGCGGAGCTGGGTTCTCTTCCTGATCGCTCTCGCCGCCCTGCCGATGCCGTACGTGGCCCGCTTCGCGCTCAGCTCGAAAGGCGACGCCGAGGTGGGCTATTTCGGCAAGGCGCGCGGCTGGGGCTTTCGCCTCCAGGAGCTGGTCCTGCCCGCGGTCTCCCGCGTGCTCTACCCGGCGCTCGTCGAGTATCGCAACGACCGGCCGCGCTTCCTCGGCGCCTACCGGCTCGGCACGGTCTCGATCCTGGCTCTCGAAACTCTCGCCGCGTACTTCCTCTTCTTCAATGCCCACTTGGTGCTCGTCGGCATCCTGCTCGGGCCGGCTTGGGGTCCGGCGGTGCCGATCCTCCGCGCCCTCTGCTTCGTGCCGCTCACCGATCCGTTCTCGCGCCTGGGCGGCGAGCTGCTCAAGGTGGAGCGCGAGGATCGGATCTGGCTCGCCGTCGTGCTGCTCAACTTCGCCTCGCTGGTCGGTTTCGGCGTGCCGCTCGCCCACCGGTTCGGCGGCGTCGGGATCGCCTGGGCGCACTTCCTGCTGCTCGGCAACCTCTTGATGACCTGGCGGATCGCGAAGATCTGCGGGCCGGAGTTCTGGCGGATCGCCCGCGACCTCGCGTTCGTCTACCTGCTGCCGCTGCCTCTCTTCGCCGCGATCGCCTGGCTGCTGCCGGAGGGCTCCTGGCTGCGCCTGGGTGCCTCGGTCCTCGCCGCCGGATTCGCGGGGCTCGGCTACCTCGCGCGCTTCCGGCGGCCGTTCCGGGATTACTTCCTCCCCGAAGGCAAGGTGCTGGCATGAGCGGGCTCGATCGGCCCCTCCGCCTCGCGTTCGTGATGCCGGGGATCGGCATCGAGAACCGCGGCGCCGAGGCGTTCGTGATCGAGCTGGCGGAAGCGCTCGCGGAACGCGGGTTTTCGTCGACCCTCTTCGCGCGAGGGGAAGCGTCCGCACAAGGCGCCGTCGAGTCCGAGCGGATTCGTGCGGTCTCGCGAGATGCCCGGCTCTCGAACGCGATCTACCGGGCGACGCGGTGGGGCCGGAAGGTCCTCGACACGCTCTACCTCGATCCGCTCTCGATCGAATGGGGGACGGCAGCCCTCTCGGCCTGGCCCCGGCTCGCGCGCGGCCGGTTCGACGTGCTCGTGATGGAAGGAGGCCTGGTGGGCTCGCGCGTGGCCCGCGGTCTCCGGTGGACGCAGGGCTTGCCGTTCGTCGACATCGCGCACGGCAACGATCCGAAGTGGGAGGGCGCTTTCGCGCGCCAGGGCCCGGACCGGGTCGTCTGCTTCACCGAGGCAGCGGCGCAGATGATCGGCGAGCGGGCGCCGCAGGCGAGGATCCAGGTGATCCCGCATGGCGTCGACCTCGAACGTTTCCGGCCGGACGTTCCGCCGGTACCCCTCGATTTGCAGCGGCCGATCGTGCTCACGGCCGGGGCGATCGACGGCCACAAGCGGATGCACCTCGCGGTCGAGGCCCTCGCCCGGCTCGGCCGGGGCAGCCTGGTCGTCCTCGGCCGCGGACCGGAGGCGGCGGCGCTCGACGCCCTCGCGCGCGATCGGCTCGGCCCCGGGCGCTATCTCCGCTCCGCGGTGCCGCGCGCCGAGATGCCAGGGTGGTACGCCGCTTGCGATTGCTTTACGCTTCCTTCGCGCACGGAGTCCTTCGGATTGACCTACCTCGAAGCCATGGCCTGCGGCCGTCCCGCGGTCGCGACCGACGACGCGATCCGCCGCGAGGTG
>DATMZM010000533.1:0-8902 GCA_035607445.1 Thermoanaerobaculia bacterium | reverse complement strand
CGCCTTCTTGAAGAGGAGCGCCGGGCGTGACCGGCTCGAGATCGGCTTCCAGGGTGACGCCGCCGATCTCGACGCGGCCGATGGCGGACGGCGAGAGCGAGGGGGAACCACCCCCGCCCATCGGGGCGGAGGCAGTCGTCGTAGTCGTCGGGAGGGTGGGAGGGGAAAGGGCGGGGGGCCCCTCGGCCCGCACCGACCCCGCGGAGGGGATCAGCACGAGACCGAGGAGCGCTGCGCCTGAGAAGAAGCCTTTATTGGACACGGAGGAGACCCCACAGGCCGTCGTCGAGGTGCGTCGCCGAGAAGTCGCGGTAGAGGAAGTCGCCGGTCGCCCCCATGAGTCCGCCCGCTCCGCCCTGGAGCAGGGCATCGTAGTGGTCGGAGGCGCCGAGACCGTCGCGGCTCCCCTTCCACTCGCACTTGTTGTTGGCGCCGAGCCGGGTCGAGCTCGAGCCCGAGAGCACCGGGTGCTCCTGCCAGACGTGGCCGTCGAGCGTGAAGACGACCGGGTTCTCGTGGCCGCCCGGGTGCAGGATCCGCATCCGGGTCTGGCTGCCGACCGACGCGGTGAAGACCTGCGTCTCGGGATCCTGGCCGACCCAGGCGTTGCTCATCAGCAGGTTGAACTGCGTGAAGTCTCGCGTCTGGGTCGGCGGGGTTTCGGGCGCCCAGCCGCCGCGGTACCAGAGCGGCTCGGTCCGGTAGTTGATCGCCTTCTGGCCCGAGTTCTCCGGATCGCCGTTGAGCTCGAGGCTCTGGACGGCCGGACCCGAGCGCTGGTCGTAGTCGTAGCCTTCGGCCTTCTTGAAACGCAGGTTGATGTCGTCCTGGAACTGGAGCACGAACTCGCGGAACTTGACGTCCGGCGCCGTGACCGTGGCCGAAGCGCGCGACTGGCGGATCGAGCCGTCCGTTTCGGGCACGTTGTCGAGCGTCCAGGTCGAGCTCGGAGGCTCGACGATCAGGGCACCGATCGCTCCCTTGTTGGTGTGCTTGATCGGATCCGACGAGGTCAGGCCCGAGGCGCCGAACTCGATCGCGGACGCCGCGCCGGAGGTGTTGTTGAAGCCGCCCGCGTACCAGAAGTAGGTGATCGCCTGGGTCGGGGAGACCGTCTGCTTGCCGAGCTGCGTCGGGTTCAAGCCGACGTTCGCGCCGTCGCTGGTCATGACGTCGTAGGCGACCAGCTGCGGATGGAGACCGACGTCGAGCGAGGTCTTGATCTGGTCCGTGTTGAAGTTCTCGACGATCATCGGCATGCTGTCCCAGCCGTCCTGGAGGTCGGCGTAGGCCGGGTTGATGTCGTTGCGCAGCTTGACCGCGATGCACTCGCCGGCGTTCGCCCGGAGCACCAGGGGCTCGCGGCGGACGCCGGGGTTGAGCACGGGGCGGCCGAGGCTGTAGCTCAAGTCCGAGGTGTAGACGAACAGGATGGCGTCCGGCTGGTGGAGCGGGCCGTAGCTCGTCCCGCCGTGGCCTTCCGGCGGAGCCGGATGGACGACGGCATCGGGCCGCCGGTTGTAGACCAGGCCGGAGACGCCGGTCGGGTCGTTCCTGAGCACCTCCGCCGCCCAGACCGCGGTGATGTCGTAGCTCCTGAGCGGCGCCGACGACGGGCACTTGGTCGGGAACGGCACCGGCGGAGCGACCGCGGCAGACGGCTGGACGCCGCGCTCGATCACCTCTCCGGTCGCCCCGGTGGAGGTCGCGTCCGTCGTCGGGCGGCTGCCGACGGCGGTCGAATCCGTGGTCACCCGGTAGCCGCCCGCCACGTCGGTCGCGTGGGCGTCCGGGTTGTAGGCGTCGAGCAGCTTGAGATCGGGCCGGCTGCCCCGGTAGGTGCGGATCAGGCCCCACAGGCCGTCCCACTGCGATTCCGCGGCGGTGCCGGGCTTGTAGAGGAAGTCGGCGAACTTGCCGTCCGTGTTGAGCGCCGGAATGCGGCCCACTTCGAGGTCGGTCCATTCCGAGATGCCCATCATCTGCGAAGCCCGCCAGCCGGAGTCCTTGACCTCCGGCTCGCGCAGCCACTTCATGCCGTGGACCGAGAAGTTGTGCGACTCCTCGTGGGCGCCGACCAGGACGCGGATCTTGACCTGGTCGCCTTCGTAGCTGCGCAGGAGCGGCGTGTACGGATCGCCGGGATAGAGGCCGCCGGTGAGCGGCCCGTACGGGGCTTTGGTCGTGTACGGCGCGTAGGGCAGGACGTTGAACTCGGGATCCGCCCGGTCGGTGCGGGTCTCGTAGACGAAGGAGAGATCGCCCGCGAGACCGGCCGCCTGCTGGGGCGTGCCGCTGCTCGCATCGAGGATGCGCAAGGCCGCGGGCTCGTTGCGATAGTTGACGACCTTGGTGCCCGGATCGTCCGCCGAGACGGCTTCGGGGCAAGGCGCCACCGGACCGATCGACCCGATGGGCCCGTTGACCGGACAGGTGTTCGGCCGCGCGAACAGCTGCGGCGGCGCGAGCTCCTCGCGGCCCGGCGCGTTGATCGCCCGCTGCGGATCGGAGTAGCCCCAGGTCTTGTTCGGGCACTTCGGGCCGCCGGGCTCGTAGGCGAGGAAGAAGTCGTTGAACTCGATCATGAACTCGCGGTAGTTGTCCGCAGCGCTGGTGCCCTTGACCACCGCCTGCCAGCTGGTCGGACCGCCGTCCTGCGACAGGCCGAGACCGCCGTTCGTGCTCAGCGGGGTCCCGGTCTCGTTGTGGTACCAGGTCGAAGACTTCGGCTCGACGATCAGGCCGGAGTAGAGGCCGACCTGCTGGTGGGTCGAGGGCCCGAAGTGGTCGTGGGTGAAGACGGTGCGCAGGGTCCGCTCGCCGTTCTGGAGCGTGGTGATCGGATCGGCGTACCAGCGCTGGACGGTGGTCTGGGCTCCCAGCCACTCGTCCTCCTTGGGGGTGTCGGAGCTCGGATCCTGACAGTCGGCGGGGTGCGCCCCGAAGAACGGATGAGACTGGGCCTTCGGGCAGGTCAAGGGGCTGAAGTCTCCCGGCGCGCAGCCGTTCGCGACGCGGATCGCGGCGATGCGCTCGCGCACCTCGCCGGGGCTGAACGTGCCGTCCTCGTAGTTCCAGCCGTTGCCGCTGCCGTCGGAAGCGAGGACGTCGAACTTCACGAGGTGGATGTGCTGGCCGATCAGGTCGGTCGGCGTGCGGACCTGGAAGTCGTCGAGCTGATAGACCTCGGGGATCAGGTTGGTGTGCCAGAGCTCGATGCACTCGCCGCTCTTGGCGCGGAAGAAGAACGGCTCGGGCGGACGCGAGCCGTTGAGCGTCGGCGCGACGTCGTTCCAGAGCGTGAGCATGCGCGACTGCGGGAAGTGCCAGCCGGCCTTGTTGATCACCAGGTCGAGCTGGATGCCCGCCGCTTTGTAGTAGCGCATCGGGGAGCCGGTCGGGCAGGGATCGGCCATCGGGGCGCCCGCGACCTGCGGATGGGTGTTGACCTCGAACGTGTCGGCGGTCGGCTGGCCGTCCGGGCGCGGGTCGGCATAGCCCCCCGGATGATTGTGGAAGTTCATCGCCATCACTTCGATCGGCGTTCCCGTCTCGGGCAGGAAGCTCACCTGCAGCTTGTTGAGCTTCTTGCTGAAGTCGAGACGCGTTTCGGAGCTGGTCGCGGTGCCCGCGACCGCGACGTGGCGGGCGAGGCCGCCGTCGTGGATCGTGTCGAGCGGCGGATGGGGCGCCCGGCGGCCGGCCAGGCCGGCGACGAAGAAGGGATAGCCGGGGTTCTTGGTCGCGAGCGACAGGTCGGCCTGGCCCGTGAGCGGGTTGATCTTCGCGATGCCCGGGATCGGCGCCATCGGCAGGACCGGGATCGGCAGCAGGCCCGGGATCGGCGTGCCGGCGAGGATCTCGTTGTCCGGCAGCGCGCGCGAATTGCCTTTCGGCATCCCTCTCGCGTCGATCGGCGTGCCGAGCTCGAGCACGTCGTGGACGCGCCAGAGCGACCACATGCCCTGCGCGAAGTGCGGGTAGAAGTGGCAATGGAAGATCGAGTCGCCGACCGTCTTGTTGAGGTTGCCGCTCCCCTCGTGAGCGATCTCGTAGGTGAAGGAGCCGCCCTGGCCGATCGCCTGGCTGTCGTGATAGCTCGACAGGTCCTCCTTCGGCGAATGGACCCACTGGTGGGCGTGGAGGTGGAAGATGTGATGGTCGTCCGACCCCGCGTGCAGGTTGCGGAACTTGACGTGGTCGTTCAGGTAGCTGTGGTAGACGTTCGACGGGTCGTCGGGGTAGAACGCGACCTTCGCCTTCCGGCCCGGGGTCGGCGTGCACGGATAGGGAGCGACGTTGTTGTAGGTCGGCTCGCCCATCGACTGGATGTCGCTCTCGGTGCACGGGGTGTTCGCCGGCTTGTCGACCACCATCGCCGGGTCGCCGAGAGCCCAGGAGCTCAGGAAGAACTCCTCGTACTTGCACTCCGCGCAGTCGAACGCCGGACCCACGCCCAAGCGGTTGGCGAGGATCTCGGCGCCCGCGCCGCCGGTGCCGTAGTTGATCGCGAAGGCGTCGCGCACGCTGTGGAGGGTGTGCTGGAGCTCGCGGTCCTCGAACTGCGGGAACGCCTGCACGGCGCCGATCTCGTCGTGGAAGATGATGGTGAATTCGCGGAACGGCTCGGTCCGCTGCGGATAGAGCGGCGAGGTGGGGTATTCGGCCGAGTAGCTCGCGGGCAGGTAGCCGGCGTTCGGACCGGTGACGATCGCGGTCAGGTCGGAATGCACCAGGGTCCGCGAGGTCGAGCCGGTCTGGACGTACATCTTGAGGACGGGCAGGTTCTGGTAGGGGCCGCCCGGAGGATAGAGCTTGTCGTAGTCGATGCGGGGAAAGCCGTTGGCGTCGGTCGAGGTGGTCGCCAGGGCCGTGTCGGCCCGGGTCACTTGACTCCGGTACCACTCGGAGCCCTGGGGCTCGACGATCACCGCCCCGAAGAGGCCGGCCGACGTGCCGCCCCCTTCGCCCTCGCCGCCGACCGGGGCGCCGAGGCTCTGCAGGATGTAGCCGCCCTCGCGCGGCGCGTACAGGGTGTAGTCGATCGAGAGGCCGGGGTCGACGATGCCGCTCGGATTGACGCCCGCGTTCGAGCCGTCGCTCGTGACGTTCAGTGGCGAAAGGCCGAGGACGTGGATCGAAGCCGCGCGCGTGTTCGGCTGCTCGTCGTCGTGGCGGACCGGATCGAGCAGGTTGGTGAAATGGATGCGCAGGCAGTCGCCGACGTTGACCCGCAGGACGAGCGGGCGCGGGCGCTTGTCGCGGCGCAATTGAACCTGGCCGGCGGACAGCGTGTAGGTGACTCCGGGGTCGGGAATGCCGTCGACGTCCGCGAGAGGGACGACGTCGCGCCGGAGCGCGTACATCATCCCCTGAGGCTCGACCGCTCCGAAGCGGTTCCAGGACCAGGGCTGGTCGAGCGCGACGACGTCGGCGTCGACGTAGCCCGCGCAGGTTTGCGCCGCGGCGGGGGTGCTCGCCAGGCCGAGGGCGAGGCCGAGGGCCACACCCAGCCAACCGAGCGGACGGTGCTTCGCGTTCATGGATTTCTTCCTCCCTGTGGCAGCCGTTGCGCTGCCTCTTTTGAGTGTTCGCAGGGGGAAGGTAGGGCTTCGTTCCTTACGCCGAGATGACAGATCTCGCGATTTTGCTCGCCGCTCGGGAGCGGCGGCGCGGCTGAAGGGAGCGCCCGGGGGGCGGGCGACTACTCGCCGGACGCGGGGCGCATCAGGCCGAGCACCTTCATCTTCTTCGACAGCCCCACCCTGCTGATGCCGAGACCGCGCGCGGCGGCCGAGACGTTCCAGCGGACGCTCTCGAGCGCCTCCAAGACCAGCGCTCGCTCCTGCCGCCGGCGGTACTCCTTCAAGTCGCTCGCCCCTTCGGGCGCCGGGCCGACTCCCGCCGCCGGCAGCGTCAGGTCGGCCGCGTCGATCCGGCCGCCCTGCGCCTGGAGGGCCGCCTCTTCCAGGCGCTCCGAGAGCTCGCGGACGTTACCGCTCCAGGGATGCCCGAGGAGGGCAACCCGCGCCTCGCGGGTGACCTCGACGCTGCCGCGGCCGGAGCGCTGGCCCAGCTCCTTGGCGAGGTCGTCGATCAGGATCGGCAGGTCGTCCGGCCGTTCGGCCAGGCTCGGAATCCGGAGCAGGGCGCCGCGCAGCCGGTAATAGAGGTCGGCGCGAAAGCGCCCCCGCACCACCTCCGCGTGCAGCTCGCGACGGCTGGTCGTCACCAGCCGGAGGCGCATCCCCTCGCCGACAGCGAGCTCGTCGAGCAGGCGGACCACCGCGCGCTGACGATCGGTGGAGAGGATCTCGATCGATTCGAGGATCAGGGTCGAGCGCCCGCGATAGGCAGCCTCCCGCACGCGAGCGAGCCCCTCGTCGAAGCGCGCCGCGGGAACCGACGCGTCGAGCTCGAGGCGCGGCAGGGCGTCCCAGGCGCCGAGATCGCAGAGGGTGCGCGCCGCCAGGCTCTTGCCCGATCCGGGACCGCCCTCGATCAGCACCGGCAGGTCCGACGCGGCGAGCGCGGCGATCTGCGCGAGGACCTCCCGCATGGCGCGCGAGCAAGCGACGAAACGCCCGAGCCGGGCCGGCTCGCCCGCTTCGGAGCGCAGGAGCGGGAGGGCGAAGGGAGAATTCTGCGCGCGCTGGGACGGCATTGGAACCCCGCGAGAGGATCGAACTCGGAACGAAAACGTTTTCTGCTGTCGAAAATCGAGGTGCGCCAGGGGGGGGTCCGCGGGACAGACCTGGGGCGAGGCGCGCGCTGGGAGGCGCGGGGCACGGAAAACGGTCAGGCGGCTTCTTCGATGGGCAGCGGCTCCGGCACCTGCGCGCTCGCCCGGGCGCCGTAGCGAAGCTCGAACCAGATCAACGCCGGGATGCCGAGCGCCAGATCGGCCGCGTAGGTGAGACCGCGGAAGACGATCGTTCCCGCCGCCGCGTCGCCGCGGGCGACGCCGAGCGCGACGAAGATCGTGACCATCGCCGCCTCGGTCGTTCCGGCGCCGCCCGGAGTGCCGGTCAACATGCCGGCCGCGGCGCCGAGCGCGACCACGGCGCTGACGACGAGCGGACTTTCGGAGTGCCCCAAAGCGGCGAAGACCAGCCACTGGGCGAGCACCGAGAGGAGGAAGAAGCCGGCGCCGAGCGCCACCGCCGGCAGCCGGAGCTGCCGCTCGCCGAGCAGGCCCTCGAGGGCTCCCGCGGCCTCGCTCCCCTGGCCGTAGAGGCGTTCGCCGCGCCCATTCGCGCGCTCCGCTTTGCGCGAGAAGAAATCGGCCAGCGAGCCGGCCGGGGAGCCGGGGGACGACGCGCGGCGGCGCGACCAGAGGAGAGCGCAGCCGAGGACGAGCGCGAGCGCGGCGAAGGCGGCGGCCCCGAGCCAGGCGCGGCCGAGCACCCAGGCGACGGCGATGACCGCGAGCCAGGTCCAGGCGGTCATGACGACCGAGTGGGCGAGCTGGTCGAAGAGGACGACGCCGTAGAGGCGCGCGAACGGCCGCTCGACCGAGCGCGCGAGGTAGCGGGCGCGCATGGGCCCGCCGACGACCCGCGCCGAGGGCGTGAGCAGGTTGAGCGCCGCGGTCGCCAAGAGAGCGAAGAAGCCGACGCCCAGGCGCGGGCGCTTGGCGACCGCGCGGCCGCTCGCCAGACGGAGGCGGTGATCCCAGAGCAGATAGCGGACGACCAGGCAGAGGGCCGCGCCGGCGAGCAGGAGCCAGTTGGCGCCCGCGACCCGGTGCCCGAGAGCGCGCCACGACAGGCCCGCGACCAACCGCCAGGAGAAGACCAGCGCGGTCGCGAGCAGGAGGAGGATGAGGGGGCGGCGCCAACGGCCGAGAGCGCTTCGGGGGGCGGGAGTCATGGCGGGCATGGGGAGAGCGCGGGCCGTCTCGGATCGCGGGCGAGCGAGGAGGAGCGCCGCGGAGGCGAGATCATACCCCAGGGCACCGGGCGGTCCGGGCGCGCCCTCCCGCGGACGAGGCGCACCGGGCCGGCCGATTCCGTAAGATCCAGCCCATGCGCCGCCGTCCGCTCGCCGCCCTGCTCGCCGTCGCGATCGCCGTTCCGGCGTTTCTCGCCGTCGCGGGGCCGGCCGCCGCCCAGGGCCCGGCCGCCCGCTGGCGGACGGCCGAAACCCCTCACTTCCGCGTCCACTATCCGCTCGCCTCCGAGGCCTGGGCCTTGCGTGCCGCGGGCAAGCTCGAAGCGATCCGCGCCGCGGTCGTCTCGGTCGTCGGCTACGAGCCGCCGCAGACCGTCGACGTCTTCGTCGGGGATCCCGTCGCCGAGGCGAACGGCCTGGCCCTGCCGTTCCTCGGCACGCCCCGCCTGGTGCTCTGGACCAGCTCGCCGCCGGCGAGCTCGGTCATCGGCCACTATCGCGACTGGATCGAGCTGCTCAGCCTGCACGAGGAGACCCACCTGGTCCACCTACTCCGGCCGTCGCGCAATCCGGCGCGGCGCGCGCTCGGACGCCTCCTGCCGTTCGGCCCGCTCGCTCTCTCCTCGCCGCGCTGGGTGAGCGAGGGGTACGCGACCCTGGTCGAAGGGCGGCTCTCCGGCGCCGGCCGGCCGAACGGCGACCTGCGGGCCGCGATCCTGAGGCGCTGGGCGCTCGCGGGCAAATTGCCGGGCTACGAGCGCTTGGCTTCGGATTCCGACGGCTACCTCGGGTCGTCGATGGCCTACCTCGCCGGGTCGGCCTATCTCGAGTGGCTCGAGGAGAGGGCCGGCCCCGAGAGCTTGAAGCGGCTCTGGGCGCGGATGTCGGCCCGCGAAGTCCGCAGCTTCGACTCGAGCTTCGAGGGGGTGTTCGGCGGCTCTCCGCGCGACCTCTGGGACCGCTACCGGGCCGAGCTCTCCGCGCGCTCTCTCGACTTCGAGCGCCGCCT
>DATMZM010000214.1:0-3243 GCA_035607445.1 Thermoanaerobaculia bacterium | reverse complement strand
CGCGGCCGCGTTCCTCGACGGAGACCCGGGACAGACCTACGGCGACTGGTAGAGAGCGCGAGCCTCGGCCGGCGCGGAGTCGCGGACCGACCCGCGCCGGCCTCTCCATTCCCTTCTCGCACCCTGCGTTTGGACCGGGTCTCTCCAGGCCCTAAGATACGCAGCCTGCTCATGACGACCTCGAAACCGTGCGAGTTGAAGAAGGTACTGATCGCGAACCGCGGCGAGATCGCCGTGCGCATCCTGCGGACCCTGCGCGAGATGGGCATCCGCTCGGCCGTCATCTACTCCGAGCCGGATCGGAAGAGCCTGCCGGTGCTGCTCGCCGACGAGGCCTACCCGATCGGTCCCGCGCCTTCGCGCGAGAGCTATCTGAAGGGTGACGCGATCGTCGCCCTGGCCCGGGAGATCGGCGCCGACGCCATCCACCCGGGCTACGGGTTTCTCTCGGAGCGGGCCGAGTTCGCGCGCCAGTGCCGCGACGCGGGCATGATCTTCATCGGCCCGTCGCCCGAGGCGATGGACGCGATGGGCTCGAAGGTCGAGAGCCGGCGGCGGATGATCGACGCCGGCGTGCCGGTCGTGCCCGGGGGGCGCGATCCGCTGCCGGACGCCGAGAGCGCCCTCGCGTTCGCCGAGTCGATCGGCTACCCGCTGATGCTCAAGGCCTCGGCCGGGGGCGGTGGCAAGGGGATGCGCCGGGTCGATTCGAGCGCCGAAATGCCGGCGGCGTTTCGCGGCGCGAGCTCGGAAGCTCTCGCGAGCTTCGGCGACGGCGCGGTCTACATCGAGAAGTTCGTCGTCGATCCGCGGCACGTCGAGATCCAGGTGATGGGCGACCAGAACGGCCGCGTCGTCTCGCTCGGCGAGCGCGAATGCTCGCTCCAGCGCCGGCATCAGAAGGTGGTCGAAGAGGCGCCGTCGCCGGTCGTCTCCCGCGACCTGCGCCGGCGGATGGGCGAGGCCGCCGTGCGCGCCGCGTCCGCGGTCGGCTACGCGAGCGCCGGCACCTGCGAGTTCCTGCTCGACGCTGCCGGCGATTTCTTTTTTCTCGAGATGAACACGCGGCTCCAGGTCGAGCATCCGGTGACCGAGATGGTCACGGGGATCGACCTCGTCCAGGCGCAGATCCGCGTCGCCCAAGGCGAGCCTCTCGGCCCGGAATTCGACGACGTCGAGCCGCGCGGCCACGCGATCGAGGTCCGTCTCTACGCCGAGGATCCGTTCCAGAAGTTCAGTCCTTCGCCGGGCCGGATCGAGCGCCTGCGCTGGCCCGAAGGGCCGGGCGTGCGCAACGACGCCGGGGTCACGGAGGGCGCCGAGGTGACGATCCACTACGACCCGATGCTCGCGAAGCTGATCGTCTGGGCCGAGACCCGGCCGCGCGCGCTCGCGCGCCTGGAACGGGCGCTCGCCGAGCTGCGCATCGAGGGGATCCGGACCACCGCGCCGCTCTTCCGCGCTCTCCTCGCCGATCGCGATTTTCGGGACGGCAACCTCGACATCGGCATGCTCGACCGCAAGCTCGCCTCCGGCGAGCTGCACCTCGCTCAGGCGGACGGCGGCGACCTGCCGCTCGTCGCCGCGGCGATCCATCATTACCTGGAGGCGCAGCGCTCGATCGGAGCACCCGGAGGGTCCGGTCTCCGCGCCGGAACCAACGGGTCGCGGCGGACGCTCTGGCGGGCGGCGGGACGGCGCGAGGCTGTCGAGAGGGATTGATGGAGCTCTGGGTCAAGCTCGGCGAGCGCGAAGAGCGGGTGCGGATTCGCCGCGACGGCGATCTCTTCGAGGTCGCGATCGGCGAGGTGGTCCACCGGGTCGAGGCCGCCGTCCTCGGCCGCGGCACCTACAGCCTCCGCCTGGAGGGCATCCAGAGCGAGGTCGCGGTCCGCGCGAGCGGCGAGGACCGGCTCCGCGTCACCGCCGCGACCTCCGCCTGGGAGGTCGAGATCGCGGATCCTCTCGCCCATCTCGCCGCGATCGCGGGCGGCGGCGGCGCGCGCAAGCGCCATCGCAAGGTCGCGGCCTACATGCCCGGGCGCGTCGTCGCCGTCCTCGTCGAGCCCGGAACCGAGGTCGCGGCAGGCCAGGGGATCGTCGTCCTCGAAGCGATGAAGATGCAGAACGAGATTCAAGCCGAGCACGACGGCACGATCAAGTCGATCTTCGTCCAGCCCGGGCAGGCGGTCGAGGGCGGCGACCCGCTGTTCGAGCTCGAGTGACCCGCCTCAGCTCTCCGCGGCCGGCTCGCCCCGCGGCCGGCCCCGCAACCGATTGACCATCGCGACCCCGATCACGATGAGCGCCCCGCCCCAGAGGGTCGCCCAGCTCCAGGCTTCCTGCTTGAGCGCCACCGCGAGAGCCGTCGTGATCGGCGGCTCGAGGTAGAGGAGCACCGAGAGGCGGGCGGCGGGGATCGTTTCGAGAGCGTCGTTCCAGGCGAGCGGTGCGAGCGCGGAGCCGAGGATGCCGAGGAAGAGGAGAGCGGACCAGCCGCCGAGCCCGATGCGGCCGAGGCCGCCGATCCCCGGACCGGCGAGCAGCCAGAGGAACGAGAACAGGCTGCCGAACGAGAGGACGAAGAACGTCGCGCGACCGGCCGGCTGCGCGGCGAGAATGCGCCGCGAGAACACCGTGTAGATCGACCAGTTGAGGGCAGAGGCGATCATCAGGAGGTCTCCGACCGTGCCGAAGCCGCTCGAAAACAGGCTTCGGAAATCCCCATGGGCGACGACCCAGAGGACGCCGAAAGCCGCGAGCGCGATGCCCAGGACGCCGCGGGCGCCGAGCTTCTCGCGCAGGAGGTAGCGGCCCAAGAGGGCGGTGAAGATTGGCGACACCGTCACCAGCCACGCCGCGGTGCTCGCCTTCGAGGTTTGGAGCGCCTGCGCCTGCAGCCACTGGTGGAACGCGATGCCGAGGAAACCCAGGAACGCGAGCCGGGCGAGATCGCGACCGCCCACCCGCGCGAGCTCGCCGCGGCCGGCGGCGACCGCCGCGAGCACGAGAGCGCCGAGCCCCGAGCGAATCCAGACCACCAGGGCGGGCGAGGCCTCGACGAGAGCGCGCTTCGTCGCGACGAAGGTCCCGCCCCAGATCGCGACGGCGAAGAACGCCTCGGCGAGGGCGCGGGACGGAGACCGGCGGACGCGCTCAGGCATGGCGGCGGATCCTGACACACGCCTCGGGGTCGATCCGCTCCGAAACGATCTGGAGGTTGCGCGCCGTTCAGCGGCGAGC
>DATMZM010000529.1:0-2943 GCA_035607445.1 Thermoanaerobaculia bacterium | reverse complement strand
CTGTTCGTCCGGGCCGTCGAGCGGGACGCGGCGACGATCGCGATGGCCCGCGCGCTGGCCGCGGCAATCGAGCGGCAGGGCGGGCGGCGGAGGGAGGGAACCGCGTGAGCACGGCGATTGTGTATTGACAGAGACTTAAATTCGCGCATAGATTTTTTCCCAGGAACGGAATCATGAAGGGGAGCAAATTGGCGTGTCCGTCGCGCCCGGCAGCTTGCCTCTCTTGCAGGAGACCGAGCATTTGAGGCTCCGCGCTCGAATCGGACGCGCCGGAGCCGTCGCTTTCGTCTTCGGCTCGGCGCTCCTTGCCGGCTCACTGCACGCCGCGGCGCCGCCGCGCAAGGCGAGGCTGATTCTCGAGATCGCACCCCAGGATTCGAAGATCGAACCGGCTTCCTGGCGTGGCTTGCTCACTCTGCGACCGGTCGATTCCGGATCGAGCGCGATCGTTCGGAAGCTTGCGGGAGAGCGCGCGCTGACCTTCGAGGTTCCGGAGCGCTCAAGATGGGATCTCATCCCGTCGATTCCGGGCTTTTGGACCCCCGAGTTGGCGATCCAGATGGAAGGCGCGGACGTCGAAATCACCTACCGGGTTCGGCTCTGGCCTGCCGCGACGATCGGAGGGCTCCTGCGGCCTTCCGAACCGGGCGCCAAACCGCCCAGCGACTTTCGCCTCGAGGTGATGCCGCCGCTCCTCTTGCGCCCGGAGCAGATCGTTCCGGACGGCGCGGTCCGCTGCTCCGTGGACAACAAAGGCCGTTTCGCCTGCGGGCTCCCGGCGGGCCTGCCGCTTCGCTTGGCGCTCCGCGGCGAGGATTGGGCACCGATTTACCGCCAGGGGGTGACCGTTCCGCGCGGCCGATCGCTCGAGCTCGGGGCGCTTTCGTTGGTTCGCGGAGGCAGCCTGATCGGCTGGGTCGAAGCGGCCGGAGCGCGGCTCGAACCGGGCAAGTGCCGGGCTCGGTTGGCACCGTACCTTCCTTCCCAAGGCGGCGTCGAGGTCGCCGAAGGGCTCCGTGCAACGGGGGTCGAAGCCGATGTCGGTGCAGACGGCTTCTTTCAATTCGCCGGAGTCGCTCAGGGCGTCTATCGCGTCGTGGTCGAGCAGCCAGGGTTCTCCTCGGCGAGCGTCGCCCCGCTCGAGCTCTGGGCCGGCCAAGAGACGCGCTTGCAGAAGGCGCTCTTGCTTCGTCGGCCCCTCCGGTTGGTGATCGCGGTCGAGCCACCGCGGGACGGGCTCGGGAGACCCTGGTTCGTGCGCCTCGATCGCAACTCCGACGCCGGCCCCGCCCGCGATCCGTCGCTGCACCGCGAAGGCTCGACCAATCGAGACGGGAACTTCACGGTCGGCGACGCCGCGGAAGGCGTCTACTCGATCGAGGTCACGGACTCGCTCGGCAATCGGTTCTTCGACGAGCCGGACGCGGTGGTCTCTGGGGTGGAGGAGGTCCGCCTCGACGTCGCGCTCGATCTGATCGATTTGAAGGGCACCGTTTCGCTGGGCGACCGGCCGCTCGCTGCGACGCTCTGGTTCGGGGGCCGCTACGGCGCGCCCCGGGTCGAGATGAGCTCGAACGCCAAGGGGGAATTCGCCGGCGTCGTGCCCAAGGCGGGATCATGGAAAGTTGAGGTTTCATCTCCCGAGCCCGAGCTCCAATCCGAGGCGCGGGTCAAAGTCGAGCCGAATCCCCAAGGGACCGCCGAGGTCGAGATCGAGCTTCCCGACACCTCGATCGCCGGCCAGGTCGTCGACGCCACCGGTCTCCCGGTGGCGGGCGCTCGCGTCTCGCTCAGGGGTGCTGACCACCAGGAGCAGGCCCAGACCGGCCCCGAGGGGCGCTTCCTCTTTCGTGGGGTCGCCGAAGGGCCGGTGCGGATGACGGCCGCCGTGGAGGCGCCGAGCCATGCGTCGAGCGAAGATGCGACCCTCGAAGTGCGCGCAGGCGAGCCGGCCGGCCCGGTCGTCCTCAGGCTGCGCGAGATGCGACGCCTGAGCGGCCGGGTGGTGTCGCCGATCGGCCCGCTGGCCGGCGCGCGGCTCGTGATCTTTCCGCAGCGCCCGAGCCCCGGCAGCCCCCAGATCGCCCGGAGCCGGGGCGACGGCTCCTTCGAAGTCGACGTCCCAAAATCGACCGCGTCGGCCCTGGTCGTCGTGAGCCCGCCGGGCCACGCCTTGCGGGCGGTCGACGTGCGGACGGGCGAGGAGCCCATCCTCGTTCCCGTGACGGCGGAAGCCGGAACGCTCGAGATATCGTGGACTCAACCCGGAGCGCGCGACGACGGGAACCTCCTGGGCTCGGTCACCGTCGACGGTCTTCCGCTACCGACCGGCGAGCTGTTTCAATGGGCTCTCGGGCATGGTGAGCGCTTCGAAACCCCGACCGGCTTTCGCGTCGCGAACCTGGCTCCCGGTTTCTACCGGGCCTGCATCGCGCCGAAATCGATCGAAGCCGCCGGCGAGTCGTCCGACCCGGCGCGGCCGAACGTCCGTTGCGCCGAGGGCTCCCTCGCCGCCGGAGCGGACCTGGAGCTCGAGATCGCGCCTTCCAGTTCCCGCTGACCTTACAGCGAAGCGAGCTTTCAAATCCGCGTCCGAATCCCTCTCGGTCCGAACGGAAGGGTCGTTTGCGGGAAGGATCGAAGCTCTTCCCTGGTGCCATGGCGGCGCCCTTTCCCCCTGCACTTCCGATCCGATTTGAGTCCCAGCTCGGCGGTGCTCGTGGCGCCGCCGAGCTTCGCGGACCTCAGCGTCCGGCGGGCTTGGGCGCCGAAGCCACCGCCGCGAGCGCCGCCTTCCGGGCG
Source organism: Thermoanaerobaculia bacterium (assembly GCA_035607445.1). Lineage (GTDB taxonomy): Bacteria > Acidobacteriota > Thermoanaerobaculia > Multivoradales > UBA5704 > DASYKS01. The sequence continues at coordinate 141 of DATMZM010000529.1, read as the reverse complement.
GCCTCGAACTCGTCGCCCGGGTTCCAGGCCGGCAGCCGGTCGGCGTTCGCGATCGCGAGGCCGGCGAAGAAGCCGAGCCGGGCGTCCTCGATCATGCCGTCGAAGCGCCAGCTGTCGTCGATCTGATCGCTCGGCTGGTGG
>DATMZM010000378.1:0-4681 GCA_035607445.1 Thermoanaerobaculia bacterium | reverse complement strand
GCGGTCGCAGCCGGTTCTTCGATCGGCGCCGAGCGCAGCTCTTCCGCCACCCGCACGAGCTGATGGGTGAAGCGGGCGGTGCGGGCGTCGAGCCAGCCTTCTTGGATCTCCTCGTACAGGGCATCCCGCCTGGCCCGGTTGCGCCGGCCGAGCTCGGCGATTCCGCTCTCCCGATTCTTCCGGCGCTCGGCCCGCACGGCGGGGAGAGGTGCTCCTTCGAGGGCGAGGTCGAACAGCCGGTGCGCCCGGTCCGCTCCCGCTTTCTCGGCAGCCTCCGTGAGCGTCCGCTCGAGCACGTGAGCGTCGTGGAGGTCGCCGAGCAGCTCCTGGAGCCGCTTGAGCTTTTTGATCCCCGCGCGGCCTGCTGCCAGCTCGTCGAGAAACGGCTCGAGCAGGTAGCGGGTGCGCTTGGCGCTGATCCGCGCGCGATGGGCCGCAGCCTCGTCGCCGGGCCCCTGGATCGCGGCGAGCTGATCGTGGAGCTTCCCGGTCAGATCGATCAGGGCGTCCGCGGCGGCGTCGCCCAGCCGGCCGGAGGCCGGCTCCTCGTCCAGGCGGATCTCCGTCCGGTAGATCGAGAGCCGCGCGCGGAGGCGCTCGTCGAGGGCGTCGAAGTCCCTCTCGATCCGTTCGAGGATCTCCGCGTAGGCCCAGGCGCGGACGCCGCGCAGGTGCTCGAGGAGGTGGCGATGGCCCGCCCGAGCCGAGGCCGGCAGGTCGGTCTGCGCTTCGAGCCAGACGAGCGCGACCTCGGCGTCTCGCCCGTCGCCGGTCGAGTCCGCGAGCGCCTCGAGCCTCTTGGCGAGCTTGCGGCCGATGCCCTCGGCGAGGAGATCCCGGTAGGACCGCAGAGTGCTCCGCAGGCGCCGCAGGCCGACCCGGAAGTCGTGGAGAGCCTCGGCGTCCTCGGCATCGTGGAGCCGGAGCCGGGCGGCCTGGGCCTGGTCGAGGAAACCGAGCGCCAGGCGGCGCGCTCCCTCTTCGGGCTCGCGATCCAGCCAGCGGACGGGAGCCGGGCTCATCCTTCGCCGAGCTCGCGCAAGCAGGCCGGCGGAAACGCCCAGATCAGGTCGCCCGTCCCGGCTTCGATCTTGCCGGCGAAGGAGACCATCGCGGCCCCCCCCTTGCGGAAGCGATGGAAGGGGCGCGAGGCGCCGACCAGAAGGGCGAGGAGAGCGCCGAGGTCGGGCTCGTGGCCGACGAGGGCGATCGGGTTTCCGCGGTCGATCTTGGAGCCCGAAGAGCTCTGTCGGGCGAGCCAGCGGACCAGCCGGTCGAGCGGCGCGCCCGGGGCCAGCTCCTCGATCTCGACGACGGAGAGCCCGCCGTACGCGCTGTCGAGGATCGCGCCCGTTTGCGCGGAGCGCGCGAGCCGGCTGGTCGCGAGCAGAGCGATCTCGGGCACCAGCACCCGCAGGCCGCGCGCCCCGCGTTTCATTTTGCGGCGCCCGTCGTCGGTCAGGGGGCGTTCTTCGTCGTCGTGGCCCGTGCGGGCGAACTCCTCCCGCTCTTGGGCGATGGCGTGGCGGATCAGGAGGAGCTGCATGGGGCGGAGCCTCGCGGTGTCGGGATCCAGGGTCTCATCCCCCTTTTGATATCGCGAGTTGGCGGGGAATGTCGAATGTCGAATCGAGACGAACGAAAAAGGCCGGACCGAGGCGCCCGCCTAAGAGCGGCCGTCCGATCCGGTGGCTATGACAGGCGCGGAGGGTCGAGGCGACCACGCGGGGAGGAAGCTAGCGGCCGGCCGTGGCGGCCGGGCGGCGCGCTCGTGGCGCTCGCGTCACGAATTCCGTCGATCGCGACGGCCGGGGCGTTCCTCCCGGCCCTGGAGCAGCGGATGGCTCTGCTTGAGCTCCTGGTAGCGGGAGAGCTGGTCCGGGGTCAAGAGGGCAGAGAAGCTCCGGTCGAAGTCGCCGAGGGCGGCGCGGGCCTTTTCACGGCCGTCGCGCAGGGCGAGCGTCAATCGCCCGACGCGTTCGGTGTTCGGCGCGGCGCCGGCCATCTCGGCTTCGAGCTGCTGGCGCAGGTCGCGACGCTCCTCGCGGAGCGGCTCGACCTGGCTCTTGAGCGTTGCGGCGAGCTCCTGGAGCTTCGCGGTCTGGGCCTCGTCGAGAGCGAGGGCGCGGACGATCGCCTCGACCCGGCCACCGCCGGAGGGCCGCGGCTCGCCCTTGGCGAGGGCGGTCCGCGAGAGGCCGAGCGCTCCGAGAGCGAGCAGGGCGGAAAGCGCGAGGAAGGGAAGGGTGGCACGGGGGCGGAGGCTGGGCATGAGGGGCTCCTTCGGGTTGGGACGTTCGCTCGAGGACGAGCGACCGCTGCGAAGAGAGAAACACCTCCAAGGCGCGATTCCTGCGCCTCGTCCGGACGCGCCCAACGGGCGGGAAGCGGTGATAGCGTTCGCCGGCATTTCGCCACCCAGGGAGACTTCGGCCCATGAGCAGCAGCACGGAAGGTCTGCGTCGCACCCCGCTCTACGACCTCCACCGCGAAGCCGGCGGCAAGATGGTGCCGTTCGCAGGCTGGGAGATGCCTGTCCAGTACGCCGGCTTGATCGAGGAGCATCAGGCGGTGCGCAACGCCGCCGGCCTGTTCGACGTCTCGCACATGGGCGAGGTCCGGGTCGAGGGTCGAGGCGCCACCGCCTTCCTCGAGGGGCTCACCCCGAACGCGGTCGGCAAGCTCGCCGCCGGCCGGGCCCACTACAGCGGGCTGCTCAACGAGCGCGGCACCTATCTCGACGACCTCCTGATCTATCGGCTCGGGGACGAGTCGTACCTCGTGGTGGTCAACGCGAGCAACGCGACCGGCGACTTCGCCTGGATCGCGAGCCACGCGCCGGCGGGCGTCGCGGTCACGGACGTGTCGGACGACTACGCCCTCCTCGCGCTCCAGGGGCCGCGGGCGCTCGAGATCCTGGCGCCGCTCGCGGATCGCGACCTCGCGGCGATCCGCTACTACGGGTTCGCCCAGGGGACGATCGACGGCGTGCCGACCCTCATCTCGCGCACCGGCTATACGGGCGAAGACGGCTTCGAGCTCTACCTGCCGCCCGACGCCGCCCCCGGGATCTGGCGCCGGCTGTTCGAAGTGGGGGCCGAGAAGGGCCTCCAACCGGCGGGCCTCGGCGCCCGCGACACCCTGCGGCTCGAGGCCGGCATGGCGCTCTATGGGCACGAGATCGACGAGACGACGACGCCGTTCGAGGCCGGCCTCGATTGGGTGGTCAAGCTCGACAAGGGGAATTTCATCGGCCGCGACGCGCTTGTCGCGCAGAAGGAGCGCGGGATCGCGCGCCGGCTGATCGGCTTCGAGGTCGAAGGGCGGGGGATCGCCCGCCAGGGCCATCCGGTGAGCGCGAACGGGGAGGCGGTCGGGATCGTCACCAGCGGCACTTGGAGCCCGACCTTCGAGAAAGCTCTCGGGCTGGCCTACGTGCCGGTCGGGTCGGCCGAAATCGGGACGCCGCTCTCGATCGAGGTGCGGGGCAAGGCGCTCCCGGCGCGGGTCGCTCCCGTGCCCTTCTACCGGCGGCCCAAATGAGGTGAGCCCGAGGTCCGCCGAGAGCCCGGACGGCCTCTCGCCAACCTTGGAATGGTATAACTTTCGGTCCAGGCACCACACTCGGCGAGGTGGTCTCGCACGGACGCACCCCCGAACGAATTCCGACCCTTTCTCTAGGGGAACCAGCCAGCATGTATCCCAGCGACTATCTGTATTCGAGGGAGCACGAGTGGGTGAAGGTCGACGACGACATCTGCACGCTCGGCATCACCGAGTTCGCGCAGCAGGAGCTCGGCGAAGTGGTGTTCGTCGAGCTGCCCGAGGTCGGCCAGGTGTTCGACGCCAACGACGAGATCGGCACGATCGAATCGGTCAAGGCGGTGGCCGAGGTCTACACCCCGCTCGCCGGCGAGGTGGTCGAGATCAACGAAGCGATCGTCGACGACCCGGAAATCCTCAACGAGGATCCGCATCACGAGGGGTGGCTGACCAAGATCCGCTTTTCCTCGGCCGACGACCTGAAGGTCCTGATGAACGCGGAGGCGTACGAGAAATACATCGCCGAAGGCGGGGACTGAGCCGTGGCGAGCACGTTGGATTCCGCTGTGGAATCGACCGTCGAGCCCGCGGCGGCGACCGCCGCGGGACCCGCCCCGTCCGGGATGCCACCGTTCGCCGCTCTCGATACCTTCCCGCGCCGCCACCTGGGCTCGGGCGCGGCGGACGTGCACGCGATGCTCGAACGCCTGGGATTGAGCTCGCTCGAGCAGCTGATCGACGAGACGATCCCGCGGGCGATCCGCCTCGGCCGGCCGCTCGATCTCGCGCCCCCCGCCTCGCCGGGAGGAGACCGGGCGCTCGGCGAGCGCGAGCTGCTCGCGACGCTGCGCGAGATGCTGGCCGCGAACCGGCCGCACCGCTCGTTCCTGGGGCTCGGCTACCACGAGTGCATCACGCCGGCCGTGATCCAGCGCAACATCCTCGAGAACCCGGGCTGGTATACCCAATACACGCCCTACCAGGCCGAGATCTCGCAGGGGCGCCTCGAGGCGCTGCTCAACTTCCAGACCATGATCGAGGACCTGACCGGGCTGCCGATCGCGAACGCCTCGCTGCTCGACGAGGCGACCGCGGCGGCCGAGGCGATGCACATGTGCGCGCAGCTCGCGCCCGGGGA
>DATMZM010000387.1:0-2278 GCA_035607445.1 Thermoanaerobaculia bacterium | reverse complement strand
GACGGGGAGGTCGAGGAGGAAGGCGTCGCGGATCCGGGAGACGACCTGCATGGCGAGGAGGGAATGCCCGCCGAGGTCGAAGAAGGAGTCCTCGACGCCTACCTGCTCGATCCCCAACACCTGGGACCAGATCGCCGCGATGCGCCGTTCGACCTCCTCGCGCGGCGCGACGAACCCGGCGCCCGCCCGCCGCTCCGGCTCGGGGAGCGCGCGGCGGTCGACCTTGCCATTGGGCGAGAGCGGCAGCGCCGGCAACGTGACGAACGCCGAAGGGATCATCGCGTTCGGCAGGCTCCGTTCGAGATGGCGGCGGACGTCGTCGATCAGCCGTCCGGGGCCACTCCAAACCTCTTCTACGGGACCGAGCCTCCGGGCTCGCGGAGCGGCCACCGAGGCCAGCCGCCGGGCGAACACCTGATGGAGCCCGCTGCCGTGGAGCGCCTCTTCCTGCTCAACCGTCACCTCGAAACCGTGCCGCTCGAAACCGCGTACGATGCGTCCGAGGCGCCCGTCTTCGTCGTGCACTTCGACGACCGCCTGTCGGATCTTCGGCCAATCTTCCAAAGCGATGCCGTCGAGCACCGCCTCCTCGCTCTTCTCGACGTCCAGCTTGAGGAGATCGACGCGGTCGACGCCGGTTTCGCGGAGGATGCCGGAGAGCGTCTCGAGCGGGCGGGCATAGCGCTCGTGGTTGAGGCGCACATCGAGCAGCTCGTCGACCATCGAGTCGGAGATCTCGCCACCCTGCTCCGAGGCCGCAAGCTCGCGGCGGGCGAAGCCACCCACCACCCTGCGCTCGCGCCGCGCGTCCGGGAAACGGCCCGAGATCAGGGACAGGTGCGGGAAATGGGTGAATTCGGCCTCGCCCTCCGCCTCGCCGAGGGCGCAATCGAAGAGCCGCGCCCGCGGCGCGTGGAGCGCGACGTTGTGGCGGAGGATCTCGAACGTCGGCGGAATCGGCTCGAAGGCGTAGATCTCGGCGTCCGGACAGCGGCGCGCCACTTCGAGCACGAACATGCCGATGTTGGCGCCGACGTCGAAGACCCGCGCCCCGGGCGACAGCTCGATGCCGTGGCGAAAGTAGCTTTCGCGCCGGACGATCTCGTCGTACAGGAACTCGGTTTCGGTGCGGTTGCGCTGCACGACGGCGAGACCGTTCGGCAGCTCGATCGGAGTCACTCCCTCCGGCAGGCCCTCGCGCTCGAGCACGAGCAGACGAGCGACGGGGCCCGCACGCTCGGAGTCGGGGACGAGATAGGCGACCAGGCGCGGATCGCCGGGCGTGATCTCGCGGGCGACGACGGTCGCCTCGCGCACTCCGGGGTGAGCCAAGAGCGCGGCCTCGACCTCGCCGAGCTCGATGCGATGGCCACGGATCTTGACCTGGAAGTCACGGCGGCCGAGGTACTCGAGGGCGCCGTCCGCGCCGAGGCGCGCGAGGTCGCCGGTCCGGTAGAGCCGGGCGCCGGGCACCGGCGAGAACGGATCGGGGACGAAGCGGTCGGCGGTGAGATCGGGATGGGCGAGATAGCCGCGTCCGACCTGGACACCGGCCAGGAAGAGCTCGCCGGGCACGCCGATCGGTGCTGGTTCGACCTCGGCGTCGAGCACATAAGTGCGGACGTTGGCGATCGGCCGGCCGATCGGTACGCGGTGCGCCGGGTTGGGAGCCCAGGGCCACCAGGTGACGTCGATTGCCGCTTCCGTCGGTCCGTAGAGGTTGTGTAGCTCGGCACCCGGCAGCCGCACGGCGCAGCGTTGCGCGAGATCGTAGGGAAGCGCCTCGCCGCTCGCGATCGCCCGGCGCAGCGAACGGCACTCCTCGACGCCCGGTTCGGCGAGGAAGATCTGAAGCATCGACGGGACGAAGTGGAGGATCGTGATCTCGTGCGCTCGCAGGGTCCGCACGAGGTAGGCCGGATCGCGATGGCCGCCCGGCTCGGCGACGACGAGGCGCGCACCCCAGGCGAGGGGCCACAGGAATTCCCAGACCGAGACGTCGAAGGTGTACGGCGTCTTCTGGAGCACCCGATCGGTCGGCTCGAGGCCGAACGCCTCCTGCATCCAGAGCAGGCGGTTGTCGAGGCCTTCGCGGGTGTTCATGGCGCCCTTGGGTCGTCCGGTGGAGCCGGAGGTATAGATGACGTAGGCAAGGTTTTCGGGGAGCGCGCGCTCGGGCAAGGGGGCGTCGGAGAACGCCGCGAGGCTCTCGTTCCCATCGGCGTCGAGCAGAAGGATCGGGGGCTCGTCGCCGGCCGGCCGGCAGCGCCCGGCGAGG
>DATMZM010000464.1:0-2289 GCA_035607445.1 Thermoanaerobaculia bacterium | reverse complement strand
CGGCGGCGTCGTAGATCGCGTCGAGGTGCCGGAGGTCGCGGGCGGAGAAGGGAATCCGCTCACGGTGGATACGGTCGAGCTGCCAGCGCCGGGGGCCGACCGGACCCTGGTAGCCCGGATCGAGGATCCGGTCCGCGGCGTCGCCGCCGTTGTAGTAGGGGGAGTGGGCGCCGAACATGTGGACCCAGAGGAGGAACGGACGCTTTCCGCCGCGCGCCCGCGTCCAGTCGATCGCGCGCCGGACGGTCTTGCCGTCCTCGCCGCCGGTGCAGCCGAAACCGTCCCACCCTTGGTGGTTCGCCTTGCACATGTTGGAGAGGAAGGCTCCCGTCTCGTAGCCCGCCGCGTGGAGGCTGAGCGGCAGGGTGGGCAAGCCGTCGGGAAAGCCGTAGCCGTTCTCGACGACGCCGTGCGCGCTCGGATACAGGCCCGTCAACACCGTCGCGAGCGACGGCCAGGTGGCAGCCCGCTGGGCGTTCGCCTGCTCGAAGCGGACGCCTTCCGCGAGCAGCGCGTCGATCCGCGGGCTGGTCTCTCGCGCCCGGTAGCCGTAGGCGCCGAGCCGGTCGGCGCGCAGGGTGTCGACCGAGAGCAGGAGCACGTTCCAGCCCCGGGCGGCGCCGGTCAATCGGCGGGCGGCGGAACGGTCGCCTCCGCAGCCTCCGAGCAGGAGAAGGGAGGCGAGCAGGAGGAGAGGGGTCAGCGATGTCGTCTTGGGCGGGAGCAAGGCGGGCCTCGAGTCGCGCGATTGTAGCCCGGCGCGAGTTGCTGTATCCTCTCTGCCGCCCTCCGCGATCCGCGCCTCGCCGCGGATCGAATTCCCCCTTTCTCTCGATCGTCCCCCTTCCCGTCCTCGGGAGGGTCAGCTCCGCCTCCGCTCCACGATCCGAGGAGCGGAGCATGCGATCCACCCCCGTCGTCCCGGTTGTCGAGCCTTTCGACCTCCCATCGCCTCGAACGTCGTCCCTTCCCGCGCACGTCCGCCGGACCGGAAAGAGCGAGCCTCCCGGTTGGGAGGCGATCCTGGTCAGCAACACCCCACGTTTGCGCGCCGCGATCCGGCGGGCCCTCGAGCGAGCCGGCGCGTCGCCTCGGCCCGAGGACATGGAGGAGCTGGTGCAGGAGAGCTTTTGCCGCCTGCTGGACGGTGGACGCCTCGGCGCCTGCCGCGGCGGCGAGATCACGCTGGCGAAATACGTCGCGCGGCTCGGCGAGCGGGTGGCCCTCGACCGCCTGCGCGGGACGCGCACGTCGAAGCGGGGCCATCGGGCGCTCCTGCCTCTCGACCGCCCCGGCGTCGGCGCCCTGGCCCAACGGGCGGTCGATCCGGCGGCAAACCCCGAGGAACGGTTGTTGTCCGCCGAGAAACGGCGGCATCTGTTCGAGCGGGTCGCGGCGCTCACGGGCGGGCGGACCCCGAGGCGGGACGCCCGCATCCTCACCTGCGCGCTCGCCGGCTGGACGAGCGCCGAGATCTCGAGAGCCTGCGGTGGCCGTCTGACCCCGGCGACCGTCAACACCCTCCTGCATCGGCTCCGGACGAAGCTCGCCGGTCACGGTTTCCCGCTGCCCGGTTCCTGCCGCGGGGCTGGGCTATGATTTTGCGCGCGATGCGGATCTTCACCGATGCCCGCTGTCTCGAGCATCGAGCGCCGCGGGGGTATCCCGAGCAGCCGGAGCGCCTCGCGGCGGTGATCGCGCACCTCGAGGCCCGCGGCTGGCCGCTCGAGCGCTCGGGCGTCGCGCGCGAGGTGGCGGTGAGCGCGGTCTCCTCGATCCACGACCCCGAGTACGTCGAGCGCTTCCGGCGCGCGGCGGTGCGGGGGGACGCCCTCCTCGATTCCGCCGACAACCCCCTGTCCGACGGGACCTGGGATGCCGCCTGGGCCGCCGTCGAGGCGACGCTCGCTGCGGCGGAATGGGCGGCCTCCTCTCCGGGAGCTCGCGCCTTCGCGGCGGTCCGGCCGCCGGGCCATCACGCGGAGCGCGCCCTCGCGATGGGCTTCTGCTTCTTCAACAACGCCGCGATCGCCGCCGAGCACTGCCGGCACCGTCTCGGGTGCGATCGCGTCGCGATCTTCGACTTCGACGTCCACCACGGCAACGGCACCCAGCACCTGTTCGAGGATCGCGCGGACGTCCTCTACGCGAGCACCCACCAGTTCCCCTTCTACCCGGGCACCGGGGCGGCGGGCGAGGTGGGGCTCGGCGCGGGGCGCGGGGCGACGCTCAACGTGCCGCTGCCGGCGGGCACCGGCGACGCGGGATACGCCGAGGCGATCGAAGGGC
>DATMZM010000453.1:0-6640 GCA_035607445.1 Thermoanaerobaculia bacterium | reverse complement strand
GTTCTCGTCGACCATGCGACCTGGCGCTACATCTTCCTGATCAATCCGTTCCTCGCCGCGGCCATCCTCTGGATGACCTGGCGCCACGTGCCCGAGAGCCGCGATCCGGACGCTCGCGCGGGGCTCGACTGGCGCGGGGCTCTGCTCGCGTTCGCCGGCCTCGGCAGCCTCGTCTACGGGCTGATCGCCTCCCCCGAACGGGGCTGGGGCGATCCGCGCGTCGTCGCATCTCTCGGGCTCGGCGCTCTCCTGCTCGCCGCATTCGTCTGGGAGGAAGGGCGGAGCAAGGCGCCGATGATGCCGCTCGGGCTCTTCCGCTCGCCCACGTTCAGCGGCATCAACCTCCTGACCTTCCTGCTCTACGGCGCTCTCGGCGCGACGTTCTTCTTCCTGCCGTTCGACCTGATCCAGGTGCACGGCTACTCGGCGACCCGCGCGGGCACCGTGTTCCTGCCCTTCACGATCCTCATGGCCGGCCTCTCGCGCTGGTCGGGCGGCCTGCTCGATCGCTACGGCGCCCGCCTGCCGCTCCTGATCGGGCCGGCGATCGCCGCGCTCGGGATCGCTCTCTTGGCGCTTCTCGGCAGCGGAGGCTCGTACTGGACCGCGTTTTTCATCCCCACCGTGGTCCTCGGCTTCGGCATGACGATCACGGTCGCTCCGCTCACGACGACGATCATCGACTCGGTGCCCGAGCGCCAGACGGGCGTGTCTTCGGGGATCAACAACGCGGTCGCCGCGGTCGCGAGCCTGCTCGCGATCGCCGCGCTCGGCTCGCTCGCGCTCGGGGTCTTCGACCGGGCCCTCGATCACCGCCTCGAAATCCGGACGCTCTCGGCCGAGGCCCGGCAGGTCGTCGAGGGCGCGCGCGGCAAGTTCGCCTTCGACGCCAAGGCGGCCTCGCAAAGTGCCGATCACGGGCACGCGGTCGGCCTGGTCAAGGAGTCGCTCGCGGAGAGCATCCGGTTCTCGCTCTTCGTCTCCGCGGCCTTGGCGCTCGCCGGAGCCTCCTGCGCGCTCATGATCCCGAAGCGGCCGGCGCCCCGGCCCAACTGAAAAGGACTGCCAACCGCCGGTCCGGCGCGCGGCGAGTTGTAAAGGGATTACAAAGCTATTCCGCCACCGGCGAAGAACGATCCCCTCTGGCATGCGTTCTGCTGAGATCTCGGCACATCGCAACGGCCGGCCGCTCCGCGGCCCCACCGTTTCAGAGAGGATGACATGAAGCGATTCGGAATCCTGGCGGCACTTCTTGCGCTCGCCTCCTGTTCGGTCGGACCCAACTATCACCCGCCGGCTCCCGCCGAACTCCGGGCCGCCGGCGCCTGGCACGCTCCCCTGCCGGAGGGCGCCGCGAGCGGCGATCTCTCCGTCTGGTGGCGGCAGCTGGGCGACCCCGTCCTCTCCGGCCTGATCGAGGAGAGCCTGCAGGCGAGCCCCGACGTCGATCTCGCCCGGGCGCGGCTCCTCGAAGCGCGGGCGCGGCGCCGATCGGCGATCGCGGATCTCGGACCGACGGTGGACGCCTCGGCCGGCGCGAGCCGCTCGCGGAGCGGCGGGTCGACCGGCAACCGGTTCGACGCCGGGTTCGACGCGAGCTGGGAGCCGGACGTCTTCGGCGGCGGGCGCCGCTCGATCGAGGCCGCGACAGCGGACCTCGAGTCGACCGAGGCGAACCTCCACGCCACGCAGGTCTCGCTGGCGGCCGAGGTGGCGCTCAATTACGTCGACGTCCGCTCGTTCCAGGGCCGGATCGAGATCGCCCGGGAGAGCCTGAAGCGCCAGGGCGAGACGCGCGACCTGACCGACTGGCGCTTTCAAGCCGGGCTCGTGAGCCAGCTCGACCTCGACCAGGCTCGCACGGCGCTCGAGCAGACGCGGGCGCAGATCCCCTCTCTCGAAACGAGCCTCGAAGCGGCCAAGAACCGCCTCGCCATCCTCCTCGGCCAGGCGCCGGGCGCCGTCGAGGAGCGGCTCGCGGCGGCGTCTCCGATCCCGCCGATCCCTCCGGTTCCCGAGCGGGTGACGGTCGGGATCCCGGCCGACGTCCTGCGCCAGCGGCCGGACGTCCGCGCCGCCGAGCGGGCTCTCGCGGCCCAGACCGCGCGGATCGGCGTCGCCACCGCGGCCCGCTATCCCAGCTTTCGCTTGACCGGCTCGCTCGGGGTGGGAGGGCTCACTCTCGGCACTCTGACCGGCGGCGCGGCGCTCGCCCATGCGCTCGCCCTCTCGGTCTTCGAGACGGTCTGGGACAGCGGGCGGATCGAGAGCCAGATCGCGATCCAGAACGCCGTCCAGAAAGAGGCCCTGGCGTCCTATCGATCGGCCGTGCTGACCGCTCTCGAGGACGTCGAGAACGCCCTCGTCGCCCTCGCCAAGAGCCGCGAGCGCGAAGACTCCTTGCGGCGTGCCGACGAGGCGGCCCGGAGCGCGGCGGACCTCGCGCGCCAGCGCTACTCGACGGGGCTCACCGACTTTCAAAGCGTGCTCGACACCGAGCGCACGGAGCTTGCGATCTCCGACAACCTGAAATCGACCGAGGCCGACGTGACGACGGCCCTCGTCCAACTCTACAAAGCGCTCGGCGGCGGCTGGTCGGCCTCGGAATCGATCGAAACGGCCACCGCCGAGCCCAAAGGAACCGCGAGATGACGACCCTGACCGAAAGCAAGGACGACGAGCTGGCGCGCATCCTGGCGGCCGATTCCTCGACCGGAATCCTGCGCCGCGGCGTGCGCTGGGCGATCGCCGCGGTCGCGATCGTCCTCGTGCTCGGCGCGACCCTCTACTACCTGCGCTCCCGCCGCGAGGCCGCGAAGCCCCGCTACGAAACGACGGCGGTCACGCGGGGCGACCTGACCGTGACCGTCTCGGCGACCGGCAACCTGGCGCCGACCAACCAGGTCGACGTCGGCAGCGAGCTGTCGGGCACCGTCGACGACGTCTACGCGGACGACAACGACAAGGTGAGGAAGGGCCAGGTCCTGGCCAAGCTCGACACCGCGAAGCTCAACGACGCCGTGGCGAAATCGCGGGCCGATCTCGCATCGGCCGAGGGCAAGGTGGCGCAAACCCAGGCGACCGTGGCCGAGGCCTCGGCCACCCTCGCCCGCTTCGAGGAGGTCGCGAAGCTCTCGGGCGGCAAGGTGCCTTCGAAGACCGAGCTCGACACGGCGCAGGCGAACCTCGAGCGCGCGCAGGCCGACGTCAAGAGCGCCAAGGGGGCGGTCCAGAATACGCTGGCCGACCTGCGCTCGAACGAGACGAACGTGACCAAGGCGACGATCCGCTCGCCGGTCGACGGCGTCGTCCTGGTGCGCAAGGTCGAGCCGGGACAGACGGTCGCGGCGTCCCTCTCGGCGCCGGTGCTGTTCACGATCGCCGAGAACCTCGCCCAGATGGAGCTGCAGGTGGCGGTCGACGAGGCCGACGTCGGCGACGTGCGCGAGGGCGAGAGCGCGACCTTCTCGGTCGACGCCTACCCGAACCGCACCTATCGGGCGAAGGTGACGCGGGTGGGCCTCGGCTCGACGACGACCGACGGCATCGTCTCGTACCAGACCATCCTGACCTTCACCAACGACGACCTGAGCCTTCGCCCCGGCATGACCGGCAACGCCGAGATCACGACCACGCATCGGAACGGCGTCCTCCTCGTGCCGAACGCCGCTCTGCGCTGGTCGCCGCCCGGGGACGGGAGCGGTGGCGGGCGGGGCGGCGGGTCCGGCGGCTCCGGCTCGTCCGCGAGCGGCCGCGGCGGCTCCTCCTCCGGCGGCGGCCTCCTCGGGAGCCTGATGCCGCGCGGGCGATTCGGCGGCGGTGGCCGCGGCGGCCGGCCCGGCCAGGCGCCCGGGGCGGCCAGGCCCGAGAGAACGTCGCGCGGAAAGGTCTGGATCCTGCGCGACGGCAAGCCGGTGCCGATCACGGTGGCGATCGGCTCGACCAACGGCCGGTCGACCGAGGTGAGCTCGCCCGAGCTGAAGGTCGGCATGGACGTCATCACCGACGCGGTGAGCCCGAAATCATGAGCGCGGAACCGCTCCCCGCCGCCGCGGGCTCCCGGCCGCTCCTCGAGCTCGTCGGCCTGCGCAAGACCTACGGCGAAGGGCCGGCGGCGATCCAGGCGCTCGACGGCGTGGACCTTTCGATCGAAGCCGGGGAGTTCGTCGCGGTCATGGGCCCGAGCGGCTCGGGCAAATCGACGGCGATGAACATCCTCGGCTGCCTCGACACGCCGTCGGGAGGCGCCTACATCTTCCGCGGCGTCCACGTCGAGAAGCTCTCGGGCAAGCAGCGCACGCTCCTGCGGCGCTACTTCCTCGGCTTCGTCTTCCAGGGCTTCAACCTGCTCGCCCGCACCTCCGCCTTGGAGAACGTCGAGCTGCCCCTCCTCTATCGCGGCGTCTCGGCCTCCGATCGGCGCGCTGCAGCGCGCCACGCTCTCGAATCTGTCGGTTTGAAAGGCTGGGAGACGCACACGCCCGCCGAGCTGTCGGGCGGCCAGCAGCAGCGCGTCGCGATCGCGCGCGCGATCGTCACCAAGCCCGCCGTCCTGCTCGCCGACGAGCCCACCGGCAACCTCGATTCGAAGCGCAGCCGCGAGATCATGGACCTGATCACCGCGCTCAACCGCGACCTCGGCATCACCATCCTGATGGTCACGCACGAGGCCGACATGGCCGCCTACGCCGGGCGCATCGTCCACTTCCACGACGGGCGCGTCGAGAGCGACGTCAAGAACGGACACAACGGTCCTGACGGACAGGGCAGAACCGCCCACCTGGGGGAGGCGAACTGATGCTCTGGAGCACGATCCTCCTCGCCTTCCGCGAGATCCGGCGCAACCTGATGCGCTCGTTCCTGACCATCCTCGGCATCGTCATCGGCGTCTCGGCCGTGATCACCATGGTGACGCTGGGCAACGGCGCCACGCAGGCGGTGGCGAACCAGATCTCGAGCCTGGGCAGCAACCTCTTGATCCTGAGGCCCGGCCAGCGCGTCGGGCCGGGCGGGGGCGGCGGCGCGCGCCGCTTCGACCTCCGCGACGTGGAAGCCATCCGCACGCAGATCGGATCGATCAAGGCGGTGGCGCCGACGGTGACGAGCGCCGTGACCGTGATCTACGGCGCGAAGAACTGGTCGACGACCGTCACCGGCACGACCAACGACGACTTCACGGCGGCGAACTGGCACCTCGCCGCGGGCCGCATCTTCACGGACGCCGAGGTCAAGAGCGGCAAGGCCGCCTGCGTGATCGGCCAGACCGTGCGGCGCGAGCTCTACGGCAGCGAGGCTCCGGTCGGCACGGGCCTGCGCGTCAAGGGGTTTTCCTGCGAGGTGGTGGGGCTGCTCGCCCCGAAAGGCCAATCGGCGAACGGGCAGGATCAGGACGATACGGTGATCCTGCCGCTCCGCACCGTGCAACGGCGGATCACCGGCAAGCAGACCGTCAACACGATCCTCATCTCGGTCAACGACGGCGTCGCCTCGAGCGAGGTCGCCGACCGGGTCACCGCGCTCATGAGGGAGCGGCGCAAGATCACCAACGGCAAGGAGGACGATTTCAACGTCCTCGACACCAAGGAGATCGCGGACACCCTCTCGGGCACGACGAAGACGCTGACGCTCCTGCTCGGCGCGGTGGCCGCCGTCAGCCTCCTCGTCGGCGGCATCGGGATCATGAACATCATGCTCGTCTCGGTCACGGAACGGACGCGCGAGATCGGCGTCCGCCTGGCGATCGGCGCCCTCGAAGGCGAGGTGCTGCTCCAGTTCCTGATCGAGGCGATCGCGCTCGCGTCGGGCGGCGGGCTCGTCGGCATCGCGCTCGCGACCCTCGCGTCGATCGTGCTGACCAAGCTGATGTCGGTGCCCTACTCCTTCAACCTCGGCATCAACGTCCTTTCGTTCTTCTTCTCGGCCGCCATCGGCGTCCTCTTCGGCTTCGTCCCCGCAAGGCGCGCGGCGCAGCTCAACCCGATCACGGCGTTACGGCACGAGTGAGACCTCAGCGATCGACGAAGCTCTGGTTGCGCTCGTTGTAGCGCGGGCCGGCGACGTTTTCCGGCGCGAGCGCCTTGTCGAGCTCCCCCATCTCGGACGCGTCGAGCTCGAGGTCGGCCGCCGCGACGTTCTCCTCGAGATAGCGCCGCCGCTTCGTGCCGGGGATCGGGACGATGTCGCCGCCTTTTTGCAAGAGCCAGGCGAGAGCGATCTGGCCGGGGGTGGCGCCCCTCCGAACGGCCAGCTCGCGCACGACTCTCGCCGCGCGGACGTTGGCTTCGAAGTTCTCGCCCTGGAAGCGCGGGTCGCCGCGCCGGAAGTCCCCTTCGGGGTACTCCTCAGCGCGCTTGACCTCGCCGGTCAGGAAGCCGCGGCCGAGCGGGCTGAACGGCACGAGACCGATGCCGAGCTCGCGGAGGACGGGAAGGATCCCCGGCTCGAGGTTGCGCTCCCAGAGCGAATATTCGCTCTGGAGCGCCGAGATCGGGTGGACCGCGTGGGCGCGCCGGATCGTAGCCTCCCCCGCCTCGGACAGGCCGAGGTAGAGGACCTTGCCCGCGCGCACCAAGTCCGGCATCGCGCCGACCACCTCTTCGATCGGCACCTGGGGATCGACGCGGTGCTGGTAGAAGAGGTC
>DATMZM010000446.1:0-5221 GCA_035607445.1 Thermoanaerobaculia bacterium | reverse complement strand
AACGCGCTCGTCTCGTTCCGCCAGATCGACACGATCGGGATCGTCGACTTGAAGGCGCGCCGCTTCGTCTGGGCCCAGCGCGGCCCGTGGGCCGGGCAACACCAGCCGACGCTCCTCGACAACGGCAGGATCCTGCTCTTCGACAACCAGCCGCACGAGCGCTCCTCGCGCGCGCTCGAGGTCGACCCCCTGTCGGGAGCGATCGAGTGGCAATATCCGCCGCCCGCGGCGCCGTCCGACGCGAAGGGTATCCCTCTCCTCGCCTCCGAGCAGGCCGGCGCCTGCCAGCGGCTGCCGAACGGCGACACCCTGATCACCGAATCCGACCGCGGTCAGGCGTTCGAGGTGACCCCCGCGGGCGAGACCGTCTGGGAGTTCGTGAGCCCGCACCGGGCGGGCAAGAAGGGTGTGCTGGTGGCGACGCTGTTCGAGGTCTATCGGTACCCGCTCGGGATGCTGCCGAAGGAGTGGCCGGTCGGGAAGTAGGCCCTCACCGCCAGCGTGGGATCCGCGCCCGCATCGTCTTCCAGCCGAGCCGCGCGAACAGGGGATCGATCCGCTCCGCCTCGGCGCCGCGATATTCGAGGTCCGGAAGTCCCGGAGGGATCGGAGCGTCGGTCGCGACCGCCGCCAGCCGCTTGCTCAAGAACGCCGAGTCCCGGCCCGCGGCGAGCTTCTCGGCCAGCGCCCGCGCGCCGCGCAGGTCGGCGAGGGCGGGGATCTCCGGGAGACGTCGGTAGATTTCCTCGACGCTGCCGAACCGGCCGAGCAGGTCCGCCGCGCCCTTCCGGCCGATTCCGGGCACGCCCGGGATGTTGTCGACCGGATCCCCGGCGAGCGCCAGGAGGTCGGCGATCTGCTCCGGCGCGACCCCGAACTTTTGCCGCACCTCGGCCGGACCGAAGCGCTCGCCCTTGCCGAAGTCGTAGAGCGAGACCCGGTCGGAGACGAGCTGGGCCAAGTCCTTATCGGACGTGACGACCACCGCGCCGTGCCCCGCGTCGAGCAGCCTCACCCAGAGCGTGCCGATCAGGTCGTCCGCCTCGTAGCGATCGTCGATGAACGTCGCGGCGCCGAGCGCCTGCGCGAGCTCCTCGCAGGTCGCGAGCTGGCGCTCGAGCTCGGGCGGCGGCTGCGGGCGCTGCGCCTTGTAGGCCGGAAAGTACTCGTTGCGGAAGCTCGAGCTCAGGTTGCGGTCGAAGCAGACGGCGAGGTGGCTCGGCTGTTCGTCCGCGATCAGCTTGATCAGGAACGACGCGAAACCGTGCACCGCCTGGACCGGCTCGCCGCCCGGATCCCGGATCGAATCGGGGAGCGAGAAATAGGCCCGGAAGATGTACGGCGAGGCGTCGATCAGGTAGGCGGTCGGCATGGGCGAGGCGGATCTTGCCATGAGAACCTCCGGGCGGAGCGAGCCAGCCGGCGATCCCGAGGCGGAACCGAGGTGAAGTGGAGGGTCGCGGCCGAGCCGCCGTCCGGTATCCTTGCCGGCATCCGGACTTCCCCTTTGCGGCGCGCGGACCGTTCGGTGTCAGAAGGGAGACCGCGAAACGAAGGCCCCTGGAGAGGCCGTGAGCGAACGGCCGTGGAGCCTGACATGAGCGAGCGGAGGTCGTCGCCCGGCGCGGCAGGCCGGCGCGGCGAACGCAGGGCGCAGGGCGATCCCGGCCTGGCCAAGGCGGGGTCGCTGCGTCCGGGCGATCTCCTCGCCGGGCGGTTCCGGATCGAGAGCTTCCTCGGCGCCGGCGCGACGGGAGAGGTCTACGAGGCCGAGGATTCCGAGCTCGGTGCCCGGGTCGCCCTCAAGCTGCTGCGGCCGGAGATCGCGGAGGACCCCGAGCTGCGGGAGCGCTTCAAGCGGGAGATCCACCTCGCCCGCCAGGTCACCCACCCCAATGTCTGCCGCCTGTTCGATCTCTTCCGCGACGACGCGGTCCGCGGCCGGCGGGCGGGCGATGCCGCGGGCCGGGTGTTCGTCTCGATGGAGCTTCTGGCCGGCGAATCGCTCGCCGATCGGCTGGACCGGACCGGGCGGATGACGCTTCAGGAGGCGCTGCCGCTCGCCCGCCAGATGGCCGCCGCGCTCGACGCCGCGCATCGTGCCCGGGTCGTCCACCGCGACTTCAAGAGCGCGAACGTGATGCTGGTCGGAAACGGCGGTGGTCCGCGCGCGGTGGTCACCGATTTCGGCCTCGCGCGGGCGGACCTCGGGGGCGACGGCGCCGAGGCGACCACACTGACCCAGGACGGCAGCCTCCTCGGCTCGCCCGCCTATATGGCGCCCGAGCAGGTGTTGGGCGAGGTGGCGAGCGCGGCGAGCGACCTCTACGCCTTCGGCGTCGTCCTCTACGAGATGGTTACCGGACATCTGCCGTTCGAGGGCGGGACCGCGTTTCAGGTGGCGCTCCGCCGGGTGCGGGAAGAGCCGCCCTCGCCGAAGACCTTTCTGCCCGACCTCGATCCGCGTTGGGAGCGCGAGATCCTGGCCTGCCTCGCGCGCGATCCCGCGCTACGGCCGCAGAGCGCGGAGCGGGTGGTGCGGGCCCTCGCAGGCGAGGTCGCTCTCGATCCGCTGCCGGGAGCGCGGACCCTCCGCCGCCGCGCCGGGCTCGTGGCGACGGGAGCGCTCCTGCTCGCCGCCTTGGGCGGGCTCGGGATCTGGACCGCGCGGCAGGCCCGGAACGAGGAGCCCGTGGTCTCGGCGCGCGGCGCACCGTCCGTGCCCTCCGCGCCCGTCGCCCGGCGGACGACCGTCGCGGTCCTCGGTTTCCAAAACCTGACCGGCGACCCGCGGGCCTCCTATCTCGATCATGCGCTGGGCGAGATGCTGCCGACCGAGATCGCGGCGGGCGGCCGGCTGCTCGTCGTGCCGAGCGAGGGGGTCGATCGCCTGAAGCGCGATCTCTCGATCTCCGCTGCCCGCACGCTCGAAAACGACACGCTCGCTCGCGTGCGGCGCACGGTGGGCGCCGATCTCGTCGTCTCCGGTTCCTACCTGGCGCCTCCCGCGGAGGCGAGGGCCGGCCCGGGCCGGGAGATCCGCATCGACCTCGCGGTGCAGGAGACGGCGACGGGCGAGATCCTGGCGGCATGGAGCGATCGGGCCAACGAGGCGGCTCTCCTCGATCTGATCGCGCGCCTCGGCGAGCGGCTCCGCCGCGAGCTGCGCGCCGGCGACCTCTCCTCCGTCGAGCGCGCGCAGGTGCGCGCGGCCTTGCCAGCGAGCCCGGAAGCCGCCCGCCTCTATGCGGACGGGATCGTCCGGCTGCGGGTGTTCGACGCGCCGGAGGCCCGCAACCTGCTGGAGCGCGCCGCGAGCGCCGATCCGCGCAACGCGCACATCCAATGGGCGCTCGCCTCCGCCCTCTCGGCGCTCGGACGCGAAGGCGAGGCGCTCGCCGCCGCCCGCCGGGCCTTCGAGCTCGCCGGGGGTCTGCCCGAGGCCGAGCGCTGGCTGATCGAGGCGCGTTATCGCGGAATGGCGCGCGAGGGGGCGGCGGAGGTGGCGCTCTACCGCAAGCTCTTCCGCTCCTATCCGGACGATCTCGAGTACGGTCTCGGCCTCGCCAACGCCGAAGTCCTCGCGGGCCGTGCGGCCGGGGTGGGAGCGACCCTCGCCGAGCTGCGGCGCCTGCCGGCGCCGGCCGGCCGCGATCCGCGGATCGACGTGGTCGAGGCCGAGGCGGCGGGAGCGACCGGAGATTTCGCGCGCCAGAGAGCCGCCGCCCGGCGCGCCGCGGCGCGCGGAGAGGAGCTGGGCGCCCGCCTGCTCGTGGCGCGGGCGCGGTTCCTGGAGGCGAGCGCCCTGCGCCAGCTCGGGCAGCTCGAAGCGGCGGGGAAATCGGCCGAGCAGGCCCGCGACCTCTCCGCGGCGGCCGGCAACCGGGCCTTCGAGGCGGTCGCCTGGAAGGAGATCGGCGCCTTGCGGACGCTCCGCGGCGATCTGCCCGGCGCTCTCGAAGCGTTCGACCGCACGGTCCGGATCGGCCGCGAGATCGGCTCCGACAATCAGCTCAGCTTCGGGCTCAACGGCCGCGCCATCGTCCTCAGGCGGCAGGGGCGCCTGGCCGAGTCCGGCCGGACCTTCGAGGAGATCCTCGTCCTCCAGCGCAAGATGGGCGATCGGCGCGGAGAGGCGGCGTCGCTGAACGGTCAGGCGACCGTGCTCACCGAAGAGGGGCGCCTCGGGCAAGCCGAGAGGGCGCTCGAGCGGGCGCGCGGGATCTTCGTCGACCTGGGCGACAAGAGCGCCGAAGGGGCGGTCCGGGTCAACGAGTGCTCGCTCTTCGCGGCCCGCGGCGACGTGGCCGCGGCGGACGAGGCCTGCCGCGCGGCCCGCGACCTGTTCCGCGCGATCGGGGAGACCGGAGGGGTGGTCGAAGCCGATCTCGGGCTCGCGCGGCTCGATCGGCTCACCGGGCGCTTCGCGGAGGCGGCCGCGGCGCTCGGAAAGAACGGCCAGGAAGCGGAGCGCCTGGGCGACGATTCGCTCGTCCGCCTCGCGCGCTCGGAAAGGACGCTCCTGGCGCTCGCGACCGGTCGCCCCGCGGACGCCGAACGGCTCGCCCGCGAAGCCCTTCAAGGCGAGGCGGCGGCCGGCTCCTCGCCCGCCGATCTCGCGAACGCGGGCGCGCTCCTCTCTCTCGCTCTCGCCGACCAAGGGCGGAGCGCCGAGGCCGCTCAGGCCCTCGCGCGAGCGCGAAAAGCCGCGCCCGCCAGCGAAAACCTCGACGCGCGGCTGCGAGGCGAGCAGGCCGAAGCGCGCCTTGCCCCGCGGCTCCGCGCCCGGGAAATCCTCGCCGCTGCGACCCATGAAGCCCAAAAAGCAGGCCTTGCCCCGTGGGATCTCGAGCTGCGGCTGGCCCGCGCGCGGCTCGACCTGGCCGACAAGAAACCGGGTTCTGTGAAGGCGCTCGAGGCTCTCGTCCGGGAGGCGCGTTTGAAGGGGTTGGGCGGGGTGGTGGCGGAGACGCCGGGGCGGTGATCGGTCGTTCAGGGCTTTGGCGGGCAGAGGGTCGCCCAAGAGGAAGAGATGCCGAGTCGTCAAGGCTCCGCCGTGCAGACGTTCGCCGGCGCCGACGCCCATTCGAACCCTTGGTTCCAAGAGGAATCGCGCAGCAGGTCGGCCCAGTTCACGTCGGCTTGAAGGATGTTGAAGTCACTCACCACGTCGTCCACGTTGAGGAAGGCCGCGCGCTGAAACTCGGGCTCACCCTGTCGC
>DATMZM010000153.1:0-2343 GCA_035607445.1 Thermoanaerobaculia bacterium | reverse complement strand
GCGGCGATCACCCCGCTCGCGAGGCCGCGCCAACCGGCGTGCGCGGCGGCGAGATGCGTCGGCCCGGCGAGGAGCACGGGGACGCAGTCGGCGGTCGAGATCGCGAGGGCGAGCCCGGCGTCGCGCGATGCGACGAGCGCGTCCCCTTCGCCGCTCGGGCCCGCGGACGCGGGGAGCGCGAGGTTCGAGTGGATCTGCCGTGCCCAGGCGACCGGCGGCGCTCCCGGAGCGATCCGCTCGAGCACCTCCTCCCGCTCGGGCCGCACGGGCTGCGCGGTCTCGCCCTCCGGCCCGCGGCCGGCGAAGAGCAGCCGCACTCGACCGTGCTCCGCCCGCCAGAAGGTCGTGCCGCCCGCCTGGAAGGGTCCCTCGATCGCGAACGAGGCGAGCCCGCCCGGCGTCATCGCTTGCCGCGCCGCGCGAGGATCGGCGCCAGCTCCCGGGCCACCGCCTCGGCGAGCTTCGCGTAGCCCGCGGCGTTCGGGTGGATCTCGTCGCTTTTCAAAGCCGGGTTCGAGAGCACATCGGGGAGGGCGTCCTCGATCAGCGGCACGTGGTACCGATCGCGCAGGCGCTCGAACAGGTCGCGGTAGCGCCCGCCGAAGAGGGGTCCGCGGATCTCGACCAGCACCGGCACGACCCGCGCCGCGAGCAGGCGCTCGAGGATCGCGTCGAAGCTCGCTTCGGTCTGCTCGATCGGCACCTGCCGGAGGAGATCGTTGCCCCCGAGCTCGACGACGACGAGCCACGGATCCTCGGCGATCACCTGGTCGATCCGCGCGAGGCCCTCGGCGGTCGTGTCGCCCGAGACGCCGAGGTTCACGACCGGCCGGCCGAGCCGCTCGGCGAGCTGCTCCGGATAGGTCGTGCCCGGACCCGCCGAGCCGACGCCCTCCGTGATCGAATCGCCGAACGCGACGATCGCGGTGCCCGGGGAATCGAGGTTCGGGATCGCCCGCCGGCAGCCGAGGGCGAGTGCGAAGCAGAGGAAGAAGAGGAAGAGCAGGGCGCGGCGCACCGCGGCATTCTAGAGCGCGCCGGCCGCTTCCGGACGCCGCGCCGCGACCAGGAGCCCCGCGAGGCCCCTGGGGTGCAGGCCCGCGCGGGCGCCGGCCGTGAACCAGGCCTCCAGGCGCACGATCGGCTGCCCCAGGGCGACGAACTTCTCCTCGTAATGGGTGCGCGGCCCCTCGGGCCAGGCCTCGAGCCGGCGCACGGCGAGGCCCGGCATGGAGGTCAGGATCTCCGCGACCAGCTCGCCGTACTCGAGGAAGTCGGTCGCGAAGGAGAGCCGGCCCCCCGGCGCCAGGAGGTTGAGCACGAGGTCGATCGACTCGGGATCGAACAGCCGGCGCTTCTGGTGCCGGCTCTTCGGCCACGGGTCGGGAAAGTAGACGTGCACGACCTCGGCGAACCCGGCCGGCAGCGCGGTCGCGAGGAGCGAGAGCGCCTCGCCGCGCAGCATCAGGAAGTTCGAGAGCCGGAGCCGCCGCGCCTTTCTCACCCATTCGCGCAGGTATTCGCCCGCGATCTCGATGCCGAGAAAGCGCCGATCCCGGTCCTCCCGGCAGCGGCGCAGCAGATAGCGCCCCTTGCCGAAGCCGATCTCGACCTCCCAGGGTCCGCCCTCCCCATCCGAGCCGGGAACCAGCCGATCGAGGGGCACGGGCACGCCGACCTCGGCGAGCGAAAATTCGCCCGCGGCGGTCGCGAGGAGGGCCGGCCGGATCGGCATGATGGCTGAGACTAGAGCAGCTCGGTGCGATGGCGGGAGACGAGCTCGGAGACGAGCTTCCTGACCTCCTGCGAGCGCGATTTCGGCAGCACGAGCACGGTGTCGCCGGTCTGGACGACGATCAGGTCGTCGACGCCGAGCACCGCGACAGTGCCCCCCTCGGCGAAGATCAGATTGCCTTTCGCCTCGAGAGCGAGAGCGTCGCCGCGGAGCGCGTTGCCCGAGGCGTCCTGGGGCAGCACCTCGTGGAGGGCCTCCCACGAGCCGAGGTCGCTCCAGCCGCAATCGAGCGGCAGCGTCGCGATCCCGTCGAGCTTCTCCATCAGCGCGTAGTCGATCGATTCCGCCGGGAGCGTGGGATAGATCTCGGCCGTCCGCGCCGGGTGGGCCGCGATCGCCTCGAGCCCGGCGGTGAGCTCCGGCTGGTGGCGGCCGAGGAGCGCGAGAAGCGTCGCGCCGCGGAACAGGAAGATGCCGGCGTTCCACAGGTGCCGGCCGCCCGCCAGATACCCTTGAGCGGTCGCGGAATCCGGCTTCTCGACGAAGCGGGCGACGTGCCGGAGCCCGCCCCCAGCTCCTCGCCGAGCTCGAGATAGCCATAGCCGGTC
>DATMZM010000116.1:0-11741 GCA_035607445.1 Thermoanaerobaculia bacterium | reverse complement strand
TCGAACTCCGCATGGTCGAGGGGCCGGAACGGTTCGGGATGGCGCATGGTCGTCTCGGGGCGTCGATCCAAGCCGCAAGAGTACGGCGCCACCCGGCGAAGCGCAACGCGCCCAAGATGGAGCCTCGCCCAGAGCTCGTAGAAGGCAGCTTGCCTGCCCCCCGGGCGCTCCCTACGAAAAACTTGACCCAGCGGGAACGATTTTCGCCGAGGAGCGTTGCTAGAGCGCCGCGGCCTCCTCCGTCCGAGCCTTGCTCGCGATCCAGGGGAGGGCGAGGAGGAAGGTCTCGCTCGCGAGCTTGGCGGAGCAGTAGCCGATCGCCCAACCCGAGAGGCCGGCCGAGACCAGCCGGAACATGACGCCGAAGACGCCGAGGCAGAGCAGGGGGAGGACCAGGATGGCGACTCCGGGGTCGCGGCTCGGGCTCGAGCGGCGCAAGGGCTCGGTCAGACGGAAGACGGTCCAGGCCACTGCCGTCATCGGGACCATGAACGGGATGCCGCCGAGGATCAGCGTCAGCCAGCGCGCGATGCCGTTCAGGCCGGGCGTCGAGACGAATTTGGTCATGCTCTCGCCGAGCGAGGCCCGGAAGATCCGCGCATCCCGGACGGCGTCGAAGATCGCTCCGATCGCCGTCACCGCGAGCGGCCACTGCAATCCGCCCTCGCGGAGCGTCGCGATCGGGTGGGAGACGAGGTGCCGGAGCTGGTCGCCGGCTCCGAGGAGGGCGCCGAAGACCAGGCTATAGACCGCCCCGAGCCAGAACAGGCCGAAAGCGAGGGTGCCGAGCCGCGCGCCGAGCGGCTGCGCCTGCTGGTCGAATCGCGCCTCTCGGGGCACGCCGATCGTCTGGATCCAGGCGATCGCGGTCAGCACGAGGGCCTCGAGCGCGACGAGGTAGACGAGGTGGAGCGGCTGCATGCGGTGGGTGACGAGGAAGTACACCGTCACCGCGTTCGACAGGACGGCGAACGCCAGCTGGCGCCAGAAGTCCCAGCGCGAGCCGAGCGGGTAGCGCTTGACGAGCGCGTCCCACTCCGCGATCGAACGGCGCTTTTCGGCCTGGGTTGCCATGGGGGTCCTCCTCCGGTCGGGGGAGGCTATCGAAAGGGGCGTCCGGGAACCAGCCGGTGCCGTACGAAGCGATCGCCTATGGCGCGTGGCTCGCGAAGAAGACCGGGTGCTACGATTTAGTTGCCGGCGCCGGAGTGGGGATGGCGGCGTGGGGGACCGAAGGGCGGATCTTACTCGTGGTTTCCACCGCAGGAGGCAAGGCTCAATCGACTCTCGCGGCGATTGAAGTCGACCCACTGCTCAATCGATTCAGCGGCCTCGCGAATGGGTTTTGCAACGTCTGCAACATCCACCTCATGGCGGAGAACTTTCGCGATGTCGGCTGCTGGACCGCTGAGGGATTGCCGGAACTCTTGAAGCTCCTCCCGGAACATCTCAGGGAAGTCCGCATCGGGCGGAGCCTCGGCAAGGATCGCAAGCGCCGAAGCGTCACTGATCGAGAGTTTCAAACCATCGTCTTGTTTCGACCTTGGCATGGCGACCTGTCCTCAGTGCTCGGGAATCTTAGCACCCTTGGCCGAGAAAAGGCTGCTGCACAGCGGAAAGATTCCCGTCAACGAGGGGAATCCGGCCGATCCACCATCGCCTCGGCCGTCTGCGCAAAGCTCTTCGGTGAATTCGCGAGTCAGGGTCAGGACCAGGCCGTCGCATCCGGAGGGGAGCTCGATCTCGGTCATCTCGCTGGTCCGGCCGTCCTTCCATAGCGCGACGACCCGCGATTCTCCCGCGCCCTTCGGGGGCCGGCTCAACCGAGCCATGCCGAGGCTCGTGAGCGTCAAGACGGACGATCCGGGATCGTCCGCGAAGACGGTGGCGTAGCGACTGGACCAGCGGAATTCTTTCTGCGGGCCGTCCATCAAGAGAGCGATGACCAGGTTCGGTCCGACGGCGCGAATGATTTCGGCCACGGGCTCCTGCCGCGCGAGGTCCTCGCAGATCAAAACCGACAGGGCGAGCCAAGCTCGCATGGAGAAGAAATAGAGCTCTCGCTGCGACATCGCGAACGATTCCCACCAGGGAAACTGAGGATCGAGTTGACTGCCCAGTCCGTATTGGACGATCTGCCGCCGGTCGAGGCGCCAGCGGTGGTGTTTCTTTTGCTCGAAGCTCGCAGTACCCGGGAACTGAAAAGCGCAAGCATTCAGCTCCTCCACTTGGCCCGTAGAGTCTTTCCGGGGGCCGCGTATGCCCGTCACCAGGAAGGCGTTGTTCTCATGGGCCAACCTCTTGGCGACTTGGAGCTCGTCCAAGCTCAAGGCGACCTCCGGAAGGACGATGCCGTCGGTCGTTCCCACATTCCGTTTCGCCTCGTGAAGGAGAGCCTTGAACCGGTTTTCGAACGCGATGACGGAGGTCTGTGCCGGCGAGAAGCCGAACAAGCCGAACGGATTCGTGGGATCCGGCTCTCTGACGGCCTTGAAGTCTGCGGGAACGATCTCCAAGGGCCAGGGCATGACCAGTAGATTGATCACATTTTCCCGGTGCTGCAAGCTCGTCGGTACGATCTGCCAACGCGGCAGGAGATCATCGGAAGGTGCGAGCGCGAGATGGTGAGAGAGCGATCGGAGCGTCATTCCACTTTGGGGCGTATGCATTTTCGGGAGGACGCGGACGCGCGACCAGGAGATCGACCAGCAAAGAGTCGCTCCGCCGCGACCGTCGGCGCTCGACCTGATAAGACGGGAATTGGCCAGATAGAGAAAACGATCCTTGGCGGATGCGGTCAGCGCGCTCTCTCGGCTCCCGGACGGCGGCAAGCCGACACCTTGGCAGGCCTCATCGGCCGCGGCGAACAACTGCAGGAGGCATCCGACCAGCACGGCATACTCTTCTTCCCGATCTTCCCGAGCGATCGCATCGAGATCGATCTCGGCATGCTGCAGCAGCACTGCCCACCACGTGCCGACCTCGCGAGGAGGTGGCTCGTCATTGGGGTAAGCCAGGCGCCATTTCCTGCCGACCCGGCGGACTCTGTTGACCCAGTCCGATTTAGATGCTTCCTCCCGCCCTTCCTTCGGAGGCCAACTCTTGAGAACGCGAGCGTAGGCTCCGGAGCGCAACAGAAGGAGCCCGACCGCTGCGAAGACGTCCGGAGGCCATGGCGGGGGCGTTTCGAGGTCGAAGCTCTCGTTCCCGGCGAAAAGGAATTCGAGCTGCTGGCGAATCGAGATCCCGCCCTCCGAGCGCTTCGACATTTTGCACGCCTTATTGAAGTTTCGATTCAGATCGTACATCAAGGGGGAGTCCGCCCCTGAGCCCGTTGCCTTAGACTCCCCTCGCCTTTCAACTCGGAGGTGCGATCGATGCGACCGCGCGCGATGGGTCTGGTTCTTCTCGTGGGGCTCCCGGCGTTTCCCCTCCGGGCCGCGCCTGCCGCCCCGGCTCCCGATCCGGCGCTCGTCGAGCGCGCCCGGCGGCTGCTGGATGCCGTGCCCTTGATCGACGGTCACAACGACCTGCCGTGGGAGCTGCGGCAGCGGGCGGGCAACCACCTCGGGCCGTTCGACCTCGCGAAGGATCAGACGGCGTTGCCTCCGGGCGAGAAGCCGCCCCTCATGACCGACATCCCGCGGCTCCGCAAGGGGGGCGTCGGCGCTCAGTTCTGGTCGGTCTACGTGCCGGTCGAGCTTCAGGGACCGGCGGCGACGCGGGCCGTGTTCGAGCAGATCGACGTCGTGCGGCGGCTCGCCGAGCGCTATCCGAACGATCTCGAGCTGGCGTATTCGGCCGCGGATGTCGTCAGAATTCACAAGGCGGGCCGGATCGCCTCGCTGATCGGCATGGAGGGCGGCCATGCGATCGACGACTCGCTCGTCCTGCTGCGGACGTTCTACTCGGCGGGCGCGCGCTACATGACGATCACGCACACCAAGAACACCGATTGGGCGGACTCGGCGACCGACGAGCCGAAGCACGGCGGGCTGACCAGGTTCGGCGAGCAGGTGGTGCGCGAGATGAACCGGCTCGGCATGCTGGTCGACCTCTCGCACGTGGCGCCCGAGACGATGAAGAAGGCTCTCGCGGTGGCCGAGGCTCCCGCGATCTTTTCCCACTCCTCGGCGCGCGCCCTCGCCGATCACCCGCGCAACGTGCCGGACGACGTGCTCGCCCTCCTGGCCAAGAACGGCGGCGTCGACATGGTGACGTTCGTGCCCTCGTTCCTGACCGAGGAGCGGCGCGCCTGGGGCGCCGCGGAGGACGGCGAGGAGAAGCGCCTCCAGTCGCTCCACCCGGAGGACGCCGGGAGGGTCAAGCGGGAGCTCGAAGCGTGGAAGGGAGCGCATCCGGAGCCGCGCCCGGGGATCGCGGACGTCGCGGACCACGTCGAGCACGTGCGGAAGGTGGCGGGGATCGATCACGTCGGGATCGGCTCGGACTTCGACGGCATCACGGCGGTTCCGGCCGGTTTGGACGGGGTCGACAAGTTCCCGGTGCTCTTGGCCGAGCTGCTCCGCCGCGGCTGGAGCGATGCCGACGTCCAGAAGCTCGCGGGCGGCAACCTGCTCCGGGTGCTGGGCGAGGTCGAAAAGACTGCCGAGCGCCTCCGCCGCGAGCGCCCGGCCTCGGAGGCGACGATCGAGGAGCTCGACGGCGCGCCGAAACCGGCGGCCAGCTCGGTGCATTGATCGAGATGGAGCCCGATCCGGGTACAATGCGCGATCGGCAATAAGCTGTGGCGCACGCCGGGGAGGCTCGATGGTCGGTCGCAGGTGGTTCCCGCTCGCTGTCGTCCTCGGGGTCGGTGCGCTCGGCCTGGCAACCCCCGCCCTGCGCGCGACCGATCACCCGGTTCAGGCCGGTTCCGGGACGACGTTCTCGCCCCAGCTCCTGACCATTCAGGTCGGCGATACGGTCACCTGGACCCACGTCGGCAGTTTTAGCCACAACGTGGTCGCCGACGACGGAAGCTTTCGGTGCGCGGCCGGGTGCGACGGCGAGGGGGGCAACGGCACGCCCTCGAATTCGAGCTGGAGCTTCACGCGGACCTTCAATACCGCGGGAACCGTGGGCTACCACTGCGAAGTCCATGGCTCGCCCGGCTCGGGCATGTTCGGCACGATCACCGTCCAGGGCGCTCCCGTTCCCGGCAACCTGCACTTCACGACGAGCAACTTCTCGGTCGGCGAAGCGGGCGGCTCGGCCTCGATCACGGTGGCCCGGGTGGGCGGCACGAGCGGCGCGGTGTCGATCGACTTCGCGACGAGCGACGGCAGCGCGACCGCGGGGTCCGACTACACGGCGGCGAACGGCACGCTCAACTGGGCGGACGGCGACGGGGCGAACAAGAGCTTCACGGTGCCGATCACGAACGACACCGAGGACGAGCCGAACGAGACCGTGGGGCTCACCCTCTCGAACCCTACGGGCGGCGCCACGCTCGACGCTCCGTCGAGCGCCACCTTGACGATCACCGACAACGATCCTCCCCCCGTGCCGGGCACCCTCGCGTTCAGCGCGAGCACGTATTCGACCCCGGAGGCGGGGAGCGCGGCGATCTCGGTGACGCGGACCGGCGGCGCGAGCGGCGTGGTCTCGATCACCTACGCGACGAGCGACGGCACGGCCACCGCGGGCTCGGACTACACGGCGGCGAACGGCATGCTCGCCTGGGCGAACGGGGACAGCGCCACGAAGAGCTTCCTGGTGCCGATCGCGAGCGACACCGTGAGCGAGCCGGACGAGACCGTCAACCTCACCCTCTCGACCCCGACCGGCGGCGCCACGCTCGGCAGCCCGTCGAGCGCGACCCTGACGATCGCGGACGACGACCTGCCCCCCTCGGCCGGCACCCTCGCGTTCGCCGCGATCTCGTTCTCGGAGCCGGAGGAGGGGGGCGAAGCGATGATCTCCGTGCTGCGCAGCGGCGGCACGAGCGGTGCTGTCGCGATCCTCTATGCGACGTCTCCGGGCACGGCGACCGCGGGCGCGGACTACACCTCCGCGAGCGGCAGCCTTTCCTGGGCCGACGGCGAAGGAGGCTTGAAGAGCTTCCCGGTGCCGATCGTCAACGACTCCCAGCTCGAATCGAACGAGACGGTGATGCTCACCCTGTCGAGCCCCTCGGGCGGCGCCACTCTCGGCAGCCCGTCGAGCGCGACGCTCACCATCGTCGACGACGACTCGCCGCCCATCCCGGGCACCCTCGCGCTCGGCGCGAGCACGTTCTCGGGCCCCGAGGGAGGGGTCGCGACGATTTCGGTCACCCGCCAGAACGGCGCGGGCGGGGCGGTCTCGATCTCCTACGCGACGAGCGACGGGACCGCGACGGCGGGCGCGGACTACACGGCGGCCTCGGGCACCGTGAGCTTCGCCGACGGGCAGGGGGGAACGAAGACGTTTCCGGTCGCGCTCCTCGCGGACGCCGCGGCCGAGGGCACGGAGAGCTTCACGATCACGCTCTCCTCCCCGACCGGAGGCGCTGTGCTCGGCAATCCGTCGAGCGCGGACGTCAAGATCCTCGACAGCGCGGGCGGGCCCGGCGACCTCTCCGCGGACGAGGTGGCCTGCGACCGCCTGCGCTTGACGGGGCTCCTCGCGCGGAGCGCGGCGACCGCGGGCGCCGGCAAGCTGACCAACCTGAACCTGTCGTTCACCGGCACGGGGGACTTCGCGGGGATCGCGACCGTCGGCAGCGGTCCGGCGACGGCCGAAAAGGCTCTCGCCTTCTCGTCGAACCCGGAGGAGACCACGCTCCTGCGCAACCCGGTCCGGCCGCAGCTCTTCTCGGTCAGCCTGACGCGCAACGATTTGAACTCCGACCTGGTGACGGCCGGCGCTCTCGAGGCGATCCGCCTCGCGATCAACCCGACGCTCGACGCCAACCCGCCGGCCGGCAACCTGCTCGCGATCGACAACGTTTCGGGCGCGGCAGGGCGGATCGCGGACGCGAAGCCGGGCCGCGGCCTGGCGCCCCTCCTGAGCCCCTGCCACGAGCCGTTCTCCGACCGCGACGTCCACGTCTTCCGCGTGCTCGCCAAGATGGCGCGCGGCGAGCTTTCGGGCGCTCCCCGCACGGAGGTCGCGATCTACCGCGGCATGTCGGCCGGCAGCTACCGCCTGGACGTCTTTCCCTACAACGCCTCGGGCGGCAGCCTGGGCCGGCTCTCCGCCCAGCTCGACGTGACCTTCGACGGCGCGGGCCAGCTGCTCGGCGGAGAGCTGCACATCCTGCCGCGCTGCACGGCCGGGCAGACGAGCGACTGCACGGACGTCACGGGAGCCGCGGCGCTCGCGCTCTACAAACCGGTGGTCTCCGGCGCGTCGACGACCTTCATCCGGCTGATCAACGGCACGGCGGGCTTCGAATGGGGCGAGCTGCTCGACGAGTCGACCTGGAGGAAGCCCCTGTGACCCGCGCGATCCGCTGGCGCTCGACCCTCGCCGCCTTCCTCTTCGCCGCCGCGCTGCCGGCCCTCCCGGCTGCCGCCGCGACCTTCACGGTCAAGGCGCTGACCAACAACACCTTCGTGCCGAGCAACCTGACCATCCAGGTCGGCGACACGGTGACCTTCGTCAACCAGGGCAACGGCTTCCACAACGTGATC
Organism: Thermoanaerobaculia bacterium; assembly: GCA_035607445.1. Lineage (GTDB taxonomy): Bacteria > Acidobacteriota > Thermoanaerobaculia > Multivoradales > UBA5704 > DASYKS01. Next base: position 4,122 of record DATMZM010000116.1, on the reverse strand, counting down.
GAGGACGACCGGGCCTGGAGCTGCGCCGAGGGGTGCGACGATTCGGGCGGCGACGGCTCGCCCTCGGCGTCCGACTGGAGCTTCAGCCGCCGGTTCGACGCGCCCGGGGTGGTCGGCTACTACTGCGACGTCCACGGCACGGCGGGCACCGGGATGTTCGGCCGCATCAACGTCGTCCGGCCGGGCGCTCCCGGGCAGGTCGACCTGACCGCTTCGAGCTTCTCGGTCACCGAGGGCGCGCCGAACGCGACGATCACCGCCCGCCGCTCGGGCGGCGCCACGGGGGCGATCTCGGTCGCCGGGGCGGCGACGGCCGAAACGGCGTCGCTCGCCGATTTCACCCCGGTCTCCGGCCGCCTGGCCTGGGCGGACGGCGACAGCGCGGTCAAGACCTTCTCGGTGCCGATCGCGAACGACGACGCGAGCGAAGCCGACGAGACGGTCCGGATCGCGCTCGGAAGCCCGGCCGGCGGGGCGACGATCGGGCGCGGAGCGGCGACCCTGACCATCCTGGACGACGACGCGGCGAGATCGCCCGGCACCCTCGCGTTCGCGACGGCCGGAACGATCGGCGACCGAGGGGGGGAGGCGCAGATCGCCGTCACGCGCTCGGGCGGCTCGCTCGGCGCCGTCTCGGTTGCGTATTCGACCTCGGACGGCACGGCGACCGCCGGCTCGGACTACGAGCCTTCGAGCGGCACGGTCGCGTTCGCGCCCGGCGAGACCGGAACGAAGACGATCACCCTGGACCTCGCGGCCGGCGGCGCCTCCTCAGGGCTCGTGAGCTTCTCGATCGCGCTCTCGGACCCGACCGGCGGCGCCACGCTCGGCAGCCCGGCGGCGGGCGTCGTCCTGATCCGCGAGCCGGCGGCGGGGGTCGGCGCGCTCACGGCGAGCGAGGTCGATTGCGACGGCGGCCGCCTGGCCGGTCTCCTCGCGCGCTCGACGGTCGCCGCGCCGCGCAACGCGAAGACGGCGAACCTGGCCGTCTCGTTCACCGGGACCGGCGATTTCGCGGGCATCGCGACCTCGGGCAACGGCCCGGGCACGCCCGAGGCGGCGCTCGCCTTCTCGTCCAACCCCGAGGAGACGACGCTCCTGCGCAACCCGACCCGGCCGCAGCTCTTCTCGGTCAGCGTGACGCGCAACGAGCTCAACTCCGACCTGGTCGCGGCGGGCAATTCCGAGGAGCTGCGCTTGCGCGTCAACCCGACGCTCGACGCCAACCCTCCGGCCGGCAACCTGCTCGCGATCGACAACCTGCCGGGCGCCGCGGGGCACGCCGCGGACGCCAAGCCGGGCCGCGGCCTGGCGCCGATCCTCGACCCCTGCCACGGCGACTTCGGCGCGCGCGACGTCCACCTCTTCCGGACGCTCGCGAAGATCGCCCGCGGCGAGGCGGCGGGAGCCAAGAGCGTCGAGATCGCGATCTACCGCGGGGAGGCGCCCGGCACCTATCGGATCGACGCCACGCCGATCGGCGCGGACGGGCTCTCCCGCGGCCGGCTCGCGGTCCTGCTCGAAGTCGCCTTCACGCCCGCGGGCGAGCTGGCGTCCGGCACCCTGCACCTCCTGCCACGCTGCACGGCGGGGCAGACGGCCGATTGCACGAACGTCGCGGGCACGGCGGCCGTTGCCTTGTTCAAGCCGGTGATCTCGGGCTTCCCCCCGGCGACGACCGCCCGCGTCGGAACGGCGGGCTCGACGACCGCGCCGGTCGACTTCGCGAGCCTGCTGGGCGGGACGAGCTGGCGGAAGCCGATCTGACATGGCGCGGCGCCCGCTCCGGAGACCGCCGCTCGCCGCGGCGGGGGCCCTCCTGGCGCTCGCAGGCTGCGGCACGGTCAAGTCGCCGACCGAGCCTCCCGGGCCGTCCGGCACGCCGCCGCTCACCTTCGCGCGCATCCAGAGCGAGATCTTCACGCCGAACTGCGTGAAGGCCGGCTGCCACGACGCGGCGACCGCCTCGGAAGGCCTCGTGCTCGCCGCCGGTGTGAGCTACAGCCTGCTCGTCGGCCACCCGGCGAGCGAGCGGCCGAGCCTCTCCCGCGTCGATCCCGGCCATCCCGAGGCGAGCTACCTGCTCAAGAAGATCCGCGGCGACGCGGACATCTCGGGCAACCGGATGCCTCTCGACGGGCCGCCCTTCCTGACCCGCGAGCAGATCGACGGAATCGCCGCCTGGATCGCGGCCGGCGCGCCGAACGACTGACCGCACGACGGACAGTTAAGACCCGGAGAAACTCGGATGCTCAGCGCTCGCCCGCCCGCGTTCGCCCTCACCGCGCTTCTGGCCGCGCTCTTGGCCGCCGTTCCGCTCGCCGGACAGACGGCGCCCGAGCCGCCCGAAAAACAGACTCCACCCACGCCACCGGCCGAAACGAAGATCGATGCCGCGGCGGCGGAGGATCAGGAGTTTTCGCTGTCCCATGGCATCGGCACGCGCTTCGTCGACCTCGCCTCGCCCTACGTCGTGCCCGGGGGCGTGCTCGAGCTGACGATCACCCACCGGTTCCTGAAGGCGATCCAGGACGGCGACTCGCACGACCTCTGGGGGCTCGACTCCGGGGCCGAGACCGCGTTCGGGCTCGGTTACGGGATCTCGGACCGCGCCGAGATCTCGATCTTCCGCTCCTCGTTCCAGGAGACCTTCGAGCTGGCGGGCAAGGTCCTCCTGCTCGACCAGGCGAAGGGCCGCCCGGTGACCGCCTCCGTCCGCCTCGGGCTCGACTGCGCCCGCCGCGAGGGGGTCGAGGATCCGACCCGCCCGTTCGTCCAGGTCCTCCTCGTGCGCGAGGTGGGCCGCCTCGCCCTCTTCGCCGCCCCTTCCTACGTGCGCGACACGCCGCGCCTCCGGAACGCTTCGAACCTGCCCGTCGGGATCGCCTTCGCCTTGCCGCACGACTGGATCGTCGAGGCCGAGGTCGTGCCCAAGAACCGCGACCTGCCGTCGAGCGTGCTCGCCTGGCACCTCGCCGCCTCGAAGACGATCGGCGGCCACATCTTCGAGATCCTGCTCGGCAACTCGCGCGCGACCACGGTCGACCAGATCCTCGGCGGCGATTTCGCGGGCGGTTTCGAGCGGCGCGACGTCCGGCTGGGGTTCAACCTGATCCGCGACTTCGATCTCTGAATCGATTGCCGGAACCGGGGCGCGAGGGGACGATTTTTCCGATCCCGGCACGGCTTTTCGAGCCCTTTCGGCCCGGGGAGCCCCGGGGGCTCCCGGGGGAATTCGCGACGCGGCATCGACCTTGCCCTCCTCGGTCGGCAGCCAGCGGCGCGGTCGCCTTCCCCGGGATCGAGCCGCTTCCTTGCAACGTGCGCAGCACCCGTTTTTGAGGAGGACCTCGAGATGAACGGAACCAAGATGCTACTGCTCGCAACGGCGCTCGTCGCCTCAGGGCTCGTCGCCGGCCCGGCGCGGGCCGGAGATTTCGCCGTGTACGGCTCGTACTGGGACACCAAGGACCTCGGCGAGACGGCGGGCGGGGGAGTCAAGTTCGGGTTCGGGAACGGCCCGGTCCGGTTCGACCTGCGCGGAACCTACTTCCCCGATCTCTCCGAGAACTTCAACCAGCTGGTCCAGGACGGCACCGGAGACTTCAAGGTGAAGGCGCTCGTGCCGGAGGCCGGCGTCAGCTTCAACTTCGCGCCCGATTCGAGCTTCCAGCCCTACCTGGGCGGCGGCGTCTCCTACTACCTGCTCGACACCAACCGCTTCAATCTCGACAACGAGGTCGGCTACTACGGCCTGGTCGGCTTCCATGCCGGCGGGGCGGGGGGCGGTCCGGCGTTCTTCGCCGAGGGCCTCTACCGCTCGGTCAAGGGGACCGTGCGGGACAACGACATCCAGAACGACATCGACCTCGACCTCTCGGGCGTCGCCGTGAACGCGGGCGTCCTCTTCCGCTTCTGAGCCCGTTTCCCTCCCCGGCGGCCGGAAGCTCCGCGCCGCCGGGTGGTCCGAGCGGCCCGAGTGGTCCGAGTGGCGGCGCGGACCTTCGCGCTAAACTCGGCTCCCCGGCGGGTCCCTTCCGGCCCGCCGCTTCGAGACGGAGGGCCTCGCATGGTCTGGAAGAAAGCCGAAGAACCGGCGCTACCTCCCCCCGTTCAACCGCT
>DATMZM010000356.1:0-4264 GCA_035607445.1 Thermoanaerobaculia bacterium | reverse complement strand
GCCCCTGCCCGACACGGCGTTCGACTTCGGCAAGAGCTACCGTTTCGGCGAACCGTTCTTCATCCCGGTCAAGTATTACGACGAGCGCTACCAGCTGAACGACAACCTGTCGATCCTGCGCGGCGACCACTCGTTGAAGGCGGGGGTCGAGTACAACGACGTCGTCTCGGCCCAGACGTTCATCGGCTTCGGCAACGGCCGCTACATCTTCAGCTCGACCGACGGTTTCTTGAACTACGTGCGCAACCCGAAATACGTCGAATGCTCCGATGGCTCGAGCTCGCAGACCGGCGTCTGCCGGCCGGGGACCTCGATCGTCGGACCGGTTCTCCTCTACCTCCAGCAGGCGGGCGTCGGCGGCCGCACGGTCGAGGAGTCGGGCCGCCAGAAGATCCGCCAGAAAGAGCCGGCGGTCTTCCTGCAGGACAAATGGCAGCTCCGTCCGAACGTGACCGTGCAGGCCGGATTGCGCTGGGAGGCGCAGATCGAGCCCGACCCGCGCACGCCGCCGGACCAGGTTTTCTTCGCGCCGTTCATCGGCAAGACCGTGACCACCGCGGCAGGGCCGCAGGAGTTCCCCTCGGACGGCAAGATCCCCTCCGACTACAGCATGTGGCAGCCGCGCCTCGGCATCTCCTGGGATCCCGGCAACGACGGCAAGCAGGTGGTGCGCTTGAACGGCGGCCTCTTCTATTCGCGCGTGCCCGGCCTGTCGCTCGCGTCGTCCCGCTCGACCAACGGCAGCATCGGCCAATCGATCTTCCGCAGCAGCGCGCTCACCGGCATCCTCGGTCCGGTTCCGGCCTACCCGAACCTGATCCCGCAGTCGCAGATCGGCGATCCGTTCCTGCCCGACGTCTTCGTCTTCGACAAGGACTTCGAGAACCCGCGCACGATCCAGGCGAGCCTGTCCTACGAGCGCGAGCTCACTCCGCTCCTCGGCCTGCTCGTCAAGTACAACTACGCGAAGGGCGAGCACATCACCCGCTTCGTCAACGCCAACGACCCGCTCCTCGGCTCGCCCTGGAGCACCGGCCTTCCGCCCGGCGGCGCGAACGGCATCAACACGCTCACCGTCGTCAAGTCGAACGCGAGAAGCCTTTACAACGGCGTCACGGTCGGCTTGAACCAGCGCTTCAACGGCAGGTTTCAATACCAGCTCTACTACACCTGGTCGCGGGACCTTTCCGACGACGACAACGAGCGCGATCCGTTCTCGTTCCGCTATGCCAAGATCACCAACCTCGAAAAGGAATACAGCTACTCCGACCGCGACCAGCGCCACCGGGTCAACGCCTGGATGCTCTACCGCGCGCCCTGGGACCTCGACGTCAACCTGCGCTTCTCGTATCGCTCGGCGCAGCCGAAATCGATCACCCGGGACGGCCGCGACGCCGGCACGCCGCAGGACCGGATCAATCCCGACGGCAGCGTCACCCGCCGCAATCTCGGGCGCAAGGACAACCAGTTCAACTCGCTCGATTTCCGGGTCTCGAAGGACTGGAAGGTCGGCCGGTGGACGGTCCAGCCGTCGATCGACGTCTTCAACGTCTTCAACAACGCCAACTTCCATCGCCCCGAGGTCACGAGCCTGATCTTCAACTTCGACGGCACCGTCCAGAGCGGCGCCGGCGAGCCGCGCCAGGCGCAGGTGGGGATCCGGCTGCTGTTCTGAGGATCACAACCGAGGAGCAAGACGAGAAGGGGCTCCCGCGGGAGCCCCTTCTCGCTTTACATCGCGGCCCCCGCTTTCGTCGCCGCGATCCAATGTTCGACCCGCACCGAGAGCACGTCGAGCGGCAGCGCTCCCGCGCCGAGCACCGTGTCGTGGAACTTGCGGATGTCGAACTTCGCTCCGAGCTCGCTCTTCGCGTGCTCGCGCAGCTCTTTGATCTTCAACTGGCCGATCTTGTAGCCCAGGGCCTGGCTCGGGACCGCGATGTAGCGGTCGGTTTCCGACTGCACTTCGACCTCGTCGATCCCCGAGTGGTCGTGGAAGAACTGGACCACCTGGTCGCGCGTCCACCGCTTGTAGTGAAAACCGGTGTCGACCACGAGCCGGATCGCGCGCAACATCTCGTCCATGTAGTGGCCGTAGAGGTTGTAGGGATCCTGATAGAAACCGACCTCCCGGCCGAGATCTTCCGAGTAGAGCGCCCAGCCTTCGGAGTAGGCGACGTTGCCGCCCTGCTGGCGGAAGGGCGGGAGCGCCGGCAGCTCCTGCGCGATCGCGATCTGCATGTGGTGGCCGGGCACACCCTCGTGGTACGCGGTCGTCTCGATGTTGATCGTCTTGCGCTTGGCGAAGTCGCCGGTGTTCACCATCACCATGCCGGGCCGCGAGCCGTCGGGCGTGCCCTGGTTGTATTCCGCACCCGAGGCGTCCTTCTCGCGGAACTCCTCGATCGGCTTGACGATGCACTTGCCTTTCGGCAGCAGGCCGAAGAGCTGCGGCAGCTTCTCGTTCATCTGCGCGATGTAGGTCGTATAGAGGTCGACGATCTGCTGCCGCGACTTCGCGTGCAGCTCCGGATTCGCCTCGATCGCGACGTTCAGCGCCTTCCAGTCTTTATAATGAAGCTGTTCGGCGATCTTCTGCATCTCGCCTTCGATGCGCGCGACCTCGCGCAGGCCGAGCTGATGGATCTCCTCGGGCGTCATGTCCGTGGTGGTCGAGGCCTTGACGAGAGCGGCATAACGCGCCGCGCCGTCGGGCAGCGACCAGACACCCGGCTCGGCGCGCCCCTTCGGCGCGTATTCGTCCCTCACGAAAGCGGTGAACTTGGCGTAGGCCGGCAGCACGCGATCGTGGATCGCGGCGATGCCTTGCGTCCGGATCCGCGCCTGATCCGCGGCCGGGATCTCCGGCGGAAACTTGTCGAACGGCTGCGCGAACGGCGTCTTCTCGGCCTCCTGCTTCGCGATGCCGTCGGCCTGCACCGCCACCTTGGCGATCAGGATCTTCGGCGGCATCAGCCGGTCGGCCATGCCCTGGCGCATCAGGGCGATGGTCTCGTCGAAAGCGCGCGGGAGCTGGTTCAGGCGGGCGATGTAGTCGTCGTAGTCCTTGACGGTCTGAAACGACAGGTACTGCACGAACGAGGGCGCCTGGATGTGGATGCCGTAGAACTGCGTCACCGGCATCTCCCAGTTCTTGAACTTGGCGTTGTCGAGCGCCTGCGTCAGATCGCGCACCATCAGCGTCTTGTTGAGCGCTTCCTGTTCCGGGAAGCCGGTGGTGTCGATCGCTTCGAAGCGCGCCTTCCACTCCGCCGCCTTGCGCAGGTTCGCCTCGATCGCCGCCTGGGTGTTGTCGCTCAGGCGGTCGTTGTAGCGCTTGTCGCCGAGGATCGAAGCGAATTCCGGATTGGTCTTGAGGGTGTACTCCCACTGCTCCGCGATGAGCGCATCGAGCGCCTGGCGGCGGGCGGCGAGGTCGCCCGGTGTCGCGATGGCGGCGACGGCGGCGACCGCGAGCAGGAGGAAGGCAAGGGCTGAGACGAGGATTCTCGGCATTCGAGGAGTCTCCAGAGAGAAAGGCGCGCTAGGGCGCCGCGGTGCGGTAGAAGCTTTCGAGGTCCCGCTTGAGCTTCCGGAGCGAGGGCTCGTGGAGGTACATCATGTGGCCCGCCGGGTAGTGCGCGAGGGTGAGGTTGCCGCGCAGGCGCGGATCGAGCCCCAGATGATCGATCACGTATTCGGCCGCGAGATGGGTGGTGACGAGATCGAAGTCGCCGTTCGCGACGAAGACGCGGAGCTTCGGGTTCGACGTCAGCGCGGCGCGCAGGTTGTCGGCGGCGTAGAGATAGCGGTTGGTGACCCGGCTGTAGTCCCAGGCTCCGGCGACGGGCAGGGCGAGGGTCTCGTAGCGCTCGTCCGCGGTGAAGCCGAGATCGTCGCGCAGCAGCTGCTGGAGGCCGGCGGCGAAGGCCCCCGCCACCTGGGCGTAGAACGGATCGAAGACCGGATAGAGGTACTGCGGCCCGAAGGTCTCGGCCGGAGGAGCGTTGAGAAAACCGGAGAAGCGCCCGTCGAGGAGCCCGATCTGCCGGCGCTCCGGCTGCAACAACAGCTGGGTGAAGCTCTGGGAGTCGATCCGCAGGTCCCGGCGCTCGATCTCGTCGCTCGAGAGGCTGGTGAAACGCGCCAGCTGAGAGACGATCTCCCGCCGTTTGGCGTCGGGCAGCGCGGCGCCGCGCAAGAGGGCGTCGGCGTAAGGGCCGAGGGCGAAGTCGCTCGCCTGGGCGATCACCTGGTCGAGGGT
>DATMZM010000344.1:0-6837 GCA_035607445.1 Thermoanaerobaculia bacterium | reverse complement strand
CGACGGGAGCGGCCATGTGCAGGCGCTCGCGGATCTCGTCGACGGCAAGATGCGCGAGATCGCCGAGCAGGTGCGGACCCAGGACATGGCGCGGATCGCGATTCTCGCGGCGCTCAACCTGGCGGACGAGCTCTCGAAGCTGCAGCGACAGCAAGAAGGGGAACGGGTCGAGATTCGAGAGAGAGTGGTCGAGCTGGTGGAGGAGCTGAGCGCGGCCCTGAGCGGTGACCTTGCGCCGGTTCCGTCTGAGATATGATGCCGAAAGCGCATCCCCTGTGCGGTGCGAGATGGGCTTAACGACTGTAGAACCAACGTCTTTTCACCGGGAGTCTGACTTCTGCGTGGCCCGTGCCAGCCTCGCTCGTACGAGGACGCTAACGGCTCGTAGAGAGGGCACCCACCTGTCGCGTTTCAGGTTCTAATACGCACGGCCCTCACACGGCCGCGCGGGGGATGTTCTTTACCACCGCTCTGACCTCGCTCTCTGGGGCCTCGCCCCCGACCCCCCCGTGCCTCGAGGGGGTGTCGAGTTGAGCACATACCTGTTGATTTTCGTCGCGGCCCTCGACCTGGTCGCGATCTCGATTGCCTATTTCCTGCTCCGTTGGGGGCGGCGCGAAGCCGCTCGTCTCCGCACCGACGCCGAGAAGCGCGGCGTCCAGATCCTCGCCGACGCCGAGCGCCAGGGCGAGAACAAGGTCCGCGAGGCGGAGCTGCAGGCGAAGGAGAAGCTGCTCCTGGCCAGGAGCGAGTTCGAATCCGTTTCGAGGAAGCGCAGGACCGAGCTCGAGGCCGTCGAGCGCCGGCTGACCCAGAAGGAAGACAGCCTCGACAAGCGGGGCGACGAGATCGGCCAGCGCGAGAAGGAGGTGCTCCAGACCGAGCGCGCCCTGATCGGGCGCGAGAAGGCCCTCGAAGTCGAGGAGGCCGAGGTCGCCCGGATGCGCGAGGAGGAGCGCGGCAAGCTCGAGCACCTGGCGGGCCTGACCGCGCAGCAGGCGCGCGAGGAGCTGGTGCGCTCGCTCGAGAACGAGGCCCGGATGGAAGCCGCGAACATCGTCAAGCGGCTCGAGGACGAGGCGCACGAGACGGCGCACCGGCAGGCGCAGAGGATCATCGGCATGGCGGTCCAGCGCGCGGCCTCCGACTACGTCTCGGAGGCGACCGTCTCGGTCGTGATGCTGCCGAACGACGAGATGAAGGGCCGGATCATCGGCCGCGAGGGACGCAACATCCGCGCTCTCGAGACGGCGACCGGCGTCGACCTGATCGTCGACGACACGCCCGAGGCGGTCATCCTCTCGGGCTTCGATCCGTTCCGCCGCGAGGTCGCCCGGGTCGCGCTCGAACGCCTGATCGTCGACGGCAGGATCCATCCGGCGCGCATCGAAGAGGTGGTCGAGAAGGTCAAGGCGGAGTTCGAGCAGAAGACCTTCCAGGAGGGCGAGGCGGCGGTCCTCGAGCTCGGCATCCCGGATCTCCACCCCGAGCTGGTCAAGCTGCTCGGACGCCTCCGCTATCGGACGTCGTACGGCCAGAACGTCCTCCACCACAGCCGCGAGGTGGCGTTCCTGGCCGGCACCATGGCGGCCGAGCTCAAGGCGAACGTCCAGGTCGCCCGCCGGGCCGGCATCCTCCACGACATCGGCAAGGCGATCGACCGCGAGATGGACGGCACCCATCTCCAGCTCGGCATCGACCTGCTGCGCAAGTATGGCGAGACCGAGGAGGTCGTCCACGGCATGGCCTGCCATCACGGCGACTACGACCCGCAGACCGTCGAGGCCGTGCTGGTGACCGCGGCCGACGCCCTCTCCGCCGCCCGGCCCGGCGCCCGCCGCGAGGTCCTCGAGACCTACGTGAAGCGGCTCGAGAAGCTCGAGGAGATCGCCTCCTCCTTCAAGGGGGTGCAGAAGACGTTCGCGATCCAGGCCGGCCGCGAGGTGCGCATCATCGTCGACAGCGGCAAGCTCTCGGACGACCAGGCGCTCTGGCTCTCCAAGGACATCGCGCGCAAGGTCGAGGCCGAGCTGACCTACCCGGGCCAGATCAAGATCACGGTCATCCGCGAGACCCGCTCGATCGAATACGCGCGATGAGCCGAGCGACGGCGAGATCCACCCGGCGCCTCTCTCCCTCCCCGTGGGGAGGGCCGGCGATGGACATGGGATCAACCGGCATGAGGAAGACCGCGCGGTGAAGATCCTTTTCGTCGGCGACGTCATCGGCAAGCCGGGGCGTCGCGCGGTCCGCACCCTCCTGCCGCGCCTGGTCGATCGGCACCGGATCGACTACTCGGTGGTCAACGTCGAGAACGCGGCGGGCGGCTTCGGGGTGACGCCGGACGTGCTGGCGGAGCTGGCCGACCTCTCGATCGACTGCTACACGACCGGCAACCACGTCTGGGACAAGAAGGAGGGTCTCGGCCTGCTCGAACGCGAGCCGCGCCTCTTACGGCCCGCCAACTATCCCGACGGCAACCCCGGCAGGGGCCTCCACCTCGGCGAGACCGCGGCCGGCATCCGCGTCGCGACGCTCAACCTCGAAGGGCGCGTCTTCATGAACACCCTGGACTCGCCGTTCGCGGCGGCCGACCGTCTGCTCTCGGGCCTTCCTCCCGACGTCAAGGTGATCCTCGTCGACTTCCACGCCGAGGCGACGAGCGAGAAGCAGGCGATGGCGTTCTATTTGGACGGCCGGGTGAGCGCCGTGGTGGGAACCCATACCCACGTGCCGACCGCCGACGAAAGGGTCCTGTCCGGCGGCACCGCGCTCTTGACCGACGTCGGGATGACCGGGCCGTACGAGTCGGTCATCGGCATGCGGGTCGACCGGGTGCTGAAACGGTTCCTGCTCCAGACGCCGGCTCCGTTCGAGGTCGCGAAGGGCGACGTGCGCCTGGCCGGCGCCGTGATCGACATCGACGAAGAGACCGGCAAGGCGCGCGGCATCGAGCGCTTGCTCATCCCCTACGCCAACGACTGAGCGGCGCGGCGCACGCCGCAGGCCGTCTCGAAGCGTTCCAGAACGGCCCGCGGCGCGGCATTAACCTTGCTAGAGAACCGCTCCGGGTGGCTCGCCCTGCGAGTTTTGCCTATTGCCATGAGTCGCGAAGGACTGAACCAGCAGGAACCGAAAAGGCCGAGCCCCCTCGGCGATGTGCTCGGTCCGTTCGGCGCCGCCCTCTTCGGCCACGGATACGGCGCGGCGGCCCTTCTCGACGACGAGGCCCGTCTGGTCGAGACGAGCCCCTCCTTCTGCCAGCTCCTCGGCCGCGAAAGCTCGGACCTCCTCGGCCGGAGCCTCTCGTCCTTCCTGCAGCCGAGCGCCAAGACCCTCGGCGAGGCGGCTCTCGCCGGCTTGCAAGAGGGACACGGCTTCGAGGGCGACTTTCCCGTCCTGACCGCGGACGGGTCCTCGATCGAGGCCGAATGGCGGTTCCTGGCCCGGCTCGGTCCGGGCCGCCACCTGGCTCTCGCTCAGGACGTCCACGCGGAACGCCAGGTCCAGACCTTGCGGCGGGAGCTCGAACAGGTCCGGCACTCCGCCGAGGACGCGATCGAAGCGAAGGACCGTTTGTTCTCCGCGCTCTCGCACGAGCTCAGGACGCCGCTCGCGCCGGTCCTGCTCATCGTTTCGGCGCTCGAGTCCGCTTCGGACCTTCCCGAGCGCTTCGCGCCTCTCCTCGAAAGGATCCGGCGCAACCTCGAGGTCGAGGTGCGGTTGATCGACGACCTGCTCGCCCGCGGCACGGGCTCGGAGCTCCTCCGATCGGTCGGGAAGCACAACGGGCACAATGGGCACAATGGGCGGAGCCCGGCCCGGCAGCGCGCTCTTACGGAGGCTCCGCACCTCCTCCTGGTCGAAGATCACGACGACACCGCGGAGACCCTCTCGTTCCTGCTCGAGGACTCGGGGTTCCGCGTCACCCGCGCCTCCTCGGTCGCGGACGCGCTCGCCGCGGCGCTCGAGGCCCACATCGACGACGCCGGCGGGTTCGATCTGGTCTTGAGCGATCTCGGCCTGCCCGACGGCAACGGCTGCGACCTGATGCGCATCCTCGCCAAGCAGCACGGGCTCAAGGGGGTGGCGCTCTCCGGCTACGGCATGGAGGAGGACGTCAAGCGCAGCCTCGCCGCCGGTTTCGCCCGCCACTTGACCAAGCCGGTCGACCTGCGCCGGCTGGTCGAGGTCATCCGGGAAGAGATCGGCTGAACGAACGAGAGGCGCACGGGCGTGCGCCCCTCGTGACGTTGCCCGGGGCCTTCGAGCTCCCTAAAAGAGCGCGTCAGTTCGACGTGCAGTCCACCACGCAGCTGATGTGCGTCGTGAGGGTCCCGCAGGTCCCGTAGGTGCAGACCTGGGTCGGCAGGCCGCCTTGGACGTCGAAGATCCGGAAGTCCCGATGGTCGAGGCTCCGGACCGTCTCGCGGGCAAGGCTCAGCTTTCTCTTGCGCATGGCATCTCCTCGGAAGAACAGCGGTTTCTAGCAGGAACAGTGCGGCTTTCGGACCGGGCGGAGACAGGCGCCGTCCGCCGGCTGTCGGGCGCTCAGGAGGCCGCCGGGTCGATGATCTCGTAGAGCGCGGAATAGTCGTCGCCGGCATGGCCGGATGCGACGGTGCGGCGGAGGATCTCGCGCACGGCTCCGGCGACCGTCGCGTCGAGCCCCAGCCTCTCGCACTCCGCGCGGACGAGGTCGACGTCCTTGAGCATCAGCTCGGCGGGGAAGGTCGGCTCGGTGAAGTCGCGGGCGAGCATCTTCGGCAGCTTGCCGTCGTAGGTGGGCGCGTAGAGAGCGCTGTTGCGGAGGATCCCCAGGAATACCTCGCGGTCGACGCCCAGGCGGCGGACCATGCCGAGCGAGAGGGCGAACGCGGCGATCAGGTTCGGGATCATCTGGTTGAGCGCGAGCTTGATCGCCGCGCCGTGGCCGACCGGGCCGATGCGCGTCGGCTCGCCCATCTTCTCGAACAGCTCCCGCCAGCGTTCGAGCTGGTCCTCCGTGCCGCCGAGGAGGACCATCAGCTTGCCCTGCCGGGCGTGCGGAGTGCTGCCGAGGACGGGAGCCTCCAGGTACTCGCCCCCCGCGGCCTCGACGTCGTCCGCGAGGGCGAGGCTCTCGGAGGGTCCGATCGTGGCCATCTGGACGAACGTCCTGCCGGCGAGCGCCGCGAACCCGGTCTCTTCGAGGACGCTTCGGGTCGCCGCCGCGTCCCGCAGCAGGGAGAGGGCGATCTCGCTCCCCGCGATCGCCTGCTCCGGCGAATCGGCCACCCGGGCGCCGCGCTCGGCGAGCGGCAGCGCCTTCTCGCGCGTCCGGTTCCAGACGGTCAGGTCGCAGCCGAGGTCGAGCAGCCGCTCGGCGAGGGCCGATCCCATCAGCCCGGTGCCCAAGAGTGCGATGCGCATGGAGGTCTCCGTGATCCGTCCGGGTTTGTCAGAAAGGCATCCGCTCCGTCAGCCGCGGGCGCGCTGCGCGGGCAGCTCGTGGAAGCTGTCGCCGGCATCCGGCTCGCCGCAGGCGGCGAGCACTTCCGCGCGCACCGCGTCCCGCAGCTCGACCGCGGCGGCGAGGTCCGTGCCCCGGGGAGCGACCGGCGCCAGGATCGCGACCGAAACCGGTGTCCGGCGCGGGAACCAGCTGCCGGCCCGCAGCAGGGAGCGGGTGCCGCGGAGGGCGACCGGAACGACCGGAACGCCGGTGGCAGCCGCGACGCTGAACGCGCCGAGCCGGAAGGCGTGGAGCCCGGGCGCCCGCCCGAAGGTCCCCTCCGGGAAGATCGCGAGCGGATCTCCCTGCCGGATCGCCTCGGTCATTTTTGCCGCTTCGCCTCCTCCTTGGGCGGCATCGTAGCGCTCGACGAAGAGGGATCCGAGCCGCCCGAGCAGGAGCCGGGTGACCGCGGAGCCGAGGAGCTCGCTCTTGGCGACGAACGCGACCCCCGCGGGCAGGGCGGCGGTCAGCACGATCGCGTCGAGGTACGAGAGGTGGTTCGCGGCGTAGAACCGGGCGCCGGGGGGCCTGGATTCCGAGCCGGTTTCCACGAGCCGCACTCCGGCGAGGCGCAGGGCGAGGCGGGCCGAGCCCCGCGCGATCCGGCGCCGGCGGGCGAGGCCGGGGGCGAGCACGACCGAGAGCCAGACGGGCAGGGCGAGGACCGCGACGACCGCCCAGAACCAGGCGGCCCAGAGCCCCTCGCCGAGCCGGCCGGCGGCGCGCCCGAGCCGCCGGCCGAGCCCCGAGGCCGCGAGCCGCGCGAGCTGCCAGGCGACGCTCCGGCCGCCGCCCAGGTTTCCGGACTCGTAGACCTCGCGCGCGGACGAGCGCCGGATCTTGCCGCTCGAGGTCTTCGGCACCGTCTGGGGCGGAGCGAGCACGACGTCGTCGGCCGGAGTGCCGAGGAGATCGACAGCGAGGTGCTGGATCGCTTCGCGCAGGTTCTCGCGCGCCGCGGGGTCGCCCTCGCGCGTCTCGGCGAGGACGATCACCCGCTCCGTGCCGCTCTGGGGATCCGGGCTGCCGAAGACCGCCACGCAGCCGCGGCGGATCCCCGGGACCTCGCCCACCGCCTGCTCCAGCTCCTGCGGATAGAGATTGCGGCCGGCGCGGAAGATGACGTCCTTGCTCCGGCCGGTGACGAACAGCTCGCCCGCGGCGAGGTAGCCGAGGTCGCCCGAGTCGAGCCAGCCATCGCCGTCTTGCGGCGAGATCAGGCGCGCCGTGGCCTCCGGGTTTTCGAAGTAACCCGCGGTCGCCGAGGGGCCGCGGAACTGGATCCGCCCCTCCCGCCGCTCCGGCAGCTCGCGGGCGGACTCGTCGGCGATCCGTACCTC
>DATMZM010000152.1:0-8016 GCA_035607445.1 Thermoanaerobaculia bacterium | reverse complement strand
ATGCCCTGGACGCGAATCCCCTCGCGCTCGCGGTCGTCGTTCGACTCGTTGCGGTCACGGCTCGGATCGGATTCCACTTCGTCGTCGAAGTCGCCTTTCCGATCGGGCCCATCGCTGCGCTGGTCCCGGCGCTCGTCGGTGGTGTTCGGTTCCTGGTCGAAGTCGCGATCCTTTCCTGTGTCCGGCATATTCCCCTCCGCCTTGGGATCGTGTGCCCGGCGGGAGCGCCGGGACGGCCCAGCCAAAGTGCAAGCCTGGTGCCGCCCCGTCGCAACGGTCCGCGCGGGCGAGACGCCGCGCCCGCGGCCCCGGACGGGCGGCGAACGCTCGAAACGACCCCGCGCCGCCGGAAAATCGTTCCAGCCGTCTGAACTTCTTGCTTCCTTTCGTTCGCTCGGAAACGAGGGCCGCCGCGCCCCCAGCCCGCGGCATTCGCATTGCACTCGCTCCGGGTCGCGACACCCGTGAATAAGGTTTCCGCACGGGATTCCGAGACGACCTTCCCGATGCCGAAGACACACCCGCTCCGCGCGAGTCCGAAGATCTCGCGAGGAGCGGGATCGGGCGCGCTTCTGTACGTCACGGATACCGAGCCCGGGATCCGCAGGGTGCGCCACGGCTCGGGCTTCGCCTATCGTCGCGGCGGCGGCGAGCGCGTCCTCGACCGGCCGGCCCTCGACCGCATCCGCGCGCTCGCGATCCCTCCGGCCTGGACCGACGTCTGGATCTGCGCCTCGCCCGACGGCCACCTGCAAGCGACGGGGCGCGACGCGCGCGGCCGGAAGCAGTATCGCTACCATCCGCGCTGGCAGGAGAGCCGAGGGGAGGACAAGTTCGCGCGCCTGGCCGCCTTCGGCGCCGCGCTCCCGCGCCTCCGCCGGGCCGTGCGCCGCCACCTGCGCCTGCCCGGCCTGCCCCGCGAGAAAGTGCTGGCCGCCGTCGCCCGTCTGCTCGATCTGACCGGCGCCCGGATCGGCAACGAAGAGTACCGGCGGGCCAACGGCTCCTTCGGTCTCACCACGCTGCGCAACCGGCACGCCGTGGCCAAGGGCGGCGAGCTCAAGCTGAGCTTCCGGGCCAAGAGCGGGGTGCTCCACGACTCCTCGATCAAGAGCCCGCGCCTCGCGCGCGTCGTCAGGCGCTGTCAGGACCTGCCCGGCCAGCAGCTCTTCCAATATCTGGACGAGGAGGGGAAGCGGCACTCGGTGAGCTCGACCGACGTCAACGACTACCTCCGCGACCTCGTCGGGGCGGACTGCTCGGCAAAGGACTTCCGGACCTGGCGCGGCAGCGTCGAAGCCCTGACCGCCCTCGCCGAAATCGAGGAGGAGCCCGCGCCCGCGGCGCTCGATCGCCAGGCGGTGAGCGTCGTCGATCGAGTGGCGAAGGAGCTCGGCAACACCCGCGCGGTCTGCCGCAAGCACTACATCCATCCGTCGCTCCTCGAATCCTTCCTCGAAGGGCGCTTCCGCGCCGAGCTCGCCGCTTGCCGCCCCCGCAAGCGCCGGGATTCGACCCGGGCCGAGCAGGAGCTGCTGGCGTTCCTGCGCCGGACGGGTCGTAAGAAGAGGTAACGGACGGTCGATTGACTTTTCTCGCGCGCGCCCCCTGGCTCACCTTCGGGAACAATACGCTCAGATGCGGGGCATGGGTCGCTCGCCTCCACTTCCACGTTCTCCGGCGGGACTCGACCGACTTCTACCTCGGTCCGACCGTGAGCCGCCTCCGGTTCGGTTCCCTTGAGGTAGGCCCGCCGAGAGAGCCTGTCTGAGCACCCAGCACTTCGTCCCGGAACGAGGCGTTTTCTCGAAAATCGTTGACGTACAGCCCCTTTGCGGCCACAGTACCCGAATGAGCGTATCCACCCCGCCCCATCCGGTGCTGCGGCAGTACTACCCGAGCGACGAGGCTCGGCAGTCGTTCGTGACCGAGCTGTTCCATGCGTTCGCCGCGGACTACGACCGCGTCGGCACGGTGCTGTCGTTCGGCTCGGAGCATCGGTACCGGCGCCAGGCCCTCGAGCAGGCGGGCCTGCGGCCGGGGATGAAGCTGCTCGACGTCGCGACCGGCACGGGGCTCATGGCGCGCGCGGGGGCGGCGATCCTCGGCGACCCGCGGCGCGTGATCGGCCTCGATCCGAACGGCAGCATGCTGCGGGAGGCCAAGAAAACCGGCACCGCGGCGCTCGTGCAAGGCCGGGCCGAGGATCTGCCGTTTCCGGACGCGAGCTTCGACGTCCTCTCCATGGGCTACGCGCTGCGCCACGTCACCTCGCTCGAGGTGGCGTTCCGCGAATACCTGCGGGTCCTGCGGCCGGGCGGGCGGGTCCTCCTGCTCGAGATCACGAGCCCCCGCTCGAGGCTCGTGCGCGGGCTGATCCGGGGTTACCTGCGGCACGTCGTGCCGTTGATCGTCGGGCTTTCGAAGCGGAGCAAGCCGCCGCGGCTCCTGATGTCCTACTACTGGGACACGATCGAGGCCTGCGTGCCGCCGGAGACGATCCTCCGCGCCCTCCAAGAGACCGGGTTCACCGACGTCACGCGGCGCACTCTCGGCGGCCTGCTCAGCGAGTACGCCGGCACGAAGCCCGCGGCCGAGGCGATCAGTATCGGTTGACCAGGCCGTCGACGAGATCCTGGGTCAGGTTCTTCTCGGCTTTCACCGCGTCCAGGAACTCGCCGTCGCCGGCCACTGTGAGGGGGTCGAGCACCATGCTCTTGACGATCTTCGAGATCGGCTCCGAGCCCTTGCCCGCGAGCGCTCGCGCGCCCACCCGCCGGCCGCCGTCCGGGGAGGGCAGGAGCGGGCGCATGCTCATCTCCGTGGGTTGGATCTCGTCGAGCTCGAGCTGCCAGACGGGCGCCCCGCCGAGCGCGCTCAACGCCGCGACCGGCTTCGGCTTCTCGAGGTCCTTGGCGCGCTTGACGATGTTCTTGAGCGCGTCGGCGAGGAGGTCGGTCGCGTCCGCGAGCGAGATCTTGCCGACCAGCGGGTCCTGCGTCTCCTGGACGAAGTTGAGCGCCTGCGCCTGCGTGCCGACCTTCAAGGTCTCCTTCTTCGCCCCCAGCTGCGCCATCCAGGCCGCGTGCCCGTAGCGGGGAACGCCGTTGATCAGGACGAGGCCGACGTCCGCCTCGCGGGCGCGGAACAGCTGCTCGTAGGGATCCTTCTCGACGCCGTCGACGACCAGCACGTCCGCCCTTTTTCCGGTGGCCAAAGTCCCGAGCAGCTGATCCCACTGCAGGATCGCCGCGGCGGTCCGCGTCGCCATCGCGAGGATCTCCTCGCCGGTGAAGACCTGGTGGACCTCGTTCCAGGCCGCCGCCACCTTCAGCTCGCCGAGTAGGTTCTTGCTCCCCGAGGGCGACCAGTCCGAGCCGATCCCGATGCGCACGCCCGCGGCTCGCGCCGCCTTGACGTCGGCGGTCGCCCCGTAGAGCAGCAGGTTGCTGAACGGCGACCAGACCATGGCGCCGCCCCGCTGGCCGTAGACCGCGAAATCCTCGGGCTTCATCGCCACGCAATGGATGCCGGCCAGCTGCGGCGTGATCGCCCAGGCGTCGCCCGCGATCCGGAGCGCGAGGAAGTGCTTGCGGGCGGCCTCGTTCGTCCCCTCGGAGAGGTGGAGGATGAAGCAGGTCTCCTTCTTCAAGCGGGCGAGGAACTTCTCCGCCGTCGCGGCGTCGACGTCCGCGACCCGCGTGTTCGCCTCCGGCAGCTCCGCCTCGTCGGTCTCCTCGACGTTCCTCACGATGCCGCGGTAGAAGCGCTGGATCCCCGAGTTGCTGAACAGCGCCACCCCCTGGCTCGTCGTGGTGCCGCCGAGCAGCGTCTTGGCCTCGACGTAGCGGATCAAGGCCGGGACCACGTCCGGGCTCTTGCCCAGGACCTGCATCGGCCCGCTGATCAGGCTCCGGTAGGCCGCGGTCCCCGCCCAGGTGTCCCGGTTCGCGTAGAGCTTCGGCACGTCCCACAGGCGCAGCGCGTTGTACGGCAGGTGGTTGTGCAGCTCGATCAGGCCGGGATAGATCGTGCCCTCGGTCGCGAGGACCGGCGCGGACGCGAAGCCCGGAGGCGCGGGGGCCGCCGCGTCCTGCACGGCGACGAACGTGCTCTCGTTGATGTAGCAGCGCCCGTGAGCGATCACCGGCGCGCCCTCGACCATCGTGACGATCCGGCCTTCGAGGACCAGCGGCCCGCCGCCGAGCGGATCGATCGGGGTCTTCTTGGCCGCCTTCTTGGCAGCGGCTTTCTTCGCGGTCTTCTTCGCCGGCTTCTTGGCGGCGGTCTTCTTCGCGGCGGTTTTCTTCACAGCCTTCGGGGTCGCCATGCGGAGCTCCTTTCGCTCCCGCGGGATCAGGGCACCGCGGAGGCCGGCGCGGTGACCTTGACCGTCCGCCGCTTCTCTTCGGCGGTGGCCCCCGTGCGCACGGCCCAGGTGTTGGTCGAGCCCATCCAGGCGGGCATCCCGGCCGGGAGGTCGGCCACGGGGATGACCGGCAGGTCCTGGGGCAGGAAACCGTCGCCGTACGGCGGCACGACCTCGGTCGTATCGGGGTGCGCGACCGCCGGCCCGAGCGCGGCGATCGCGGTGTTGTAGGCCTTGAGCATCGCCTTGGTCGCCGCCTTCTTCTGCGCCGCCGTGCCGCCCGAGCCCTCGGGCGAGGTCGGATGCGCCACGTGCTGATAGGCGGGCACGGGGCGGGCCTGGCCCTCGGGCGACGCGAGCCAGAGCTGCCAGGCGACGTCGGCCAGCGAGCCGAACGCGACCACCGCCTCGATCGGGTTGTTGTCGAGCAGAGCGGCGATCCACCGGTTGCGGTACGCCGCGATCGCCGGGTCCTTCTTGTGCTTCTCGCCGCCGAACTGCCCGTAGACGCTGTAGAGGAACGTGTTGATCAGGACGTAGCTCCGGGTGATCCCGAGGTGCGCGAGGAACCCCTGGACGCGCTTGCCGGCCGTGCCGACCAGGATCCGCCGCAGGATCGTCTCGTGCGACGCCGGGTCCTGGCCGAGGACGAGCACGCGCGCGCTGCCGTCGAGCCGCCCGCGATGGAAGATCGGCCCCCATTCGACGCGGAACGCGTCGCCGGGGTAGACCGCGACGTCCGGCGCGTCCGCGACCAGGGTCGCGTACGGCTCCGCTCCATAGCCGGGACAGAAGGGCGTGGCCATCGTCTCCTCCTTGCCTCGTCGAGGCGAGAGGCAACGACGCGGAAAGCGTCGATCCGTGCCATCTATTTTAGCTCTCTTGCGAGAAGATGAGAAGTGCCGCGGAGAGAGATTCCTTCAACCGTGCGCCCGGACGCCGCGGGCCATCAGGCCGATGCCGCCGAAGAGGAGGACCAGCATGAGGAGGGTGTTGAACAGGCTCGTCCGCTCGAAGTAGATCTCGAGGTTGGTCAGGATGCCGGCGAGGATGATCACCGAGCCGCCGAGGAGCAGCAGCCAGCCCACGATCGACCGGCCGTTCCAGAACAGCAGGCCGATGCCGAAGATGAACGGGACGAGCGACAGGCCGAAGGCGTTGCGGCCCCAGAGCATCCAGAAGCCGCTCGTCACCGTCACCTGGGTGGTCAACAGATAACCGCCCGCGACCGCCATCACCAAACCGACCAGGAACTCGCCCAATCCGCCCGGGGTCCCCCCGGCGCCGCGCATCTCGGTCATGCGATCCCCTCCTCGAGCCGTTCGGCCGGAGTCTAAGCCACGGCGCGCCGATTCGCCTCGCGAGATCGATTCCAGCCGGTGAAGGACGCCCCGGGAGCGGCGGCCTGGACGCCGCCGCCCCCGGTATCTCCTATTGCCGGCTGACCCGGATGGTGTACTGCCCGGTGCCGCCGGCCGCGTTGTAGTGGCGCACCTGCACCAGGTAGGAGCCGGGCACGAGATCGGCGGCGATCCTCGGGTTGCGGCCCGCGCCGCTGTCGTCGTCCTGGCCGACCAGGGTCGTCGAGCTGTTCGGACCGTAGAGCGACATTACCAGGTCGGTCGGGCCGTCGGTCTCGACGACGTAGTGCCCCGGGCCGGCCGCCGTGAACTTGAACAGGTCCTCCTCGCCCGGCTGGCCGATCGAGGCCGGCGTGCCGCTGGTGAGCACCGGCAGCTCGACGACCGCCGGATCGACAGTGCCCGCGCCCGGATAGACGCCGTGGGCGAAGGCGCGGTCGACGTCCGACAGCTTCTCGTTCGGATCGGAGTGGAAGCCGGTGAGCGTCCAGCTCGCCGGGAAGCTGTAGAGCATCACCGACTTCTGGTCGAAGTTCGAGCCGTTGATCTGGCTGAGCTCGTACTTGTCGTACATGTTGTGCTGGATCGTCGCCTGATCCCAGAAGTTGGGCGAGCCCGAGAGCGCCGCGTTGACCACCGGCTTGTTCCACTGGATCGGGTTCGCGATCGGGTTCTGGTGCTCGTGGATCATGCCGATGGCGTGGCCGAACTCGTGGAGCACGACCCCTTCGTCCTGCCAGCCGAGGTTCATCGTCGGCTGATCGCGCGGGATGCCCAGAGCGTCGGTGCCGATGTAGGACCAGGCGCCGTCGTCCGCGTTGAAAGCGATCCGGATCTGGGCGTCGGGCGCGTTGTCGAAGACGAGCTTCAGATTCGCGACCAGGGCCCACTGGGGCGCGAACTGCTTGACGATCGCCTGCTGGGCCGCGGTGCCGCCCAGGAAGCGGATCTTGAGCGTCGTGCCGTTCGGCCAGAGCTTGGCGATCTGAAATGCCGCGCGGGTCTGGCCGATCGCGAGCTGGATCAGCCGGCCGACGTGGGGGCTGGTCATCTCGGAGGGCAGGACGCGGTCGAAGCAAACCTTCTCGTTGTTGGACATGGTTCCTTCTCCTTTTGGCCTTCTCGCAACTACAGGCGTTTGCGGAGGGCGGGAAGTTACGGCGAATCTTGACGCTCGGGCTCGAAGGCCGGCCGGCCGTGCCGGAGGAGGACTGAAACCGGGTGTGCGCGCGCCGAAAAACGCGCGATGATGGCGCCATCAACGCACACGCGCGGAGGACCCGGTCATGGCAGAGCTTCCGATCATCTCCCGTCGTCGCTTCACCTCCTGGCTCGGCCTCGGCGCGGCGGCCGCGGCGCTGGCCCCCGCCGAGGCGTTCGCCCGCTCCGCGGCCCGGCCCGCTCACGGCCCGAGGGCGGTGCCCGCCGCCGCGCCCTCGCCGCCCTCAGCCAGCGGCGTCGTCCGCCTGAGCTCGAACGAGAACCCTTATGGCCCCTCCCCCGCCGCGCTCGCCGCACTGCGCGATGCCTCGGCGCTCGCCTGGCGCTATCCGGACGAGCACGTCGACGCGCTCGCGGCGGACCTCGCGAAGGCCCACGGCGTCGCCCCCGAGCAGGTCCTCTTCGGCGCCGGCTCGAGCGAGATCCTCCGCCTCGCCGGAGCGGCCTACTTGGGGCCCGATCGACCGCTCGTGCTCGCCGATCCGACCTTCGAGGCGATCCGCAAGGCCGCGAGCCGGCGCGGCGCCGAGATCGTCCCCGTGCCGCTGACCTCCGACTTCCGCCACGATCTCCCGAAGATGCTCGCCGCCCGCGAGCGCCCCGGCCTGATCTATCTCTGCAACCCGAACAACCCGACCGGCAGCCTGACGCCGAAGGCCGAGGTCCGCGCCTTCCTCGACCGCGTGCCGGCGGAGACCGGGGTGCTCGTCGACGAGGCCTACTTCCACTTCGCCGAGAGCGGCGACTACGAGACCGTGATCCCGCTCGTCGCCGAGCGCCCGAACCTGATCGTCGCCCGCACCTTCTCGAAGATCCACGGCCTCGCCGGCATGCGTCTGGGGTACGCGATCGCCCAGCGCGCGACGATCGAAAAGCTCGCGGCCGACCAGGCCTGGGACAACGTCAACATCGCGGTCGTCGAAGCCGCCCGGGCGAGCCTCGGGGACCCCGGCTACCTCGCGCAGTCGAAGCGCCGCCTGCTCGAAAATCGGCGCGCGACCTTCGCCGCCTTGGAAGCCGCCGGTCATCCCGCGGTCCCCTCCTCGACCAACTTCTTCATGGTGG
>DATMZM010000202.1:0-8720 GCA_035607445.1 Thermoanaerobaculia bacterium | reverse complement strand
CGCCAGGTCCGCTACGTCGTCCGCGGCGGCGCGGTCCGCACGATCGCGGAACTCCATTCGCTCGCGACGACTCCTCCGGCGGCGGCGGCGGGTAACTAAAGGGCGTCGAAGCACGCCCGACAACCCCAGTTCTAAAGGCGTGTTACGATTCCCTGGCTATGGGTGCTCCGGCGAAAAAGCTTGACCCAAGGGCTGAGGCTCTCGCCGACCTCGACTCCTATGTACCGCGAACCCCTCTCGGGAAAAAGCTCGTCGAGCTCAGGCGTGCCTACCTCGAAGAAGGTGGTGAGCTCCTCGACTGGGAAGGGATCAGGCGCGAGGTAGCCGAGCGGCGCGGGGGAGTTTCGGAGGAGCCCTGACTCTCACCTTCATCGATGCCGGGGTTCTGATCGCAGCGTACGTAGGTGACGTAAGCCAAACGATTCCTGCGCGCTGGATTCTGGACGATTCCTCTCGTACCTTCGTCGCCAGTTCGTTTCTCCGTCTCGAAGTCCTTCCGAAGGCGACCTATTTCCGGCGCAAATACGAAGCCGAGTTCTACCGGGATTTCTTCGACCGCGCTGCCGTGTGGGTTGAGCCGACCCAGAGCCTGATCGACTCGGCCTTATTGCAGGCCGAAACGTATGGCCTGGCAGGAATGGACGCGTTGCATGTCGCGGCGGCGCTCGCCGCCAACGCCTCCGAGCTGTTCACCACCGAGAAGCCATCCAAACCGATTTATCGGGTGCAAGGCTTGGTCGTGCGATCTCTTGAATCGCTGAAGCCTCCTTTCTCATAGTAAGGCTCTTGGCGATCGTAGGCACCCATAACATTTGAGAAGTTCGGGATAAAGCATGAAAACGCATCGGTCCTATCAGTTTGGCGAGTCTCGGCTGACGCTCAGATTCGGGGATATAACCACATCTGACGATCAAGTCCTTGTCAGCTCCGACGATAGCTACATCAGTATGGGAGGTGGGGTTTCCGCAGCGATTCGCCGCATCGGCGGGGAAGCGATTGCTATCGATGCTTCCAAGAAAGTTCCTGCTGCCCTCGGGGACATCGTGGTAACGACAGCAGGAACTCTTAGGGCTCAGTACATCTTCCACGCCATTACAATCGGCCCTAATCCGGCCGGGATCTCACCAAATGAGGTCGTTGAACGAGCAACGCGACGATGCATGCAGCTCATCCAGGGTCTGCAACTCTCATCGATAGCTTTCCCGGCAATCGGTGCCGGAGTTGCCGGTTTTTCATATGGAGATGTAGCAGCGACCATGGCACGAGTCATTTGCAAGGAGCTGGATGGCTTAACTAGACCTGCGACTGCCACGATCTATCTCTTTGATCGCTTCAACTGTATGAGCGAAATGGACTTCGTTCATTTTTTCGAAGAGTTCGCTGCTCGCGCGCCTCGAATAGCTCAACACTTAACACCCTCGGCTCCAATTGAAACTGAGGCAAGTTTGTCGAGCCTCGACCTGCTAGCCGAAACCCAGGAAGAGTACAAGAGGAGGAGGCTCTACAATCTCCGGCGCCTGCTTTCTGACCTGGAGGACCAGCGTGGCAGACTCGAACAACAACTCATCGCTTCGCTTGGTGAGGAAGTCGCCACGAGACAGGAGCATATTCGGTCGTCGTTAAAGAGCAACCAGGAGTTGCGGTTACAATATCTCGGTGAGCTTCAGGCGTTTGCAGAGAAACCTGTGGAGATTCCGGCGCAAGCGGCAGGACCGAAAGGGCGACATCTAACCGTTTTTGTCAGCTCGACCTATAAGGATCTCGTTGATGCTCGAACGGCTGTGAAAGATGCCCTTTCACGTTGCGATCTTCTATTCAGAGGCATGGAACACTTCGGCGCTTCGCCCGACTCTCAATCTCCTGCCGCACTCATCATCGAAGAGGTTCGTAAAGCCGATGCCTACCTCGGCATCTTTGGTGTTCGCTATGGCAGTATCGATTCAGCCACCGGACTCTCAATGACGGAACTCGAGTTTCGAGAGGCTGAAACCCACAAAAAGCCTATGCTCCTTTACCTCGCCGATGCGAGCGCACCTGTGACTGTTGCCGACATCGAGTCTGATCCGGACGGCTATCGCAAACTCATGACTCTCAAGGCCCACATCCTCAAGAGCTATGTTCCTTACTTGTTTAAGGGCGTCGCCGACCTCGGGCGACAGGCCGCTATAGATTTACAGCGTCTCAAGGAGAACTCTGATTGACACATGTTCCAAGACCCACTTGATGCGCTGATCGGCATGATCGCCGAGAGTTCTCTCCTCAAGTTTTGAGGCCAGGATCGCGGCAACTGGGCAAAGCTGGCCAAATTGGCCGATCGAAATCCAGGGCCTGAACCCCCTACGGGAAGATCCCGAGATCCTCGTAGCAGAGGGCGATCTTGTTGATCGCGTCGATGTAGGCCGCGGTGCGCAGGTCGGCCTTGTCGCGGTGCTGGTTGCGGATCTCGAGCAGGTGGTGGAGGGCGGTGACCATGGTCTCTTCGAGGCCGGAGTTGACCAGGGTCTCCTCGTCGGCGCCGCGGGACATGGATTGCATCTCCGAGCCCGAGAAGGTCGAGCCGGTCTTCTGCTCGATGGCGTGGAGGAGGCGGCCGTAGGCCTGCTCCTCGGCGCGCTTTTCGAGCCGGCCCATGCGGACGTGGGAGAGGTTCTTGAGCCACTCGAAATAGGAGACGACGACGCCTCCCGCGTTCGCGTAGTGGTCGGGCACGACCAGGATGCCGCGCGCTTCGAGCGCCTCGCTCGCCGCCGCGGTGACCGGCCCGTTCGCCCCTTCGACCACGATCTTGGCCCGGATGCGCGCGACGTTCTCGTCCGTGATCTGGTTTTCGAGCGCGGACGGGACCAGGATGTCGCAGGCGATCTCCAACCCGGCCATGCGGTCGGGCAGGTCGGTGGCGCCGGGGAAGCCGAGGATCGATCCGGTCGCCTGGCGATGGGCGAAGAGGGCGGGGACGTCGATGCCGTCGCGCTTCTCGATCGCCCCTTCGTACTCCGAGATGCCGACCACCGTCGCCCCCGCCTGCTGGAGGAAGAGGGCGGCGTGGTAGCCGACGTTGCCGAGCCCCTGGACCACCACGGTCTTGTCGCCGAGGCCGGTCGCCAGGCCGAGAGCCTTCATCTCGTCCGGCTGGTTGCACAGCTCGCGGGTGGCGAACATCACGCCGCGGCCGGTCGCCTCCTTGCGCCCGCGGATGCCGCCTTGGGCGATCGGCTTGCCGGTGACGCAGCCGAGAGCCTCGAGCTTGTCCGGGGCGAGCGACTGGAAGGTGTCGGCGATCCAGGCCATCTCTCGCGGGCCGGTGCCGAAGTCGGGCGCGGGCACGTCGATGCCCGGTCCGATGAACCCCTTCTTGTAGAGCTCGAAGGTGTAGCGCCGGGTGATCCGCTCGAGCGTGTTGCGCTGGTATTGCCGCGCGTCGATCTTGATCCCGCCCTTGGCGCCGCCGAACGGCACGTCGACCACCGCGCACTTGTAGGTCATCAGGGCGGCGAGCGCCACCACCTCGTCCTCGTTGACGTCCAGGCTGTAGCGGATGCCCCCCTTGGTCGGCAGCTTGTGATGGCTGTGCTCGGCCCGCCAGGCGTGGACCACCTCGATGCTGCCGTTGCCCCGCAGGACCGGGAAGGTGAAGTGGTAGACGCTGTTGCAGTTCTTGATCAGCGCCAGCAGGGCCGAATCGTGTTGGGTCAGGGCCGCGGCCTTGTCGAAGTTCCGATTCACCTGCTGCGAGAAGCTGATGGCGGACATGGGGGGTTCCTCTCGGTCGGGCGTAACGCTGCCGTGATCTCTCGGTCGGTCGCGAGTTGGGCTCGATGAGGAACTGATAGCATTTCCCGGGTCTGAGCCGCAAGGAGATTTCCGTGGGGACGATGAGAACCGCGCTGTTCGTCGTGCTGCTCGCCCTGGCGCCCGCCCTCCGGGCCGAGGACGCCGCCATCTCGGGCACCCGCCTGCTGCGCTATCCGGACGTCTCGCGCGACAGGATCGCCTTCGTCTATGCCGGCGACGTCTGGACCGTCCCGCGCGACGGCGGCGAGGCGCACCGGGTGACGTCGCACCCGGGGCTCGAGCTGTTCCCGAAGTTCTCGCCCGACGGGCGATGGATCGCCTTCTCGGGCGAGTACTCAGGCACGCGCCAGGTCTTCGTCGTCCCGAGCGAAGGGGGCGAGCCCCGGCAGCTGACCTTCTACAACGACATCGGCGAGCTGCCGGTGCGGGGCGGGTTCGACAACCAGATCCTCGGCTGGACGCCGGACGGCAAGGACGTCGTCTTCCGCGCCAACCGGGTCGCCTACGACGACCGCCTGGGCCGGCCCTACAAGGTGCCGGCGACGGGAGGGATGGAAGAGCCGCTGCGCATTCCCGAGCTGGGCTCGGGCGACTTCTCTGCCGACGGCGACCGCTTCGCCTTCACCCCGATCGCGCGCGACTTCCGCCCCTGGAAGCGGCACCGGGGCGGCCGCACGCCGGACGTCTGGATCTACGACTTCGGCAAGGACACGGCGGAGAAGATCACCGATTCGCCGGCGATCGACACCTGGCCGGTCTGGCTCGGCGACCGGATCTACTTCGTCTCCGACCGCGACCACACGAACAACCTCTTCGTCTACGACACGAAGTCCAAGGCGACCACGAAGGTCACCCAGCACGACGATTGGGACGTCCTCTGGCCGAGCGCCGGACCGGACGCGATCGTCTACGAAGCGGGAGGCTGGATCTGGAAGCTCGACCCCGAGAGCGGTCGATCCGCCAAGGTCCCGATCCGCGTCTCGGGCGATTTCCCCGACGCCCTGCCCCAATTCCGCAAGCTCGACAAGATCGTCGAGAGCGCCCTGCCCTCGCCGTCGGCCAAACGGGCCCTGTTCGTCGCCCGCGGCGAGATCTTCACCGTGCCGGCCGAGAAGGGGGAGATCCGCAACCTGACCCGGACGCCCGGCATCCGCGAGCGCGACGCGGCCTGGTCGCCGGACGGCAAGCAGGTCGCGTACCTCTCGGACCGCACGGGGGAGTACGAGATCTACGTCCGGCCGAGCGACGGCTCGGGAGAGGAGAGGCGGGTCACGACCGACGGCGACGCCTGGCGCTTCGCTCCGGTCTGGTCGCCCGACTCGAAGAAGCTCGCCTACGGCAACACCAGGCTCCAGCTGCGGTGGGTCGAGGTCGCGAGCGGCAAGGTCCACGACGCCGATCAGAGCACCACGGGCGCGATCGACACCTACCGCTGGTCGCCGGATGGCCGCTTCCTCGCCTATACCAAGAACGGCGCCGACCGCCAATCGGAGATCTGGGTCCTGGCGCTCGACGAAGGCAAGACGCACCGGCTTTCCGACGGCCAGGCGAACGACTTCGAGCCGGTCTGGGACCCCAAGGGGAATTATCTCTACTTCCTCTCGAACCGCGACTTCCAGCTCCAGTTCAGCGGCTTCGAGAGCTCCTATCTCTACGTCGATCCCACCCGCGTCTACGCCGGGACCCTGAGCGACGACACGCCGGACCTCTTCCCGCCGCAGAGCGACGAGGAGCCGGCGAAACCGGCCGGCGCCAAAGCCGCAGGGACCAAACCGGGAGAGCTGAGGATCGAGCTCGATTTCGACGGCTTTTCGAAGCGCGTGCGCGCGGTCCCCGGCGATCCGGGCGACTACCGGTCGCTCGCGGCGAGCGCCGACGCCCTCTACTACCTGAAGGGCGGCGAGCACGGCAGCAAGACGGCGCTCTTCCGCTACGACCTCGGCAAGCGCGAAGAGAAGACCGTTTTGACCGCCATCGACGGCTACGACCTCTCGGGCGACGGCAAGAAGGTCCTGTTCCGGATCGAGCACGACTTCGGGATCGTCGACGCCGCCGCGGACCAGAGCACCGACACCAAGCTCGATCTCTCGCATCTCGAGATGAAGATCGTGCCGCGCGCGGAGTGGCAGGAGGAGTACCGCGACGCCTGGCGCCTGGTGCGCGACTGGTTTTACGACCCGAACCTGCACGGCCGCGACTGGCAGGCTCTCGGCGACCGCTACGCCGAGCTCCTCCCCTCCGCCGCGACGCGCACGGACCTCGACTTCATCCTGGCCGAGCTGGTCTCGGAGCTCGGCGTCGGCCATGCCTATCTCGAGCGCGCGCCGGACTGGTCGCCGGTCGAGAGGAAGGACGGCGGCCTGCTCGGCGCCGAGATCGTCGCCGACCCCTCCGGCAGCTTCCGGATCGCCAAGATCTTCCCGGGCGAGAACTGGCACGAGGACTTCCGCTCGCCGCTGACCGAGCCGGGCGTCCACGCCGAGGCCGGGGAGCTGATCGTGGCGGTCGACGGCGTGCCGACCCAAGGGGTCGACAACTTCTACCGTCTGCTCGAGGGGAAGGGCGGCCGGGTCGTCACCCTGCTCCTGAACCGCAAGCCGGGAGCCGAGGGCGGCCACGAAGAGAAGGTGACGACGATCACGAGCGAATACAACCTGCGCTACCTCGACTGGGTGGAGGGCAACCGCCGCCGCGTCGAGCAGGCCTCGGGTGGGCGGATCGGCTACATCCACGTCCCGAACACCTCCGAGAACGGCAACCGCGAGCTGTTCAAGCACTTCTACCCGCAGGCCGACAAGGACGCCCTGCTGATCGACGAGCGCTACAACGGCGGCGGCTTCATCCCGGACACGATGATCGCTCTGCTCGCGCGGCCTCTCCTGAACTACTGGGTCCGCCGCGGCGAGCAGCCGGCGACGACGCCCAATTTCGTCAGCTCCGGCCCCAAGGCCTGCCTGATCAACTGGGACGCCGGCTCCGGAGGAGACGCCCTGCCCTACTACTTCAAGAAGCTCAAGCTCGGGCCGCTGATCGGCACCCGGACCTGGGGCGGCCTGGTCGGCCTCTCCGGCAATCCGCCGCTCATGGACGGCGGCAGCGTCCTCGTCCCGCAGTTCCGCTTCCTCGCGACCGACGGCAGCTGGGTGGTCGAGAACGAGGGGGTGGCGCCCGACGTCGAGGTCGTCGATCGCCCCGACCTGATCGCGAAGGGCCAGGACCCGACGCTCGAAAAGGGCATCGAGGTGCTGCTCGCCGAGCTCGCGAAGAACCCGCGCCGGCGGGTCGTCGTGCCCGCGATCCCGAAACCGCGCGAGTAGGGCACGGGCCGCGCGCAAATTCACCGTCTCGGATTCGAGGTTTCGCGGCACCTCCCGTTTAGACCTTCAATCGGCGCGAGCGTGAGGGCGGTCCGACCGGGCCGCCTTCGCCCGCTTCTGCCGGTTGTTTTGGGGTCCTCGGCAGGGCCCCGAGGCCGCTCCGGCACGGGCGGCTATTCGAAGCGGGCAAACCGCAAGGAGAGCGCATGGCGAGCAATGTTGTTGTCAACCGTATCGTTCGAGGGTGTCTCGTAGGGCTTTTGCTGTCCGCCGCGGCGGGGGCGCAGGTGTTGACCTTCGTCGACGGCTGGCGGGAAGGCATCGGCGGCATCGACGGCATCCGCGGCAATCGCGGCGTCGTGGTCACCGAGGACGGCCGTTACGTCTACGCGGGCGGCGAGACCGACAACGGCCTCACCGTCTTCTCGCGCGATCGGGACACCGGGGAGCTGACCCAGATCCAGGTTCTGAAGAACGGCATCGGCGGCATCGACGGCCTCGGCGGCGCCAACGTCGTCCGCCTGAGCCCGGGCGAGGACAACGTCTACGTCTCCGGGTTCTTCCAGGACTCGCTCGCGGTCTTCGCGCGCGACAAGCACACGGGCCTTTTGACCGAGATCCAGGTTTTGAAGGACGGCGTCGGCGGCATCGACGGCTTGAACGGAGCGCTCTGGATCGCCGTCTCCCAAAACGGCAAGAACCTCTACCTCACGGGCTTCTTCGACAACGCCGTGGTCGTCTTCGACCGCGACAAGCAAGACGGCACCCTGACGCTCCACCAGCTCCTCCGGGCCGGCGTCGGCGGCATCACCGGCATCCGCGGCGCCTACTCCATGTTCATGGACAAGGAGGACAAGTTCGTCTACGTCGGGGGCCTCCAGGACAACGCGATCGTCGTCTTCAGCCGCAGCAAGTCGAACGGCGAGCTTTCCCAGGTCCAGATGCTCCAGGACGGCGTCGGCGGCATCGACGGCCTGGCCGCGGTCCGCGGCCTGATCGGAGACAGGCACGACGACAACCTCTATTCCGTCGCCATCGCCGACAACGCGATCTCGAGCTTCGCCATCGACAAGCACGACGGCACCCTGACCCAGCTCCAGGTGGTCAAGGACACGGACGTGGGCATCGACGGCTTGAAGGGGGCGACCGGCATCAACATCGATCCCGATGGCCGGTTCGTCTACGCCGCCGCCTTCTCCGAGGGCCGGCTGTCGGTCTGGGAGCGCAGCTCTTCGACCGGCCTTTTGACGCTCTCCCAGGTCCTGATCAACGGCATCGCGACGCCCTGCTGCCAGATCGGCCCGATCGACATCTACCCGACCCGGGACGGCTGTCAGATCTACACCGCCAACTACTCGACGAGCAGCATCCTGCTCTTCGACGTCGTCGACTGCCATCACGACGAGGACGACGACTAAAAGCCTAGAGCCCCGGCGGTTCCGCCGCCGGGGCGTTGTCCCCTCCTCCGCGCTCGTCTCCCCCTCCCGGCGGGGAGAAGTAGCGGCCCCTACCGCTTGATCCGCCAGCCCTTCTCTTCGTTGGTCAGGATCCAGCCGACGATCTTGCCCGGCTGGATGCCGCTCTGCTCGTTCCAGAAGC
The DNA here is from genome assembly GCA_035607445.1 of Thermoanaerobaculia bacterium. GTDB lineage: Bacteria > Acidobacteriota > Thermoanaerobaculia > Multivoradales > UBA5704 > DASYKS01. The sequence continues at coordinate 12 of DATMZM010000202.1, read as the reverse complement.
GCTCGGTGCGGA
>DATMZM010000532.1:0-6012 GCA_035607445.1 Thermoanaerobaculia bacterium | reverse complement strand
GTAGAGGTCGTCGCGGCCGTCGTTGTCGTAGTCGCCGGCCGCGGCGCCCAGGCCGTAGAGCTCGACGTCGAGGCCGCTCCCCCGCGTCGCGTCGCGGAAGGTGCCGTCGCGCCGGTTCAGGTAGAGGGCAGGAAGCGCGGGCTTGCCTCCCTTTCCCTTCGTCCATTTGCGGCTGTTGACGAAGAAGAGGTCGAGCCAGCCGTCGCCGTCGGCGTCGAAGGCCGCGACGCCCGCGCCGAGCGTCTCGGGCAGGTACTTCTTGCCCGCGCGCCCGCTCTCGTGGACGAAGCGGATGCCCGCCTGGGCCGTGACGTCGGTGAAGTGGAGCCCCCCCGTCAGGGTTGCCGGGGCCGCGGCTTTCGCGACCGCACGACCCGCCGGCTTGGCGGAGGGCGGGGACGCGGCGGACCGCGCGGCCGGCAACGCGGCAGCGAGGAGGGCGGCGAGCGCGAGGCGGAAAGCTCCCGCGCGGGCTTTCCTTCGGCGTCCGAAAGGCTTCACGTCGTCATCCCCCCGCCGCGGCGGCGATCGGCGCCGCGGGCAGCGCTTTCTCCGGCGGTAGCGGCGCGCTCTCGTGCTCGTGGATCGATTGCCGCTCGTTGTTGTCCTCGGGCGAGAGCCGGCGCCGCGGCCCGGTGATCGCCTGCGAGGATTCCTCGGCCTTGAAGCGGCGGAAGAGCTGCGCTTCGCGCGCCGCCCGGGCCGAGTCGCCGAGGGCGCGCGCCGCGAGCATCGCCGTGTAGTGCATCTGGACGTCCTCGGGATCGACCAGGCAGACCTGTTCGAGCACGGCGAGCGCCTCTTTGTGCCGGCGTTCGAGGAAGAGGACGCGGGCGAGCTGGTTGAGCACCACCCGGTCGCGCGGGTACTGCGCGACGACAGCGCGCAGCGACGCTTCGGCCTGCGCGTAGTCGCCCGCCGCCTTCTCGATCATCGCCCGGAAGAACAGAGCGCGGCCGAGCTTGGGCGAGCGCGCGAGCGCCTGCTCGACGAACGGCCGCGCCGCCTCGGTCTCCCCTTCGCGGACGAGGGCGCGGGCGACGTTGACCCAGCCGTCGGCATAGTCGGGATCGATCTCGGTGACGGTGCGGAACGCGCGCTCGGCGCCCTTCAGGTCGCCCTGGAGCAGGAGGCCGATCCCCCAGTCGTTCCAGCGCTCGCGGTCCTCGCGCAGCGGCTTGGCCGCGAACGCGGGAGCCGAGCCGGGCGGCGCGAGAGGAACCGTCGCCTCGTCCCGCGCCAGCTCGATGATCGGGAGATCCGGGATCGCGCCCTTGATCTGGCCCGAGACGTTCGCCGGGACGTTCTTCGGATCGAACGAGTAGTCGAGCGAGTTGAAATGGGGCGAGAGGAGCTTCGGCGACTGCCCCGGCTTCGGCTGCCCGGCGTAGGAGAACTCGGTGTAGTAGCGGGAGAACTTCCGGTAGTTGAGCCTGGCGGTGAGCGTGATCGGCCCGCGGGCGTCCGCGGGGACGTGGACGCGGAAGTGCACGGTGTCCGCGGCTCCCGGCGGGATCAGGCGCGTGTAGAGCGCGCTGCGCGCCTGCCAGGCGTTCCTCTTGTCGATCGGATTGCCCTCGGCGTCGAGCGCGAACGAGCGGTAGAAGTGGGCGCCCTTCTCGACCGGACCGCGTCCGCCGTCCTCGACCCGGCCGCTCCAGAAGAGCACGCGGCCGGTCGCGTCCTTCGCTTCGAGCTCGAGCCAGACGTCGAACGCATCGACCGTGCCGCCGGGGAAGAAATGGCCGATCGCGCGCGTGCGCACGACGGCGTCGACCCGCACCGTCTGGCCGGGCACGATTCGCGCTCCCGCGCTTTCGAGCGGCGCCGCGAAGGCGGAGACCTGGCGCAGCGTCGTCTCCCCTCCGCTCTCCGCCTCCTCGCCGACCGCGAACGTCGACATCGCCTGCGGCGCCTCGTCGCCCCGGCGCACCATCGCCTCGCCGGCGAGCGGCTCGGCCGCCGGCGTGATCGCGAACAGATCGACGGTGATGAATCCGGATTGCAGGAACTTGGTCACGACGTCGAGCTGCTCCGCGTCGCGGTTGACGAAGGGCAGCGCGGTGTTCGCCGCCGGGAAGCGGTGCGAATGCACCTGGCCGTCGCGGTTGCCCGGATCGCGCGAGTCGACGAGCGGCATGTGGCAACCGGCGCAGGTCTTCGCTTCCGGCGGGTAGTAGAACGAGCGCGCGCCCTGGCCCGAGACGGCGCTCGCCTGCCAGTTGTCGTAGTCGTTGAAGCCGCGCACCCAGCGGTAGGAGTTGACCGGCACGTCCAGGTGGACCTTGTGGCACGAGGCGCAGAACTCCGCCGTGTCGGCGCGCATGAACGGCTTCATGAACGTTCGCCGGTGCGGCTCGGGATCCAGGTAGGTCAGGAACTTGTCGGCGCCCCGGACGAACGGGTTCTTGCTGCTCGCGAGCTCGTGCAGCGGCGGGTACTCGATGGTGAAGTCGCCGTTGCCCATCGAGCTGCCGACGTGGGTGATCGCGTGGCACGACATGCAGCCGAGACCGGCGTGCGCCTCGGGCGTGTCGATCTGGTCCTTGATCGGCCGCTCGAAGCGGCCGTTGAAGAACACCGCGTGGTCGTGGCAGCCGGCGCACCACTTGCTCGGCCGGGTGCCGACGACGTCCTGCATGTACTCGATCGACTTCCTGTAGAACTGGTTGTTGAACGAGCCGAAGCGATGGGCCGAGCTCTGCCACTGGCGATAGATGTCCTTGTGGCACTCGCCGCAGGTCGCGGAGTCCATGAAGAAATTGGACGGGATGATGCCGCCGACGTTGGTCTGCGCCGAGGACGGGAAGAACGGCGACTTCGGCCCTCCGCCCTCCTCGGTCATCGCGACCGGCACGAGCGTCGGGTTGACGATGCGGAGCGAGGGGTCGGGGCGCAGGCGGCGGACGAGAGCGGCGCCTGACGGCACGAGGAGCGCCAGGAGGGCCGCGCCCAGGAGAGCGCGGCGGAAGCGCAGGAGGCCGGATGGGCCGAATAGGCCGGATGATGGCGCCGCGAGCTTCCGGGCGAGAGCGAAGAGGAGGGCGACGACCCCGAGCCCCGCCGCAGCGACGTGCAGCCAGAGCGCCCAGCGGTGCGCCCGGACGTTGTGGAAGGCGAGGAGATAGAGCGCCGCCAAGACCGCGACGGCGAAGAACCCCGCCGCGGGTGCCAGCGGTCGCCGCAGGTCGGCCCGGCGTTGCCACAAGAGCGCGCCGAGGACGGCGAAGGCGAGCCCGAGCGCCAGATGGAGCGCGGCGTTGCCCATGTAGAAGATCGAGGCCTCGGCGAATGCCGCGACGTAGGCCGTGTTGAGGAGCAGGAGCAAGAGGACGAGCGCTGTCGCGCGCTCGAGCCGGTTCGTCTTCGGGGCTTCGAGGCTCACGGTGCCACCTCCTGGCGGAGCGGAGCGATCAGCCGCAAGGCCGGTCTCACGTTGTAGGTGCGGCGGTAGAGCGCGTGCTCGGGATCGTCCGGGTAGGCCTCGCCCGGCGGGTACGGGTAGGAAGTCATGGCGTGGAACGGCAGCGGCTCGACGCTCTGCGAAAACGCGGTGTTCGCGTCGGCGTCCTTCGCCCAGCCGTCGACCTTCAAGAAGAGATCGCGGCTCCAGCCGGCGGGGACGGGCGGCAGCGCCGCGGCGGAAAAGGCGAGGCGGATCTCGTCGCCGGAGCCGAAGATGACGAAGCGGTCGTCGACCGCGGAGAGGAGCTCGCCGACGTCGCCGTAGCGGGTGTAGAGCCCGGGCGTGGGATTCCACATCGCGACCGGCTGGAAGCTCTGGTAGTCGAACCCCTCCGGCTGCTTGCGCTCGGGGTCGAGGACCGGGCGCGAGAAGCCGCGGAAGCGGAGCGCGGCCCGCTCGGGCGCCAGGCCGGTGACGCGGAGATCGGGCTCGAGCGCTGGGGCCAGGAAGATCTCGTCCCAGTAGACGCAGAGGTTGGTCTCGATCCGCACCCGGCGCGAGCGCGACGCCCATTTGCCGGTCATGTCGACGACGATCGCCTTCGGCTTGCCCGAGGGGATGCCCATGCTCGGGATCGCGGTCACCCACCGGCCGGCCGCGTCCTGGACCAGGACCCGCGGCAGCGCGAGCCCGCCGCCGGGGCGCTGCGCGGCGGCCAGGAACGTGCTGCCGTCGGCCCAATCGACCCAGCCGGTGAGCACGAGGAACGCGCGCCCGTCCGGTGCCGCGGCGCCGAAGTCGAGGTCGAGCCGATGCAAGCGCGCGACCCCCGCGGCGTCGCGCGCGAAGCCGTCGGGATAGCGCCGGTCGACGGCGAGCAGGCGTTCGCGCACGTCGCGGCCGGCTCGGTCCTCGGCGGCGCCGTCGCCGTCCTCCGACTCGCGCGCCGCGATCGGCCGGATGCGCTCCCTCGCGGCGTAGAAGCGGAGCGGCGGGAAGGGCGGGTCCTGGAACTGGTCGTTGGTGAAGACGTCGACGCCCGCCGGGTGGTCGACCGCGAGCAGGCGCACCTGGTCGAGGTAGGTGACCTCGCGCAGCTCCTCGGTGATCCGCAGGTCGTAGCGGCCGTCCACGGCGACGAGCGACCCCGGGGGAATCCGCACGTGCTCGTCGTGATCGACGGGGAAGTACCGGCCGTCGCCCGAGCTGGCGCCGAGCGGCGCCACGCCGAGCACGTCGGTGACGAACGCGAAGCGGTCGCCATCCCAGGTGAAGATCATCGGGCACGAGCCCGACAGGCGCGGCGCCTCGGTGATCGTCTCGCCCGCCGGGCTCGCCGCGGCGACGGCGGCGAGCGGTACCGGCTCGCCCGCCGGCCGGCTCGGCAGCAGGGTCTCGTTCTGGATCAGCCCGTTCGGCCAAGTGACGCGGACGGCATCGACCGAGGTCCGCGCGCCGAGCCCGAAGACGAGCGGCACGCCGCGGTAGGTCTGCTTGCGGTAGGAAGACCCGGCCTTGACCTCGACCTCGGCGCCCAGGGCGAGCTTCTGGTTCTTGACTCCGGCGAGCCGTACCGCGAGAGCCCGGCGGGAGCCCGGCGTCGCGTTGGTTTCGAGCCGCAGCTCGCCTTTCCGGGTCACTTCAGCGAGATCGGTCCGCAAATCGCCGTCGAAATCGGCGGCGGCGAGCGCCGCTACGTCGCGGGGGACGAGGCGCGGGCGCCCCGAACCGCCCGGATCGACGAGAGCGAACGGCGGGGCGGGAGCAGGCTTCGCGGCGAAGCTCCGCCCCCGATCGTTCGCCAGCACGGCTGCGCCCGCGAGCAGGTCGACCCAGCCGTCGCCGTCGGCGTCGCCCGCTTCGAGGTATGCCGTGCCCGCGGGCAGAGCGGGCAACGGCTCGGCCTCGTAGCGCCCGCCGAGCCGGTCGCGATAGAGGATTCCGGCATGGTCGGCGGTTGCCACCGCGAGGTCCATTCCCTGCGTGTCCGAGACGGCGTGGAACGCCACCGCCGCGAGCGCCTCGCCGGCAGCGAACGGAAACTTCGTCGTCTGGTCGCTCCACCCCTCGGTCGCACCGCCGCCGGGATTGCGGACGAACGCCGCGCCCTTGCCGAGGAGGATGAGGTCGAGGTCGTAGTCGTGGTCGACGTCGAGCCAGACGGCGCGGCGAAACGACCCCGCCGGCAGGACGACGGGGAAGCGCTCGAAGCGACCGCCGGCGTTGCGCCAGAGCGACGCGCCGCCCGCGGTCACGACCGCGAGGTCGGGGCGGCCGTCGTCGTCGAAATCGCCCGGCGCGACGTCGAGGACGCCGGTGAGCCCTTCGAGGCCGCTCGGCGCCACGCGCGTCGCTCCGGCCGAGAACAGCTGCACGCCGGCCGCCGAGGCGGCGAGGAGGTCGGGACGGCCGTCGCCGTCGGCGTCGAGCACGGCGAGCGTGGCGCTTCCGGGGTCGATCCCGGTCGCGAGAGTCTTCGCCTGCCAGACCGGCTCGGCCGGCGCCGGCGACTCCTGCTCGGGCGCGGCGTCCGGCTCGTCGTCGAGCTCGCTGTAGCGGCTCCATTCGAGGTCCTCGGGCACCGCGGCGCCCTCCTGCTCGGCCCG
>DATMZM010000161.1:0-2069 GCA_035607445.1 Thermoanaerobaculia bacterium | reverse complement strand
CGCCTCGCGCCCGCCCCTTCGATCAGAGCTGCGGCGAGATCGTGCAGTCGCCGCTTCCGGTCTCGACGTGGATCGCGGTCCGGCCGTCGAGCCTTCTCGCTCCGACGACCTTGCGGCCGTCCTTGCGCAGCGTGGCGTCCGTGTAGCCGACGATCAGCCGGCCGCTTCCGATGTCGGACGAGACGTCGAACGAGGCTTGCTGGCCGCCGCGGATCTCGACGTCGCCCGAGCCCGTCTCGATCGAGACGCGATGCGCCTTGCCGAGCGGGCTTTGGAGCGTGACGTCGCCCGAGCCGGTGTCGGCCACCAGCTCGTCGATCTCGACGCCCATCACCTGGATTCCGCCGGATCCCGTGTCGGCGAGGAGCTTTCCGGCCGAACCGCTGCCCACGTAGACGTCTCCCGAGCCGGTGTCGATCGAGAGCTTGCCCGCCGAGACGTTGTCGATCCGCACGCCGCCCGATCCCGTGTCGACCGCGCCGTTGCCGATCAGGTTCGCGATCCGGACGTCGCCCGAGCCCGTGTCGAAGGAGCTTTCGCCGCGCGCCGTGCCGACCTTGATGTCGCCCGAGCCGGTGTCGATCGACAGATGGCCCTCGAAGGAAGCGACTTTCACGTCCCCGCACCCGGTGTCGATCGAAACGTCGCCCCGCAAGGCGCCCCCGCCGACCGCCCCCACGACGTTGCGCACGAAGAGCTTCGCGCTCTCCGGCACGGCGATCCGGACGTCGGCGTAGAGGGTGGGCACGCCCGCGCGCGGGTTGCCGTAGACGCGCACCTTCTCGCCCCGGTAGAGCGACGACGTGCCGCCCTCGAAGAGGCCGCCGAAGAAGGACGGCTCCTCGCCGCTGCGGGAATCCGGGTAGTAGAAGCCCCGGTAGTCGTCGACCGGGTAGGAGAGCGCCCACTCCTCGCGCCCCTTGGCGTCCCGCCCCTTGACCCACTTCATGCCCGAGAGGAGGGCCTGGGTCTCCGCGGCGTTCTTGCCCGCGGCGTGGACGGTCGTTTCGATGACGAGCTGGTCGCCCGCGCCGGGGGTCAGCTCGATCCGGCCCGCGAGGTTGGCGAGGCGGATCTGCTGGCTGCCGACCGCGAGCTGGTTGCGGAAGGCGCGGGTCTCGGGTTGGGCGGCGAAGGCTGCCGCCCCGAAGCAGAGGAGACAGGCGGCGAGGGCCGCCGGACGTGCGATCTCGAGGGACGATTTCATCGGAGATCCTCCTGGGAATGGCCGACTCATGGGCTCCTTACGCGATCCGGACGCGAAATGTTGCCGGCCGGGTCCAATCTCCTGCCCGCGAGGCGTTCGGGACCCCCGGCGAACCGGGATATGCTCAGCGGCGCTCCCTTCCCCTCGCTGCTCCCCTCGGAGGCTGCCGATGAACACCTTGCGCTCCCTCGCCGCCGCCTGTCTCCTCGCCGCGTTGCCCGGTCCTCTACCGGCCCAGACCCAGGGAGCCGACCTCCCCAGCGTCGCGGACCTCTTCGCTCCAGACGCCTGGGGCAAGAGCCCGGATCAACTCGCCTGGGCTCCCGACGGCGAGAGCTTGGGTTTCCTCTGGGACGACGGGCACGGCGACGCCCTCTGGACGCTCGCTCCCGGAGGGACTCCGGAACGCCGCCTGGCGCTCGCCGATCTCGCCGCGGCGGGGGAGAAGGCGCCCTCCCTGGACGCGTACTCCTGGCTGCCCGACGGCAGCGGCTGGCTGGTGACGGCGGGCGGCGACCTCTACCTGGCACCGCTCGGGAGCGCCGCGCGCCGGCTGACCAAGACTCCGGCCGAGGAGAGCGAGGCGGCGGTCTCGCCGAAAGGTGACCGCGCCTCGTTCGTGCGCGGCCACGATCTGTTCGCGATCGATCTGAAAACCGGGCGCGAGACCCGCCTGACCCGGGGCGGGCGCGAGAACGAGACGCTCAACGGCGAGACCGATTGGGTCTACTGGGAGGAGATCTGGAACCGCGACGCGACGGGATCCTGGTGGGCTCCCGACGGGCGGCGGATCGCCTATTACCATTTCGACGAGCGCCCGGTCTCCGTCTATCCGCTGATCGACGACGTGCCGAAGAACGCC
>DATMZM010000276.1:0-4174 GCA_035607445.1 Thermoanaerobaculia bacterium | reverse complement strand
CGGCGGGGAAGGCGCCTGATGCCGGCGGTCCTCTGCCCGGCTTGCCGGGAGAGCAACTCCGAGTTCGATTCCCGCTGCGCTGCCTGCGGCGCCGCTCTCCCTCTGCATTCGATCCCGTCCCCGGTCGTCTCCTCGCGCGCGCCGAGAGACCGAGCCTCCGGAGAAGACGCCGCGCCCGGAGTGGAGGTCGATCCGCTCTCCGGCCGGCAGGTCTCCCACTTCCGTATCGTCGGTCCGCTCGGCCGTGGCGGCATGGGGATCGTCTATCGCGCCCTCGACCTCGATCTCGGGCGCGAGGTGGCGCTCAAGTTCCTCGCTCCCGACGTCGCGCGGACGGCGAGCGAGGTCGAGCGCTTCCGCCGCGAGGCCCAGGCGACCGCGGCTCTCGATCACCCGGGCATCGGCATCGTCCACGAGATCGGCGAGCACGAGGGGCGGCGGTTCCTCGCCCTGGCGTTGTACGACGGCGAGACCCTCGCCGCGCGGATCGCGCGCGAGCCCGAGCGCCGCCTGCCGGTCGCCGAGGCCGTCGCGATCTCGGGCCAACTCGCCTCGGCCCTCGCCGCCGCGCACGCCGCGGGCGTCGTCCATCGCGACGTCAAGCCGGAAAACGTGATGCTGCTCAGAGACGGGCGCGTCAAGCTGCTCGACTTCGGGCTCGCCTCCTGGGCCGAGAGCCCCCGCCTCACCGAGCAGGGCATCGCCGTGGGCACGGCGGCCTACATGCCGCCCGAGGCGTTCCGCGGCGAGGAGAGCGGCCCGGCGGGAGATCTCTGGGCGCTCGGGGTGCTCCTCTACGAGATGCTCGCCGGCCGGCGGCCGTTCGGCGGCGAGCGCCGGGGGATGGTCCACAACATCCTCCACGAGGAGCCGGTGCCGCTCCGTGAGATCCGCCCGGATCTGCCGCTCGCGCTCGCTCCGGTCGTCGCGCGCTGCCTCGCCAAGGCGCCGGGAGACCGTCCGGCGGATGCCCGCGAGATCCTGAGCGCTCTCGCCGCCGCGGGGCTTTGGGACTCCGGAAGCTCGGGGGGGACGGACGACCTCGCCGCTCTCCGTCGACCCGCCCGGACCGGATTGCGCAAGGGTCTCCTCGCGGCGGCGATCGCCGGAACCGTCCTCGCCGCGGGAATCGCGACCTACCTTTGGACCCGGCCGCCCGAGCCGCCGGTCTACGTCGCCGTCCTCGAGCCGAAGGTCACCGGTTCCGAGCCCGCCGCGGACCTCGCGTCGACCGCCGCCAACCTCCAAACCGCGATCCTGCGCGCTCTCGCCGCCCTCGACGGCGTCGCGGCGATCGAAACCTCGCAGGTCAGGGCGGTCTCCGGCGCGACCCCCGAGATCGCACGCGCGGTGGCCGCGGGCGAGGTGATCCGCGCCGAGGCGGCCTGCGCTGCGGACTCCTGCCGGGTGCGCCTGAGCCGCTTGAGCGGTGCGGACGGACGGGTGCTCTGGACCGCGGCGCTCCAGCTGCCGCCCTCGCGGCCGAGCCTGTTCGCGGAAGCCGTCGCGGCGTCGATCCGGCAGGGATATCCCGAGCACGAGCTCCGCTTCGAGAGCGCGGGCCTCGCGGCCGGCGAAGCGGACTACCGCAGTTTCCTCGCGCTCCGCCAGAGGATGGTCGCGGGGGAGGACCTCGACGAGATCCTCGCCGCGTTGGGCGAGCTGCGGCGCCGGGCTCCGGAGCTGATCGAGATCTACTTCCTCGAAGCGAGCGTCGATCGCCGCCGGTTCAGCGAATCGGGGGACCGCAAGTATCTCGACGCGGGGCTGCGCGTCGCCGAGGCAGCGCGCCAGCTGGCGCCGCAGGATCCGCGCCCGCTCGCGACCCTCTTCGAGCTCGAGCTCCAAGCGGGGCGCCTCGACGAGGCGCAAGCGCTGCTCGATCGGCTCGCGGCGGTCGATCCGGCGGGCGCGCTCCTGCGCCGCGGCCAACTCGCCGAGCGCCGCGGCCAGGACGATCAGGCGATCGAGCTGATGACCGCCGCGGTCGGGATGCAGCCCTCCTGGCATTCCTTGCTCGTCCTCGCGAACGCGGAATACCGCCTCGGCCGGCTCGAGCCCGCGCGCCGGCATCTGGGCGAGCTTCTCGCGCGCTCGCCGGGGAACGTCGAAGGCTTGCGGACGCTCGCGCAGATCGAGCTGCTCGACGATCCACGGCGGGCGGCGGAGCTCCTCGGGCAGCTCGTCGCGAAGCGGCCCGACGCCGGCGCGCTCTCGAATCTCGGCCTCGCCTTCCTCCTCCTGCGCCGCTACCCGGAGGCCGAGACCAACTTCCGCCGCGCCCTGGCGCTCCAGCCGAAGGACCCCTCCGCCGCCTTGAACCTCGCCGACTGCTTGACGCTGCTGGGCCGTGACCGGGAGGCCCGGGATCTCTATCGCGGCATCCTCGCCGCCGCCGCGCGCGAGCCGACGCTCGGCAACTGGCCGATGCTGAGCGTCGAGGCGCAGGCCCGCGCGCACCTCGGCGAGAAGGAGAAGGCGATCGAGGCGATCCAGCAGGCCCTGCGCCTGACGCCCGACAACGCCCAGCTCGCCTTCGAAGCCGCGGTCGTCTACGTCGTCATCGGCGACCGCGCCTCGGCGCTCTTCCATGCCCGCAAAGCCGCGGCGCACGGCCTCGATCCACGCTGGTTCGCCTTCTCCTGGTTCGACCCGCTGCGCGCGGATCCCGCGTTCGCGGCCTTGGCACCTCGGCGCTAGCGATCAATAGCCCTCGACCGGATCTTGCGAGACGACGATCGTCGGATCTTGACGGATGACGTTGCGGTTCTCGGACGTGTAAAGGACCGGGTTCGGATTCCCCGGCGTGGGATAGAGGAATCCGATGCCATAGGGAATCGCGAAGACTTTGGGCTTGTCGATCTGCGGCTCGTTGATGATCGAGACGACCCACTGCGTGTCCGAGATCCTCGTCGAGGAAGTGAAAGCCTGCTCGTGCCCGGGCATCTCGAAGATCCCGCCCTCGTCGGGGAACGTCGCGTGGGCCAGCTGCGCGTAGTGAATGGTCACCAGCTCCCAGACGATCAGCCAGTCTCCCGGATGCACGATGAAGGGCGGACAGACGAGCCGCGGATCCTTGCCCACGATCAACGGCGGCAGCACCGCGATCGGGACGATGATGTTGTTCTCATAGATGCTCGCTGCGGGAGAGATCATCGGAGCCACCTCCTCAAGAACGCTGCGTTTCGGTCCAACGGAGGCCCGACCCTACCGCAAGGACGATGCCCGCTCCGCGCGTGGGAGAGGTGGCGCTCGGCGGCGGCAGGGCTTTGGGGCTGGCCCACTGGAAGGGCACTGCCGCGGCGGGAAGGCGGAGCCTCCGCGCGGAGGCGGGGAGGAGAATTCGCACTCCGGCTTCAGAGCGGAGTCAGCCGCCCGTAGAGGAAGAAGCTCGCGGTGGTCTTGATCTCGCAGCTCCAACCGAGAGCGGAGAGACGGACGGCCAGCTCCGCGGCGTCGTAGAAGACCTTGACGATGCGGAAGGTCGTGCCGTCCTTGAGCCGCCTTGCCGTCACCTCTTCCGAGAGAAACTCCGGTTCCCCGGCGGTTGCGTTCGGCGATCCGCTGTCGACGAAGAAGACCGTCCCCGTCTGCCCGGCCGCCGTCTTGATCCGGCGCCAGAAAGCGTCGAATTCGCGCTCCGGGACGTGGGAGAGCCAGAAGCCGAAAAAGATGAAGTCGGAGGTGGTCGGGGGGATCCAGCGGAAGAGGTCGGCCGCCACGTAGCGGACCTTCCCGCTCCGCAACCGGGCGTGATTGAGCGCGATCGCCTCGGGAGACGCGTCGACGGCGGTGAGCCGCGTGGCGCCAGGCTCGAGGTGGCGAGTCCACAGGCCCGTGCCGCAGGCGAGCTCGAGCACCTGCCCGGCGGGCCGCGCCGCGGCGAGCGCCGCCTCGACTTCGGCGACCTCCGCAAACCAGAGGCGCCGGTGCTCTTCGCCCAAGTCGTAGCGCCCCTCCCGGAAGAACCACTCGTCGTACTCCGGCGCCCGAGCGCGGTAGTACGCGATCTGCTCGTCGAGGATTCCCGGGTCGCTCTCGGTCACTCTGATCTCACGGATCCCGCCACGGACTCTACAAAAGATTGCGGGAAACCCGCAGCCCCTCTCGCCGTGTTGAAATTCAGCCGAAGGCGCGTCCGAGTTGTGGCATGCAGATAGAATATGTATGATGA
>DATMZM010000227.1:0-9399 GCA_035607445.1 Thermoanaerobaculia bacterium | reverse complement strand
CAGGCTGCCGGCCGAGGCGCTCCTCGAACGCCCGGAGCCTCTCGCCTGGGCGCTGGCCGCCCTCGCGCGCCCCGGTGCACTCGGTCGCGCGCGGCTGAAGCTCGAGCTGCTCCGGAAGATCGCGGAAGCGCCGGTCGGCGAGGCCGAGCGCTTCCTCTTGACCAACTGCGTCGAAACCTATTTACAATTGAGCGGCCGGGATGTGGAGGAGTTCTCCTCGTTACGGCGCGCTCTTCACGAACCGGAGGTCGAAGTGATGCAAACGACTTGGGCCGATCGAATGGAAGCCGAGGCGTACGAGAGGGCGTACGAGAGGGCGTACGCGAAGGCTTGTGAGACGGTGTCTGAAGAGGCGAACCGGGCGGGTGTCGACCGTGTTCGGTCCACCGTGCTGCGCCAACTCGGCCAGCGCTTCGGAAAGGTCCCCTCGAAGCTTCGCAAGCGGCTCGAAGCGATGCACTCCTTGGACGAGCTGGCCGCGATCGCCGATCGGATCCTCGAAGTGCAGTCGGTCGGCGAGCTGAATCTCGGCTCCTGAGACGACCGCTGTCGATCGCCGAATCACTCCTCGTCGTCCGGAGGCCCTCCTCCACCCTCGAAGACGCTTTTCCAGTAGCCCTGATCGCTGCCGCTCGGGTGCGGCTTGTCCGAGGCTTCGTGGGCCGGGCGGCCGCGCCCACTGCGGGGCGAGGCGGCTCGGGAGCGATCGAGCGGACCGGTCGCTAGGGTGGAGGCGGCGTGGGTGTTGGCGCCCAGGTCCCGACAGGTGCGCGCGAGGGCCCTGTCGTTCGTCACGACGATCCAACGGCTCGGGCTCGACCGGACGCGCGCGACGATCGCCTCGTCGGCCGAGCGCGGGGCCGCGAACTCGACTTCGAGCGCGCCGTAGCGGGTGGCCACGTCCGGCGGCGCCACGCCGTCGAAGACGACGATCAGCCGGCCGCGGTCCGCGGAGCGGGAGCGCACCCAGGGCAGCAGCCACTCGACCACCGCGCGGGAATCGCGCGCGCCGCGCCGCCCGCCCTTGACGCCGCCCAGGTTGCTGCCGTCGATCAGGTAAGACACGGGAGCCTCCGAACCTCCCCTCACGGCGGATCGTAATCGATGTCAGATTCGTCACCGCTCGCGCGAAGACCTGAGGGAGCGCGAGGCGTCGGCGAGCCTGTCCGCACGAGAGGCTCCATTCGGCACAGAATGCTCGGCGTGGCTCGCTCCTCGTCCAAGACCGCCGCGCGCCCGGCCCTCCCGGCGCGGCTCGCCGCCTTGCGGGAGCTCTACGGCCCGCCGCCCCCGCCCGTCGCGCGCGACCCCTACCATCTCCTGCTGCTCGAGCAGGTCGCCTACCTCGCCGAGGACGACGTGCGCCTCGCAGCCTTCGCCGAGCTGCGCCGGACCGTGGGGCTCGCGCCGGCCGAGATCCTTGCCGCGACGCCCGAGGCGCTCCGGCGGGTCGCGCGGCTGGGCGGCGCGATCGCGGTCGCGGAGCGGGCCGAGCGGCTGCGCGCGGTCGCGGAGAGGATCGTTCTCGAATGGGAGGGCGACCTCGCGCCCCTGCTCGCGCGACCGTTCGCGGAGGCGCGCCGGGAGCTCGGCAGGTTTCCCGCGATCGGCCAGCCCGGCGCCGAGCGCATCCTCCTGTTCACCGGCGCCCAACCCGTTCTCGCCCTCGATTCGAACGGCCTGCGCGCGCTCGTCCGCCTCGGCTACGGGCGGGAGGTGCCCTCCTACGCGCGCACCTACCGCTCCGCTCAGGAAGCTGCCGAGCGCGAGCTGCCGGAGACCGTGGCGGCCCGCCTCGAAGCCCACTTGCTCCTCCGCCGCCACGGGCAGGAGCTCTGCCGCCGCAACCATCCGGCCTGCGAGCGCTGTCCGTTGCGGAGCGGCTGTCCGTACCCCGGGTAGGTCGAGGCGCCGGCGCCTCTCCTCCTCAGACCACCTCGACCCATTCGAGCTCGACGTCGTGGCCGAGGATGCGCGCGGCGATGCGGCGGAAGGAGTCGTTCAGGTCGGTGACGCAGAAGTGGCGCTCGGGCGCGCCCGCGCGCTGGGTCTCGAGGCCTGATTGCCCGAGCCCCCGGGCGACGGCCTCGGCGATCGCCGCTGCGGAATCGACCAGCGTCACGTCGGGTCCGGCGACGCGGGCGAGCACCGGCGCGAGCAGCGGGTAGTGAGTGCAGCCGAGCACGAGGGTGTCGATCTTCGCCGCGAGGAGCGGCGCGAGATAGCGGCGGGCGACCTGCTCGGTCACCTCGTCGTCGTGCCAGCCCTCCTCGACCAGCGGCACGAAGAGCGGGCAGGCGACCGAGAGCACCTCGAGATCGGGACGCAGGCGCTTGAGCGCGCGGGGGTAGGCGTCGGAACGGACGGTCGCCTCGGTCGCGATCACCCCGACCCTGCCGTGGGAGAGCGCCGCGGCTTTCTCGGCTCCCGGCTCGATCACGCCCCAGGTCGGCAGGTGCAGCTCGAGGTTCGGCAGCGCGAGGGCCGAGGCGGTGTTGCAGGCGACGACCACCGCCTTGACCCCGCGCGCTTCGAGGAAGGCGACGTTGTTGCGCGTGTAGCGGGTGACCGTGTCCTCCGACTTCGAGCCGTAGGGCAGGCGGGCGGTGTCGCCGAGATAGAGGATCGATTCGCGCGGCAGGCGGCGGGCGAGCGCCGCCGCGACCGTCATCCCGCCGACGCCGGAATCGAAAACCCCGATCGTATCCATGGCAACCTTTTTCGACTCTTACTGGGCGATCAGGCTGCGGTCGGCCACGAACGGCCGGCTCGCGTCGAGGTGGCCGCCGAAGCTCTCGCGTTGGATGCCGTTCCAGAGCAGAGCCACACGCTGCGCCTGCTCGACGTTCCCCGTGATCGAGTCGACGACCGAGAAGACCCGCTGCATCTCCTCGAGCGAGCCGGCGGAGGGCGGCTCGGTCATGGTCTCGGACCGGAGGTCGACGTAGACCGTGCCGTTCGCTGCGAGGAGCACGCTGCCGAGCTCGACTCCTTTGGGGAACGAGCGGCCGAGGTCGCGCTGGCGGGGGCCGTCGAGCACCGCGCCGACGATCTTGCGGATGCGATCCTTCGGATCGGCGGTCACGTTGAGCTCGCGACGCTCGGGCACGAGGTAGCCGCCGGGCCCGGCGAAGTAGAGGAGGACCATGACCTTCTCGGTCCCGGCGGGAGCCCCGGTCAGCTGTTCGATCACGCCGCCGAGCCCTCCCCGCGTGCCGCGGGTCGCGACCAACCAGGCGATCCCGCCGACCAGCACCAGGGCCACGGCGGCGAGGATGACCTTGACCGCGGTCCGGTTCATCGGCCCGGCTTTCCGGGCGCCTGCGGGGCGGGCGCCGCGGCAGGGGGAGCCCCGGCGGCCGGGGGTGATCCGGCGGCGGGCGGCACCGTCTGCAAAGCGGGGGCTCCGGCGGCCGGCGCGCTCGCGGCCGGGGTCTCCGGCCGCCCTTCGACCTGCTCCTTGTAGCGGGTGATCGCCGCGATCAGCGATTCGACGAGCCGGGCGCGGTAGGGCGCTTCCTGGAGCTTCTTCTCCTCGTCCGGATTGCTGATGAACCCGAGCTCGACGAGCACGGCGGGCATCGCCGCGCCCATCAGGACGCGGAACGGCGCCTGCTTGACGCCGCGGTCCTTGAGCTCGAGCGCCTGGTTGAGCTCGCCCTGGATCAGGTTCGCGAGCTGTTGGCTCTGCGCGAGGTACCGGCTCTGCGCGAGGTCCCAGAGCATCAGCTGGAGATCCTGGAGCGCCGCGGGATCGGCGTCCGTCGCGAGGCCGCCCGGCGTCGCGTTCTCCGCTTCGGCCGCGCTCGCCGCCCGCGGATCGGTCGCCCGGTTGGCCAGGAAGTAGGTCTCGGCGCCGTGCGCGCCCGCGCCGAGAGAGGAGTTGAGATGGATCGACACGAACAGGTCGGCCTTGTTCTGGTTCGCGATCGCCGCGCGCGCGTCGAGACCGAGCACCGCGTCTCCGGAGCGGGTGAGGAGCGTGCGGACGCCGAGCCGTTCCGCGAGCCGGCTCGCGAGCGCCTGCGCGAGCAAGAGAGTCAGGTCCTTCTCACGCACCCCGCTCGGACCGATCGCCCCGGTCTCGACTCCTCCGTGCCCGGGGTCGATGACGATCGTGCGGATCCCCGGGCGATCGACCCCCGGCGTCGGCGCGCCGGCGATCGGCGCCGTCGTCTGGCCGGGCCGATGGACGTCGAAGACGATCCGAAACGGGTTCTCGAGCGTGTAGCTCTCCGCGGTGGCGCCGCGCAGGAGGCGAAGGGCGACCCGGTCGGGCGTGGCGTCCACCCCTTCGACCAGGGGATCTTCGATGCGGGGCGGCAGCGAAGGCGCCAGGCGGTCGCCGAGCATCCGCACCTCGATCCGGCCCGGCTGCTGGTCGATCTTGTAGCGCGGCGCCTCGGGGAACTGGAGCACGACCGTCGTCGTCCCCT
Organism: Thermoanaerobaculia bacterium; assembly: GCA_035607445.1. Taxonomy (GTDB): domain Bacteria; phylum Acidobacteriota; class Thermoanaerobaculia; order Multivoradales; family UBA5704; genus DASYKS01. The sequence continues at coordinate 4,963 of DATMZM010000227.1, read as the reverse complement.
GGAGGTGAACGACGTCGATGAACACCGGCACCTGCTTGGCCTGGCGCCGCGAGATCGCGAGCCGCGACTGCTCCGGCAGCCAGTCGAAGGTGTAGCCCGAGAGATCACCGAAGGTCTTCCGCAGGAGGTCGACCGGGACCAGGATGCCGCCCGGCCCGGGGGTCACCGGCTGGGAGAGCGAGACGATGTCGCTGCCGACCGTCACCACCGGGCTGCCCGCGGCGAGGACGACCTGCGCCTCGCCGACCTGCAGCTGGTAGCTGCCTCCCTCTCCCGGGACGAGCTTCGCGCCGAGGGCCTCCGCGACCGGCGCGAGAGCCACGAGCGGCCCGGCCGGGCCGACGACGACCTGCGCCGCGATCTCCTGGCCTTCCAGGGTCACCGAGGAGGGCCGCGGCGGCGCCTCGGCCTGCGCGCCGAGGAGGACCGGAAGGAGCAGGGCGAAAAGGAGAAGGGGGGCCGGCGAACGCTGCGAGATCACAAGGGCGGAGGATACCACCGGCGCCCGGGAGGCCGCGCCGGGCAGCGCGGCGGGCCGGGCGAAAATCGGGTCTGGGACCCGGCTTCAGTCCGCCGCGCGCTCCGCCGCCTCGAGCGCGGCGAGGAAGTTCTCGCCCAGGATCCGCCGCACGCCGGAGCGGTCGACGCCGCGCTCGAGGAGCGCCGCGGTCAGGCTCGGCAGCTTCGAGACGTCCTCGAAGCCCCGGAGCGTCTCCGGAATGCCGTCGAAATCCGTGCCGATCCCGGTGTGCTCCTCGCCGCCGATCTCGATCAGGTGGATGACGTGATCGACGTAGCGCGCGAGGGGGACCTCCGGCTGCGGATGGCCGGCGAAGAGGCGGGCGATCTCGCGCGCGACGGGGCCGGGCTCCTCGAAGTAGCGCTCTTCGAGCTCGCGCAGCTCCGGACCGAGCTCTTCGTGCCGCTCGTGGAGCGCCTCGGCCGCTTCGTCCGCGACGAACGCCGGGAAGGAGTTCGCCATCACGAGGCCGCCCGCGCGCGCGATCTCGCGGATCAACGGGTCGGGCAGGTTCCGCGGATGGTCGCAGAGCGCGCGCGCCGAGCTGTGGCTCGCGATCGGCGGCACGCGGGAGGCCTCGAGCACCTGCTCGACCGCGGCGTCCGAGACGTGGGAGACGTCCGGCAGGATCCCGGCCTTGTTGAGCCGGCGCACGATGTCGCACCCCGCGGGCGCGAGACCGCCGTGGCGCGGCTCGTCGGTCGAGGCGTCGCACCACTCGTGGCTCCCGAAGTGGGTGAGGGTGACGTAGCGGATCCCCATGCGGGCGCAGGCGTCGAGAGCGCCCGGGACGGTGAGCGGCCGGCCGTTCTCGAGCCCGAAGAGGACGGAGATCACGCCGCGCGCCGCGTTCGAGCGCACGTCGGAGGCGCTTCGCGCTCCCTCGATCTCGCCGGGGACGAGGTGGGCGAGCGAGATCTCGTAGAGCTTCCGGGCGTGGGCCAGACCGGCTTCCGGATCGAGGGAGGCCGGCACGAAGAGCGCCCAGACGAGCGCGTCCACCCCGCCCGCGCGCAGGCGGGGCAGGTCGACGTGCCGGTCCGGAAGGCGCAGGCAGAGGTCGGCCGGCTCCTCGAACAGGCGGGTCGGCACGTCGGTGTGGCCGTCGACCACCAGACAGTCGTCATGGAAGCGCATGGCGCGACAGTCTAACCGGGCCGCCCGAACGATCCCGGACCACCCCCGGGAATCTGCGAAGGGCCCCGGCGGTTAGAACGGCCGGTCGTGGTTGCGGCCCTCGGCCCGGTTCGGCTATTCTTCCGGGTTCTTGCGCGGGCTCATGCGACCCCGGCGGTTGGAAAGGATCGACATCGTGAAAGAGAACCTTCATCCCCAGATGCACCTGGTGACCGCGGTCTGCGCCTGCGGCAACACCTTCGAGACCCACTCGACGGCGAAGACCCTGCGCCTCGAGATCTGCAGCGTCTGCCACCCCTTCTTCTCCGGCAAGGAGAGGTTGATCGACACCGCCGGCCGCGTCGAGCGCTTCAAGAAGCGCTACGCCAAGACCGCCTGAGGACATCGGTCCGATCCACCGCCGCGGCGAAGGCGCCGCGGCCCGTCGTTTTCCCCCCCGCCATGCCGAGCCGACCGAGCCAGACCCCGCAGCCCGAGCTGTTGATCGGCGGGCAAGCGCTCATCGAGGGCGTGATGATGCGCTCGCCCGGCGCCTACGGCATCGCCGTGCGCCGGACCGACGGCTCGATCGCCCTGCGGCGGGGCAAGGTCGACTCGATCGCCCGCCGCTTTCCGATCCTCAAGCTGCCGATCCTGCGCGGCATCGCGGTGCTGTTCCAGTCGCTCGCGATCGGCATCCGCGCGCTCAACTGGTCGGCCGAGGTCGCGACCGCCCCGGAAGCCGCGGCCCTTCAGGGTTTACCGGAACCGGCGACGGAATCCGTGCCGCAGGGCGCCGGAGAGCAAAAAAACGGGGAGCAGAAAGCGGGAGCGGCGATCGCGGGAGCGATGGCGTTCGGTCTCGTGCTCGGCGCCGCGATCTTCCTGCTGCTGCCGCTCTGGCTGACCGGGCTCGTCGAGCGCCACCTCTTCGGTCACCTTTCGAACCTCGGCTTCAACCTGGTCGACGGCGGCTTCCGGTCGCTGTTCTTCCTCGGCTACATCTTCGCGATCTCCCGGCTGCCCGACATCCACCGCGTCTTCATGTACCACGGCGCCGAGCACAAGGTGGTCTTCAACTGGGAGTCGGGCGAGCCGCTCACCCCCGCGCACGCGCAGGCGAAGAGCCGGCTCCACCCGCGCTGCGGCACGAGCTTCCTGCTCTTCGTCCTGCTGCTCTCGATCCTGCTCTTCGCCCTGATCCCGAAGACCGCGCCGTTCCTCGTCAAGTTCGGCGGGCGCCTGCTGCTCGTGCCGCTCGTCGCCGGGTTGTCGTACGAGCTGCTCCGCTTTTCCGCCTCGCGCCGGGCCGCGCCTCTCTTCGCCCTGCTCGTCGCCCCCGGGCTCGCGCTCCAGCGGATCACGACGCAGGAGCCGACCGACGACATGCTCGAGGTCGCGATCGCGGCCCTCGAAGCGGCGCTCCGCGAGGACGGCCTGCTCCCCGAGGTACCCGGCGCGGACGCTGGGAATGCCGGGAACGGTGGGCGGGAACCCTCCCTCGCGGGCGAAGGCCATCCGGCCGTCGCCGCGGTGGCGACGGTCTGATCGCCCGAGGTCTTTGCCACCATGTTCGAACGGCTCGCCGACATCGAAAAGACCTACGAGGAGCTGACGGCCAAGCTCGCCGACCAGGCCGTGCTCGCCGACCGCAAGGCGTACACGGACGCGAACCGGCACATCTCGGATTTGAAGCCCCTGGTCGAGCTCTACCGGGCGTACGCGAGCGTCGCTCGGCAGCTGCGCGAGGCCGAGGAGGTGCTCGCGACGACGCCCAAGGACGACGAGATGTACGCGCTCGCGGAAGAGGAGCTCGAGAGCCTGAAGCCGCGCCTGGCCGCGGCCGAGGAGGCGCTCCGGATCGAGCTGACGCCGAAGGATCCGAACGACGCGAGGAACGTCGTGCTCGAGATCCGGGCCGGAACCGGAGGGGACGAGGCGACGCTCTTCGCCGGCGAGCTGTTCCGGATGTACAGCCGCTACGCCGAGCAGCAGGGCTGGCGGGTCGAGGTGATCGACATCTCGGAGTCGGGCGTGCGCGGCGTCAAGGAGGTCTCGGCGATCGTCGAGGGCCGGGGCGCCTACAGCAGGCTGAAATACGAGGGGGGCGTCCACCGCGTGCAGCGGGTGCCCGAGACCGAGGCGTCCGGCCGCATCCACACCTCGGCGGTGACGGTCGCCGTGCTGCCCGAAGCGGAGGAGATCGAGATCGCTGTCGAGGAGAAGGACCTCCGGATCGACCGCTTCTGCGCTTCCGGTCCCGGCGGCCAGGGCGTCAACACGACCTACTCGGCGGTGCGCATCACCCACCTGCCGAGCGGGATCGCCGTCAGCTGCCAGGACGAGCGGAGCCAGATCAAGAACCGCGAAAAGGCGATGCGCGTCCTGCGGGCGCGCCTCCTCGAGATGGAGCGCGAGAAGGCCGACTCGCAGATGGACGAGGAGCGGCGCAAGATGGTCGGCTCGGGCGACCGCTCCGAGAAGATCCGCACCTACAACTTCCCGCAGAACCGGGTCACCGATCACCGGATCGGCGTCTCCGTCCACAACCTCCCGGCGGTGCTCGAGGGGGGCCTCGACCCTCTGATCGAGCCGCTCGTCGCCCACTTCCAGGCCCAGAAGATGGCCGAGCAGGCCGGCCGCGCGGCCTGAGGCGGTGGCGCCTCTCCTTCGCTTCGAGCGGTTCGAGTTCCACGTCGCGTCGGGAGAGCTCCGGCGGGACGGCGAACGAATCCGCCTCGAGCCCCAGCCCGCGAAGGTGCTCGCGCTCTTGGCGGAGCGCTCCGGCCAGGTCGTCTCGCGCGACGAGCTCCGGCAGGCGGTCTGGCCGTCCGACACCTTCGTCGACTTCGAGCGCGGTCTCAACTATTGCGTCGCGAAGATCCGCGCGGCGTTGGGCGACGCGGCGGCGACCCCCCGGTTCATCGAGACTCTTCCCAAGCGCGGCTACCGGTTTTTGCCGCCGGTCGAGCCGGCCGAATCGGTCGAGTCTCCTCGCTCGATCCCCGCGCTCGACCCTGTTTCGTTGCCGCACGGCCCCGAGGGATCGCCGCCGCGCGGGGCTTTCTCTCGGCGTGGCGCCTGGATGGCGGGCGCCGGAGCGGTCCTCCTCCTCGGGATCCTGGACGCTCTCTGGTCCTCCTCCGCGGCGCGGCGGAAAGCGCCCGAGCCGACGATCGCTGTCGCTCTCTTCGACAACGAAACCGGGCGCCCGGAGCTCGACCGTTTGGCCCAGGACCTGACCGACGCTGTCGTCGAGCGTCTCGCGGCCCAGGGAGCGCCCTGGAGCGTGATCGGCAACGCCGCCCTTCTGCGCGCGCCCCGCCC
>DATMZM010000146.1:0-2083 GCA_035607445.1 Thermoanaerobaculia bacterium | reverse complement strand
GTTCTGATCGAGCAGCAGGATGGGCGCGCCCGACGAATCGACGCGCGCTCCCGTGCGCGACGCCTGGATCTCCATGAGCGCGACGAGGCCGTGCACCTCCGGCTCCCGGGGAGCCAGCTCCGCCAGGATCCGGCCCAGACGCAGCGCGTCCTCGCACAGCGCGGGGCGCATCCAGTCGTCGCCCGCGGTCGCCGCGTAGCCCTCGTTGAAGATGAGGTAGATGACCTCGAGCACCGGCGCGAGCCGGGCGACGAACTCGGCGCCGCGGGGCACCTCGAACGGGACGCGGGCCTCGGCGAGGGTCTTCTTGGCCCGGACGATGCGCTGCGCGATCGTCGCCTCCGGCACCAGGAACGCGCGCGCGATCTCCTCGGTCGTCAACCCCCCGAGCAGCCGGAGCGTGAGGGCGACCCGCGCCTCGGTCGAGAGGACCGGATGGCAGGCGGTGAAGACGAGCCGGAGGAGGTCGTCGCCGATCGGGTCGTCGAGCGCGGCGTCCCAGTCCGGCGCGGCCAGCTCCCGGGCCTCGACGTCGCGGCCGATCTCCTCGTGCTTGCGCGCGCGCATCTGGCGGCGGCGCAGGCGGTCGATCGCCCGATGCTTGGCCGTGGCCATCAGCCAGGCGCCCGGATTGTCCGGGACGCCCGACGTCGGCCACTGCTCGAGCGCGGCGACGAGAGCGTCCTGCGCGAGGTCTTCCGCGAGACCGACATCGCGCACGATCCGCGCGAGCCCCGCGATCAGCCGCGCCGACTCGATCCGCCAGACCGCGTCGATCGCACGATGGGTCGGATGGGTCTCGGTCGCCGCCACGGGCGGAGATCAGACCATCTTCGATCCGCCCGGGGCAAGCTCGCCACCGTCCTGGAACAACCTCGAAGAGCGGCGGTGGGTCGCCTGAGGACGGAGCGCAACCGTTTGAGGCCGAAGGCCGAGTTTTGCGCGCCGCCCGCAAGGCGACCCCACCGCCGCGGCGAACTTTTCGGACTACCCGGCCTGTGCCTGCATCTCGGGGAAGCCGGCCGCGGCCTCCTGGACGTCGGGGGGGAAGTCCGAGAATTCCTGGACCTGGCGCACCTCGATCACCTCGTTGTCCGAGCCGGGGCAGCGCGAGGCCCATTCGATCGCCTCTTCCTTCGACTTGACCTGGATCATCCAGTAGCCGCCGAGCACCTCCTTCGCTTCGGCGAACGGCCCGTCGGTGACCTTGGGCTTGCCGCCGGAGAACGAGACGCGGGCGCCCATCGACGGCGGGTGGAGGCCGTCGAGGGCGAGCAGCACCCCCGCCTTCTGAAGCGATTCGTTGTACTTCATCATCGCGGCGACGGCCTCGGCGTCCGGCATCGTGCCCGGCGCCGCGGATTCGTAGCCTTTCGGGATCATCAGCATCATGAATCGCATGGTCACGACCCCTGGGGAATCGGCGGGCCTCCGCTCACCATCCAGGGCGTGCCGAAGCGGTCGACCAGCATTCCGAAGGCTTCCGACCAGAACGTCTTCTCGATCGGCATGTTGACCCGTCCGCCCTCGGCCAGGACGCCGAAGATGCGCTTCGCCTCCTCGGCGGTCGGGTAGGAGAGCGAGAGGGAGAAGTTCTTCATCCCCTCGTAGGGCTCGCCGGCCATCGCATCGGAGGCCATCAGGGCCTGGCCGTCGAGCGCGAGCCGCGCGTGCATGATCCGGTCGGCCATGCCGGGAGGGGCTTCGGCCGCCATCGGCGACTCGGCGTGGGTCGACATCATTTCGATCTTGCCGCCGAGCGCGCTCTCGTAAAAGCGCATCGCTTCGGCGCAGTTTCCGTCGAAGAACAGGTAGACCTCGAGTTTGGACATGGGACGTTTCCTCTTGGGGTCGTTGGGGGGATGAGCTTCTTACGGCTTTCGCTATTCGATCCTCGGCCTCACGTCTCGTTTTACTTCGCCTCCCGGGCGGCGATCTCCGCGCGCAGGCGCTCCTCCTGCTCCCGCAGCTCGGGGGTGAACTCGGCGCCGAAGTCCTCCGACTCGAACACCTGGCGGATCTCGATCTCGGCTTCCCCGTCCGTGGGGTTGGGGCACCGCTTGACCCATTCGATCGCCTCGTC
>DATMZM010000069.1:0-2340 GCA_035607445.1 Thermoanaerobaculia bacterium | reverse complement strand
CCGGAGAGGTAGTCGACCTCGGCCGAGAAGCGCTGGAACTTCGGCAGGTTCCAGGTCTTCGCGAGCGACGCGTCGTAGCGCAGGAAGTCCTTCTTGTCGGGATCGAAGTCCGGGTTGCCGGGGAGGCCCCAGGGATCCCAGGTCGAGCGCCGGTTGTAGCTGCCCGAAAAGTTGAGCCGGTAGCCCGAGCGCGCGAAGCGTCCGGACAGCTCGACGCTCTGGAGGACGTTGTTCGAGGGCAGGACGAAATTCCTGTCCGTTTTGTCGCTGCGCTTGTAGGTCGAGGAGAGCAGACCGTAGGTCAGGTTCCACTTGAAGAACGGCCCGATCGGGTGGCCGAGCTTCAGGTTGAAGCTCGCCGGCCGCGCCTTGACCTCCTCGGCCGGCACCTCTTTGTTGTCGCGGAAGGTCGTGTCCGCGAGCGGCAGGGCGATCGCGAAGACGCTCGCCCCGGCGTCGAAGCGGCTGCCCAGGAACCGCGGCTGGGCGACGTTCGCGGTCAGGAGCGCGCCGCCGAAGAAGACGTTGACCTGCTGGCCCGTCCCCTTGAAATCGAGCGAGAAGTAGTTGATGCCGGCGAGCGGCAGCGGGTAGTCGAGGGCGTCGTCGTAGAACACGCCGCCGGCCAGGAACAGCTTGTCGTGGTCGAACCCCTCCTTGACCACGCGCGTTCCCTGGTCGTCCTTGACCATGTAGCGCAGGCCCTTGTCCGTATCGCGGACGATCGTCGCGTCCGAGGCGTCCGCCGCCGCGCGCGCCGCGGCGAAGCCGTCGCCGTTGATCCGCACCTCGGTCAATTGCGTGTCGCGCTCGACGATCGTCGCGTTGTTGACCATCGAGAGGATCTGCTCGGCCACGACGTGGAGCGGCAGCACGAAGCTGCCCGCGGCCCAGGGCGCCGGGTTGCCGTCGGCGTCGATCGGGGTGTAGAGGAGCGTCTCCTCGTTCGACAGCACCTCGCCCTCGAGGCCGAGCTGGACGGCGCGCGTCTTGAGCCGGGCCGAGAGCTGCTTGTCGACCCAGACCGTGCCCTTGTAGAGCCGTTCCTTGGTGCCGGCCGAGGCGGCGGCCGGCTCGAACTCGATGACCCAGGCCGCCCGGCCGTCGATCGAATCGCTGCCGCGGAGCCGATAGGTGTACTGCTTGCCGAACGTGATCTCGCCCGGCATGGCCGCCGCCTTTTCGGGCTGGATCAGCGGGATCTCGGGGATCGTCTTGCCGCGCCAGCGCACGCCGTTGAGAAACAGGTTCTGCCAGACCCAGTCGGGCGAGCCGCCGCGCTCGACGAAGTAGGGCCCTTGGAGCGTCGCCTCGATCGTCTGCGTGCCGGACGCCGGGAAGCGCAGCGAGGTCGTGTTGACCGCCTGGTAGTGCTCGATCCGCCGGCCCTGCGCGTCCTCGAACGCCTGGAGACGGCGCAGGATCTCCTCGACCTGGACGTCGCGATCGGAGGAGACGGTCAGCTTCTCGGCGATCCCTTGGCGCTCGGCGGCGGTCGGCCGTTCGAGGGACAGGACCTCGACCGGTGCCGGGTCGGCGAGCACCAGGTCGAGCCCGCCGCCGGCGAGCTTGCCGGACGGAGGGGCCACCTTGCGGGGGAAATAGCTGTAGCGGATCGGGCGGCGCAGCTCGGCGTCGGGAAAGTGGAGGGTCAGCTCCTTGGGGTTCGGCAGGTTCGCCGGGGTCTCGGCGATCACCCGCACGCCCAAGTCCTTGCCGCGGACGAACGCCCAGGCGCCCGCCGCCGAGCCGGTGCCGCCCGGGCTGGCCGGCGAGGAGGTCGGATCGTAGGAGAGGTCGCCCGCGAACTCGCGCGCGAGGAGAGCGAGCGGCCCGAGCGGCGCCGCCTCCGCGGTGGGTGCGGCGAAGAGCGTCAGCGCGACGCCGCGCGCGGCGTTCCGGGCCGCTTCCGCGAGCACTCCCCCCGGCTCGGCCGGCGCCAAGAGGGCGTCGACGACGATCGGCCGGCCCGGGTCGAGCTGGCCGAGGGTCTCGACCGCCGCGGCCAGCTGGTCGGGCGGGGCGGGCGCCAGCGCGACCGCCTCCAAGTAGGCCGCGATCTCCTCGGCGTAGAGAGCGCGGAGCGGGCCCGGATCGGCCGGCAGGGGCTCGGTCGCGATCTTCCCTTCGGCGCTCGCGCCGGTCAGCGCGACCGCGGCGCGCTTCAAGAGAAAGCCGTACTGGGACGGATCGAAGGGTGCGGGCGCCGTCTCGGCTGCGGGGGCCTCGGGCGTCGCAGGGTTGGCGGCGGCCGGAGCGCTCTCGGGACGCCAGACCACCTGGAAGAACGACTTGGGCGGCGCGGCGGCTGCCACCTTCGCCGCGGCCTCGAGCTCGCCT
>DATMZM010000077.1:0-7404 GCA_035607445.1 Thermoanaerobaculia bacterium | reverse complement strand
GATCGAGAGAAACGGGCCGTAGCCGAGGCGCGGAACCGTGCTGCCGAGGCCGTGACGAAAGCGCGCGGCCGGCAGGTAGCGGAGGAGAAACCCAGCTTCTTGAAGACGCTTCGCGAGATCGACGTCCTCGAACCAGGCGGGGTGGAATCGCTCGTCGAAGCCGCCGATCCGCTCGAAGACCGAGCGCCGGAGCGCGAGCGCCGCGGCGGCCGGTTGTGCGACGAGAGCGCCTTCCGGAGGCTCCCTTCTCGGCCCTTTCCCGGCGGGAATCAACAGAGTTTGCAGCAGCAGGGTGCCGGGGGACGGCAGCGGCCGCAGCTGCCATCGATGCTGCGGGAGGCCATTTCCCCCGACGAGCCTAGGAGCGAGCCCCGCGGCGTCGGGCCAGGCCGCGAATCCTTCGAGGAGCCGGTCGAGCGCGCCCGGCTCCGGGTGTGCGTCGGGGTTCAAGAACAGAAGAACCTCTCCGGTCGCGGCCGCCGCCCCGGCGTTCGCACCCCCCGCGAAGCCGAGGTTCCGGCCCGGCGTGACGAGCCGGTACGGGCCCGGCGGCAGGCCTCCCAGCGAGCCGTTGTCGACCACCACGAGATCGAAGCGCCCGTCGCTTGGCCAGCCGGCGAGCAAGTCCGCGAGCTGCTCCTCGTTGCGCCAATGGACGACGATGCCGGTGAGCGAGTGGGGGGCCGCGGACACGGGCGGGACATTATCCGACTCCGGGCGCCGACTCCGAGCGGGTCTCCCCAGTGACGGCCGGGGCGGCTTCCCCGCGTACAATCGCGGCCCATGTTCCTGATCGACGTCCTGGGAGCGTTGCTGACGCTCGCGGCGCTCTCGTTTCTCAGCCTGGCGGGCTATCTCGCGGCCTTGACGCTCTTGGGCGACCGGGCGCGGCGCGATCCGCTGGCGCTCGCCGCCGGCTGGCTGCTCTCCTCCCTCGCGATCGCGGTCTCGATCGGCCTCGCCTTGGGTGCGATGGGGCGCCTACGGATCGATCTCGCGCTTGCGGGCCTCGCCCTCTTCACGATCGGCCTGCTGCAGCGGGCGAAGCGGGATCCCGATCCTTGGGCTCCCGCGCGGCTTCTTTTGGAGCGCTCGTGGGCGCGCCTCCGGGAGCGTCCGGCGCTCGCCCTTCTTGCGCTCCACGGGGCGGGCAGCGAGCTGCTGCGCGGTCTGCTCCGGCCGCCGCTCTCGTGGGACAGCCTGATGTACCACCTGCTGCTGTCCGCGACCTGGCTCCAGGAACGGAACCTGGCGCCGGTCTTCGGGCCGCCGCCGACGAGCTTCTACGGCTTCCAGCCCGGCGACGGCTCGCTCTGGTTCTGGTGGTGGATGGCGCCGTCGCACAGCGAGCTGTACGTCAATCTCGCCTCGGCCCTCCCCTGGCTGCTGCTCGGGCTCGCGGCCGGCGCCGTGGCCCGCGAGCTGGGCGCCGTGAAGAGCTGGCCGCTCGCCGCCTATCTCACGCTTCTGACGCCGACCATTCTCCGTTTCGTCGGAGCGGAGTACGTCGACCTGATCGTCGGCGCGGGGCTCGCGGCGGCGGCGTTGTTCGCGCTCCTCTGGCTCGACGAGCCGCGCTGGGGGCCGGCGCTCCTGGCCGGCGCGGGGCTCGGGATCGCCGCGGGAACGAAGGTGCTCGCGCTGCCCTACGTGCTCGCCTTCGCGGGCGCCCTCTTGGTCGCTGCCGTGCCGCGCGGAGTTTGGAAGGTTCGCGCACCGCAGGTCCTCGGTGCGATCGCGATGGTCGCCCTCCTCGGCGGCTACTGGTACGCGCGCAACGCGGCGTCCGGCGCCGGGCCGCTCGGTCTCCGCTGCGAGGGGACGGCCGCCGCGGCCGAGGCCGAGAAGGGCGAGGCGCCCACCTTGCCGCGCCGCAACAGCGTGCTCGATCGCTTCGGCGAATACCTGGCGACCGGCCAGCTGGTGGACTCGACGCTCGGCATCACCAAGCCGCCATCGCTCGAGCTGGGCGTCGGCCCGCAAGCGTTCCTGCTCTTGCCGGTTCTCGCGCTGCCATGGTTCTTCCCGCGCGGCCGGCGGCGGGCGGCGCTCTTCGTCTGGAGCCAGATCGCGGCGCAGGCTTTCGTCTGGGCGGCCGTGCCCTATGCCGACCGGGGGACGATCTTCGCGAACATCCGCTATCTGGACGGGGCCTTGGGGCTCGCCTTCGCGGGGGGCCTGGCGGCGCTCGAGCTGCGCGGCACGGCCGAGCGCTGGCTCGAGGGGCTCGCGCTCGCGCTCGTCGCGCAGGATCTCCTCCAACTGCATGCCGACATGCCCCGGAGCGTCCGGCTCGCGATGGCCGGGGCGGATCTCGCCGCGCTCGCCTTCGCGCTTTCGCCTCGCCTTCGCGTCGCGGTTCGGGTTCGAGCCCGCGTTCTCCTGGTCGCTGCGCTCGCGCTCGCGCTCGCCGCGGCGCCTTTCCTCGCCGCCTTTCGCGTCGCCGATCGCGGGCGCGCGATGGCGCTCGACCTCTCGGTCCACGCCACGCCGGTCCATCTCTTCGCCCGCGCCTGGAGCTGGCTCGAGGCCTACGGCGGGAACGGGACGGTGGCCGTCGCGAGCAGCCCGCAGCAGTACTTCGTCTATCCGGCGATGGGACCGCGCCTCGAACGGCGGGCGGTCTTCGCGAACGTCAACGCGGAGGATTTCCAGAACGCCGCCGCCTACCCCGCGTGCGATCCGCGAACCTCGCCGTCCGCGGACGCCTGGATCGCGAACCTCCGCAAGCACGAGGTCCGCTGGCTGCACCTGATGCGCTATCCCGGCCTCGACGACCTGCCCGAGAAGGAATGGGCGGACGCCCGTCCGGACCTCTTCGCCCTCCGCTTCGAGGACGAGGGGAGCCGGATCTACGAGTTTCTCGGCGGCGAGTCGGCGGAGCGACCGGGCACTCGCCCCGGTCCGTGATCGCGTTGCCGGGAGGCGAGCGGCAGCGGCTCCCGGAGCGGATCTCGGTGCTAGATTAACGACTTCGTTCGAGGAGGCGTTCGCACCATGCCGCACGTCGAGTTCACCGGCAATTATCAGGACCTGTCGACGGACAAGGGATTTCAGTTCAAGTTCTTCTGCGAGAAGTGCAACAACGGCTACATGTCGACGTTCCAGTCGTCCAAGCTGGGGATGGCGACCTCCGCTCTCGAGGCCGCGAACAACCTCTTCGGCGGCCTGTTCGGGCGCGCGGCGTCGACGGCCTACGAGATCCAACGGGCGGTCGGCGGTCCGGCGCACGACGCCGCGCTCGACGACGCGACGAAGGAGATCCGCCCGCTCTTCGAGCAGTGCACCCGCTGCGGCAACTGGGTGTGCAAGCCCGTCTGTTTCAACGCCAAGGCCCAGCTCTGCGAGAGCTGCGCGCCCGATCTCACGGAAGAGCTGGCGGCGGCCCAGGCCGAGGCGGCGCGCGAGCAGGTGCAGGCCAAGGCGCGCGAGGTCGACTGGATGGCGAGCCTCGACGTCGCGACGGTCACCGGCGCCCAGTGCACGAGCTGCAAGGCGAAGCTCGCCCCCGGCGCCAAGTTCTGCCCCGAGTGCGGCACGCCGGTCCAGTCGGTCAAGCGCTTCTGCACCGGCTGCGGCAAGGCGGTCGAGGGCAATCCGAAGTTCTGCCCCGATTGCGGCGAGAAGCTCGGCTGATCTTTAGCGATCGATCCGATCGCCCTTCGGCGTCCGGGCCGCGAGCCAGCGCGCGACGAACGGCAGGGCGAGCAGGCCGAGGAGCACGGCGAACCAGAGGGTCGCGGCGCGGATGATGAGCGTCGCGGAGGCGGCCGCCGCGGCGTCGAGGCCCTGACTGTGGAGGAGCGCGGCGAGCGAACCCTCGGCCGCGAGGAGGCCTCCCGGGAGCATCGAGAGCGAGCCGGCGCAGGTCGAGACGCTGTAGTTGAAAATGCCCGAGAGATAGCCCGCCTGGGGGGCGTACTGCCGCACCGCGAGGGTGAATCCGATCCCCTCGGCGCCCCAGGCGACGACCGCGACCCCCAAACCCGCGGCGAGGAGCCCGGGCGAGAGGAGGCTCCGGAGGTCGTCGTAGATCCCGCGCAGGACGCCCACGCGCCGGCCGACGGCGGGGATTCTCGCCGCCAGCCGGAAGAGCGCCTCGGCGCCGCGCTCCCAGGTGAGGACGGCGACCGCCGCCCCGACCGCGACGAAACAAGCGGCGGCGATCCACCCCCCGCCGCGGAAGGGGAGCGCGCCGAGCCCCAGGAGCACGAACACCCCCAAGAGATCGGTCGCCCGTTCCGCGAGCACCGCGGGCACCGCGCGCCGGGCCTTGCCTCCCCCCAGCTCGCGCACCAGCCAGGCCTTGCCCAGCTCGCCCGCCTTGCCGGGCGTCACCGAAAGGAGGAAGCCGACGAGGAAGATGCCGAGGCTCTTCCCCCTCGCGAGGGGAAGGCCGAGGCGCTTCAAGTAGAGCTCCCAGCGGACGAAGCGCAACGCGTAGTTCGCGAGCGAGAGGCCGAGGATCGGCGCGAGCAGGCGGAGGTCGAACTCGGCCAGCCGCGCCGCGACCTTGCGGCCGTCCGCGTAGAGCGCCAATCCGACGCAGGCGAGGACTCCGAGGAGCGCCGGAATCAGCAGGCGCCGCCCGAGGTGCTCGAAGCCTCGCCGGGCCGCGTCGGTTTCGGAATCGGTGCCCTGGGCGCCGGCCGAGGCAACGGGCACCGTCTCGGCCCGGGGCCGAGGGGACGTTGGTTCGGTCATCCGGGGACCCGGCCTTAAGCCGCCGCTCGCTCCCGCTCGCGCGCTTCCGGATACTGCTCGAACAACCGCATCCACTGGCTGGTGCGCTTGTAGTCCTCGGTCCGGCGCTTGCCGATCGTCGGGTACCAGACGTAGTCGTGGTAGAAGAACGAGCCGAAGACGAACAGGTTGACGAGCGGGGTGTGGAAGAACAGCTTCTGCAGCCCCTTGAGCGGGCCGAACCAGATCGTGTCGCCGATCCGGCTCGCCGTGTTGTCGCCGACGTGGAACTTGAAGTTCCAGTTCGAGACGTCCTCGCCCACGACCTCGATGTCGCGCGGGTCGCCCACCCCCAAACCGGCCTCGTGGGCGAGCCGGATGTACTTGATCGACATCGGATCGAAGCCCATCATCTTCGCCGCCACGGCGTCGATCGCGACCTGATCGCCCGAGGCGAGCAGGATGTTCTTCTCGACCGGGATCATCGTCCGCGGCCCGGGGCCGTTGCCGCAGGTCGTGCCGTCCTTGACCGCGAAGAGGCCCGAGTGGATCTCCTTCTGGATCGTCAGCAGGTCGACGAGCGTCTCGTGGATCCACGAGTGCGTGTAGTGGCGGCGGGTGTTGAGCAGGCCGCCGAACGCGTTCTTCATCGCGCCGGTCGTGGTCGTGTAGATGTGGCACTTGACCGTCGGCAGGTGGACGATGTTCTTGCCGAGGAAGAACTCGGGGATCTTGATCCCCTCGGGGAAGATCTTGGGCAGCACGAGCATCTTGCCCTTCGGTTCGTAGGTCACCCATTTCAGGTCGTCGGCGAAGCAGTTGTAGCGCACCGGCACGCCGTACTCGTCGAGGATCGGCAGGTAGCGGTTGAGCCGCTCGCCCTTCTTCGGATCGGTCACGACCGTGTTGTTCTGGACGCAGACCAGGTCGGAATAGCCGTCCTGGTGGAGCTTCTGGATCGTCCCCTCGAGCTGCCAGGGGGTCGTGTTCGCCCCCGGGAAGGGGAAGTGCCAGGAGATGTTGTCCTTCAAGATCGTGGTCGTGCCCGGCGCGAGGTGCTTCTTGACCTCGGCGAGCTCCATCGTGCGCCCGACGTCCTCGAGGACGGTGTCCGGCTTCGTCTTGAGAACGGCGACGCGAGCTTTCGTCGGCATGGGGGAACTTTCTCCGCTGGGATTTTTCGCAGCTGGTCGAAACGGGCGGCGCCCGAAGGCGCCGCGGATTCGTGGAATTATAGCGGTTCCGCCCGGGAGACCCCATGACCGGCCGCAAACGACTCACCCTGCTCGGTTTGCTCCTCCTCTTGACCCTCGGTGCGGCGTTCTGGGCCCAGCGCCAGGCGCAGGCTCCACCGCCCGCCTTGCCTCAGACCGAGATGCCGCGCGGCCGATGGCGCCTGGCGCCGCCTCCGACCGGTTCGGCCAATACGGCGAACGCCACTCCGGAGGACCTCGCGCGGACGATCTCCCTGCCCTATCTCGCGGGTTCCCAGGCGGCTCCGGGGGCCCCGGTCGGCTCGGGGGTGACGGTCTGGGACCGGAAGCGGGCGTTTCCCGGGATCAACCTCTACACCTCCGGCCACGCACCGGAGGTGATCCTGATGGACATGTCCGGGCGGATCGGCCACCGCTGGCGCTATCCGTTCGAGCGCGCGTTTCCGGGCAAGGCGCCGACCGACGAGACCCCCTTCTTCCGGCGCGCGCAGCTCGGGGCGGACGGCACCCTCTACGCGATCTACCAGGGGGGAGGGCTGATCGCGCTCGATCCCTCGTCCCGCCTGCTCTGGAAGGTCGACGCCGGCACCTACAACGACTTCTTCCTCGCTCCGGACGGCGCCGTCTATCTGCTCGCGAAGGAGGCGAAGCGGATCCCGGAGATCAGCGCGACGGGTCTCGTGCTCGAGGATTCGATCCTCGTCGTCGGTCGGGACGGCAAGGTGCGGGATCGGATCTCGCTCCTGCGGGCTCTCCTCGATTCACCCTACGCGAAGCTCTTCTCTCCTCGCCTGCCGGCGGGGGACGTCCTCCACTCGAACACGATCGAGGTCTTCGACGGCCGGCTCGCCTCCCGCTCGCCGCTCTTCGCCGCGGGCAACGCGCTCGTCTCGTTCCGTCAGATCGACACGATCGGGATCGTCGACTTGAAGGCGCGCCGCTTCGTCTGGGCCCAGCGCGGCCCGTGGGCGGGGCAGCACCAGCCGACGCTTCTCGACAACGGCAGGATCCTGCTCTTCGACAACCAGCCGCACGAGCGCTCCTCGCGCGCGCTCGAATTCGATCCCCTGTCGGGAACGATCGAGTGGCAATATCCGCCGCCCGCGGCGCCGTCCGACGCGAAGGGCATCCCTCTCCTCGCCTCCGAGCAGGCGGGAGCCTGTCAGCGGCTGCCGAACGGCGACACCCTGATCACCGAGTCCGATCACGGCCAGGCGTTCGAGGTGACCCCCGCGGGCGAGACCGTCTGGGAGTTCGTGAGCCCGCACCGGGCGGGCAAGAAGGGGGTGCTGGTCGCGACGCTCTTCGAGGTCTATCGGTACCCGCTCGGGATGCTGCCGAAGGAGTGGCCGGTCGGGAAGTAGCCCTCACCGCCAGCGCGGGATCCGCGCCCGCATCGTCTTCCAGCCGAGCCGCGCGAACAGGGGATCGATCCGCTCCGCCTCGGCGCCGCGATATTCGAGGTCCGGAAGTCCCGGAGGGATCGGAGCGTCGGTCGCGACCGCCG